>JALHLN010000151.1 GCA_022844545.1 Burkholderiales bacterium | reverse complement strand
GCGCGGCGGCGCGCGTGAACTGCGTCACCGCCCCGCAACCGGCCTTTGCGCATCCTATCCGGTCCGGAACCCGGGGAAAAGGGCTCCGGGCGCGCGTCGCGCGCCTTAGAATGCTTTTTTTGGGGGGAGCAACGCCAGCGGCGGGCAGCGCTGGGTTCAGCGCCGATGCGCCGCAACGACCACGACGTAAGCGACAGGATCCGGACCACGGACGCCGGCGAGGTCCGCGGCGAAGTCATGCGCGTGTTCCGCGGCCTGTACGACGGCAAGCCCCCGCGCGCCACGCCGGCTGCGATCGAGCGCGCCTTCGACGACCTCCTGCGCGCCTACCGCGGCGAGGACGCCGAGTACCAGGCCTGCGACACCGAGTACCACGACATCCAGCACGTGCTGGAAGTGACCCTCGCCATGGCGCGCCTGATGGACGGCTACGAGCGCAGCCGCGAAGCCACGCACTCGCGCGTCGGCGACTCCCCGCCCCTGCCCGCGGAGGTCTTCGCCCTGGGCATCATCACCGCGCTATACCACGACTTCGGCTACCTGAAGAAGCGCTCCGACCGTCGCCACCGCTACGGCGCGGAGTACACGATGAGCCACGTCACGCGCGGCTCGAAGCACCTTGGCGCGTACCTGCCGAAGCTCGGCCTCAGGCGCCTGGCGAACACCGGGGCCACGCTGGTGCACTACACCGGCTACGAGCGCCCGGCGGAAACCATTCCCATCAACGACACCCTGCTGCGCCGCGTCGGGCACATGCTCGGCACCGCGGACATCATCGCGCAGATGTCGGACCGCTGTTACCTCGAGAAATGCCGCGACCGCCTCTACCCGGAGTTCGTGCTGGGCGGCCTGACGCAGAAGACGCTGCCCGGCGGCCGCAAGCAGGTGATGTTCAGATCGGGCGACGACCTGGTGCGCAAGACGCCGGCGTTCTACATGAACGCGGCCAAGCGCCTCGACCTGCAGCTGGCGCGCGCCTACGAGTACGCCGAACGGCACTTCGCCGGCCAGAACCTGTACGTCGAGGAAATGCAGAAGAACGTGCGCTACGCCCAGACCGTGTCGCACGCGCCGGACACGGACATGCTGCGCCGGACGCCGCCCTCGACGCTCAACGCGGGCGTCGAGCCCTATCCGAAGGAAATGTTCATCCGCTGACCGCTCAGATGCTCCGCGCCTGCCTGCTCAGAAGCTTTGCTTCTGCCGGAAATGCCGGGCGCGGTCGATCGAGCGCAGCTTGAGGTCCTTCACCTGCGCGCCCTGCAGGAAGCGCAGCGGAACCTCGACCCCGGCCGCGCCGCGGGCCCAGACCTTGCGATAGAAGTCCGCCAGCGTCGAGACCGGCTCGTCGCCGACGCCGATCAGGATGTCCCCAGCCTTCACGCCCGCGACATCCGCCGGGCCTTCCGGCGAAACCCTCGCGACCAGAAGGTGGCCGCGGATCTCCTCGGCGTTGATGCCCAGCCAGGGCCGGACCGGCGCGCTGGAACGCCCCATCGCAATCAGGTCCTCCAGGATCGGCCGCAGCAGGTCCGCCGGCACAAACATGTTTCCCGGCGAGGGCACCCCGCGCCCGGCTGCATCGCCGACGATGAGCGAGCCGATGCCGAGAAAGTCGCCCTTGGGCCCGATCAGCGGGGCGCCGGACCAGTTCGGCACCGCCGGGTAGGTCCAGATCGCGGACTCGAGCAGGTATTCCCAGCTGCCGGAGAAGGGGCGGCGCGAGATCACCTGGACGACGCTCACAGCGTCGCGACCACCATGGCCCGCGACCAGCGCCAGTTCGCGCTCGGCGAGCGCGGCCGAATCGCCGACTTCCAGCGGCTTGCCCGCCAGCGGCGCGAGCAGCCGGACCAGGCCGAAGCCGCTGGCGTGGTCGTAGCCGGCGAGCGTCGCGGGCACCGACCTGCCGTCGGCGCCGGTGACTTCGATGGCTTCGGATTCGATGACGAGGTAGCCGATGGTGGCGACATAGCCCTCGCGGACCAGCACGCCGGAGCCTTCGCGCTGCAGGCCGAGCGTCTCCGCGCTGCGCGCGTTGGCGAGGATCTTCGCCCGGACCCGCACCACCGCGGAGAGGACGTCGGAAGCCTCGCGCTCCGCGCCGAGGCCCTTGTCCTGCGCCTGGGCCGGCAGTACGCAGGCCGCGAGCAGCGCCAATGGCGCAAGCAGGCGTGCGATCATGGCCTGGTCCCGGGACCTTTCACGCGACCATTGTGAATCTGATCAGCTGGAACATCCAGTCCTGCCGCGGCATGGATGGCCGCGTCGACCCGGCCCGGATCGCGGCAACCGCCAGGGCGCTTGCCGACCCCGACCTGTGCTGCTTCCAGGAAGTGGAGGGCGAAGCCCAGGCCGAAGCGCTGGCGCGCGCGTTTCCCGGTCATGGCGCCTACGTCGGCTGGGCAGTGGACGCGCCCGCGGCGGACGGCGGACGGCTGCGCTTCGGCAACCTCATCCTGTCGCGCCTCCCGGTGGGCCGCGTGATGCGCCATTCGCTTCCCTGGCCCGCACAGGCGGACTCGCCCAGCATGCCGCGCGTCGCGCTGGAGGCGACAGTGCGCGCGCCCTGGGGCTGGTTGCGGGTGACCACCACGCACCTGGAGTACTACTCGTCCCGCCAGCGGGCGGCACAGGCGGCGCAACTGGCCGAAATCGATGCCGAGGCCCGCATGCACGCCCGAACCCCCGCATCCGCGAAATACGCCGCCGGCCCGTTCGCGCCGCAGCCTTGCCCGGCCGAGGGCATCGTCACCGGCGACTTCAACATGGCGCCCGGCGATCCGGCGTTCGCGCCCTTGCGGCGCGCGCATGTGGACGCCTGGGAGACGGCCAATCCGGGCCAGGCGCACCCGCCCAGCTTCTTCGTCCACGACCGCGCCTCCGGCACGGCGCCCTACTGCTGCGACCTCGTGTTCGTCGCCCGGGAGCTCGCATGCCGCATCGATTCGGTGCGCATCGACGGGGACACGCAGGCCTCGGACCACCAGCCGGTGGTGGTCCGCTTCCGGGACTAGCCGCCCGCGTCCCTGGCGATCCGCCGCCGCAGCGACTCGACACGCGCGCGGTTGACGCCGTAGTCGCGCCGCCCAACGCGCGACGAGGAACGCGCGTGCAGCAGGCCGGCCTTGTCGTCGAAGGCGAACTCCACGTCGTCCACGAAACCGATCAGCTTCGAGCGGAACTCGGCGTAGAGGTAGCCCGGCTCCTCGCGGATCACGGTCGCGCGCTGCATGCTCTCGACCGCCCTGCGCGCCGCAGCGATAGCCGCGGCCGCGTCGCCGTTGAACGGAATCGGCGCGATGTAGTGCAACACATCGGCCGGATCGGCCTGGCTGGAGACGCAGTTCGGCGTGCGCCGGCAGGGCGCGAGGCGCCCGTCCGTCACGCCGAGATTGCCGGGCCGCTTCCAGGAGAACACGGCGGGAATGCTAACATCGGCGCACTTGTCCGCACTCTCCCGCACTTTTCCGGAAGGACGCGCCATGCTGCAGATTTCCGCCATCCAGCTCGCCGAGCTGCTCGCCGGCATCGCCCGCGCCCAGGCCGCCGTGGTCAACGGCCTGGAGAACGAACTGGCCGGGATCCGCAGCGGCCGCGTCGTGCCCGCGGTGCAAAGCGCCGCGCACCTGCGCGACCATCCCGATCCCACCCTGGTGGACCTGCCGGTGCGCGTGCTGCTCACCAGCATGGGGCGCATCCCGCCGGATCCGGCGGTGATCGCGCGCGACCTCGAGCGCCTGATCAACGGCACCGCCGCGACGCGCGCCACGAAGGAAGAAGCCGCCGCCGCGTCCTCCCCGTCAGGCGGCGAGGCGCTGGATTTCAGCAAGCCGGGCTGATCAGAAATCCTTGGGCGGCGGGGGGAACGCGGGCTTGCGTTTCTCGCGGTGCGAGGCGACGCCTTCCTTCGCCTCCGGGCCGGTGAAGCCGAGCATCTCCAGCGCCATCGAGGCATCCAGGGTCGGCCCCGCCATGCGCAGCCAGTTGTTGAGGCTGTACTTGGTCCAGCGCAGCGCGGTCTGCGCCCCGGCGGCAAGCTTGCGCGCCACCTCCAGCGCCTTCGCCTCCAGCTCGGCCTCCTCGCAGGCCAACGACACGAGACCGATCCTCTCGGCTTCCTCCCCGGACACCGTCTCGCACAGCAGCAGGTAGTACTTCGCCTTGGCCATGCCGCACAGCAGCGGCCAGACAATGGCCGCGTGGTCGCCCGCCGCAACGCCGAGGCGCGTATGGCCGTCGATGATGCGCGCGTTCCTGGCCGCGATGGAGACGTCGGCGAGCAGCCCGGCCACGAGGCCCGCGCCCACTGCCGGGCCGTTCATCGCCGACACCACCATCTTCGAGCAGTTGATGACGTTGTAGACGATGTCGCGCGCCTCGCGCCAGGTGCGCGCGCGCACCTCGAAATCCTGCACGATCTGCTCGATCATGGCGAAGTCGCCGCCGCCCGAGAATCCCTTCGCGGACCCCTTCAGGATCGCCACGCGCGTCTCCGGGTCGCGGTCCACGTCCAGCCAGACCTCGGCCAGCTCCCAGTGCATGCGCGCGTTCGCCGTCGGCAGCTTCGCCGGATCGGTGCCCATGGCGATTTCGAGGATGCCCGGCTCCAGGCGCCGGATTTTCAGTTCAATGTACTTGGAATAGTTCATGGCGAGCATTCTACAATCCGGGCATGGAAAACCCCGAAGTGACCTTCCAGGACGTTTCCGCCGCGCACGAGCGCATCCGGGCGCACGCGCGCCGCACGCCGGTGCTGGATTCGACCACGATCGACGGCCTCACCGGCGCCAAGGTGTTCTTCAAGTGCGAGAACTTCCAGAGGATGGGCGCGTTCAAGTTCCGCGGCGCCTACAACGCGCTATCGCAGCTCACGCCGCAGGCGCAGGAGCGGGGCGTGGTCGCCTTCTCCTCGGGCAACCACGCTCAGGCGGTGGCGCTGGCCGGGCGCATGCTCGGCATCCCGCGCGTCATCGTCATGCCGCAGGACGCGCCGCGCGTGAAGCTGGAGGCGACGCGCGGCTACGGCGCCCAGGTGGTGACCTACGGCCCGGGCGACTCGCGCGAGGCCATCGCCAAGCGCCTCGCGGAGGAAAAGGGCATGACGCTCATCCCGCCCTTCAACCACCCGCACATTGTCGCCGGCCAGGGCACGGCGGCGAAGGAGCTGTTCGAGGACACCGGGCCGCTGGACGTGCTGCTCGTGCCCTGCGGCGGCGGCGGCCTGCTCACCGGCTGCGCGGTCGCGGCCAGGCACCTCTCGCCCGGGATCAAGGTCATCGGCGTCGAGCCGGAAGCCGGCGACGATGCCACGCGCTCGTTCAAGTCGAGGACCCTGCAGTCGGTGAAGGCGCCGCAGACCAT
Organism: Burkholderiales bacterium; assembly: GCA_022844545.1. Lineage (GTDB taxonomy): Bacteria > Pseudomonadota > Gammaproteobacteria > Burkholderiales > SG8-39 > RBG-16-66-20. The sequence goes on along the minus strand of JALHLN010000151.1, from coordinate 2,294 downwards.
CGCCGACGGCGCGCGCACCGAATCCATGGGCGACGTCACCTTCCCGCTCATGCTGCGCCACGTCGACGACATGATGACGGTGTCGGACGCGGAACTGCTCAAGACCATGTTCTTCCTGTGGGAGCGGATGAAGTTCATCTGCGAGCCCACCGGTGTGCTGGGGGCTGCCGCGCTGCTGCAGGGCAAGGTGGATGCCCGCGGCAAGCGCGTCGGCGTGGTCATCTCCGGCGGCAACGTGGACCTCGCCTGGGCCGCAACGCAACTCCGCACGGGCTAGAATCCGCCTCCCATGACGATCCCAACGCAGATGCGCGCCGTCGAGATCTCCGCCCCCGGCGGCCCCGACGTGCTGGTCCCGGCCGAGCGCCCGGTCCCGGTCCCGAAAACCCACGAAATCCTGGTGAAGGTCGCCGCCGCCGGCGTCAACCGCCCGGACGTGCTGCAGCGCCTGGGCAAGTACAACGTGCCGGCGGACGCCTCCGACCTGCCGGGCCTCGAGATTGCCGGCGTGGTGGCCGCGTGCGGCGCGTCGGTGACGATGTGGAAACCCGGCGACCAGGTCTGCGCGCTGGTGCATGGCGGCGGCTACGCCGAATACTGCGTCACCCCGGAAGTGCAGGCGCTGCCGGTGCCCAAGGGCCTCACCATGGTGGAGGCCGCGGCGCTGCCGGAAACCTTCTTCACGGTCTGGTCAAATGTGTACGATCGTGCACATCTGGCCCCGGGCGAAACCCTGCTGGTGCAGGGCGGCTCCTCCGGCATCGGCACCACCGCGATCCAGATGGCCGCGGCCATGGGCAACCGCGTCTTCGCCACCGCCGGTTCGGACGAAAAATGCGCCGCCTGCGTGAAGCTGGGCGCCGAGAAGGCGATCAACTACCGCACCCAGGACTTCGTCGCCGAGGTGAAGGCCGCCACCGGCGGCAAGGGCGTGGACGTCATCCTGGACATGGTGGGCGGGGACTACGTGCCGCGCGAGTTGAAGTGCCTCGCCGACGAAGGGCGGCTGGCGTTCATCGCGGTGCTGGGCGGCTGGAAGACCGAACTGGACATCAGCGCGGTGATGGGCAAGCGCCTGACGCTCACCGGCTCCACGCTGCGCCCGCGCACGGTCGCGTTCAAGGGCGCGATCGCGAAGAACCTGCGCGAGAAGATCTGGCCCCTGATCGAGGCCGGGAAGATCAAGCCGGTGATCTACAGGACCTTCCCGCTCGCAGAGGCCCGCGAGGCGCACCGGCTGATGGAGACCTCGCAGCACATCGGCAAGCTCGTCCTCAGCGTCTAGCCCGCGGCGCGCGGCGCGCGGAATCCTGCAGCGTAAGCTGCTCCTGCGCCGCTGCCTCCTTGAGCCAGGCAAGGAATTCATCCACCTCGCGCCGCCCTGCGGCGTGCCGCGAGACGACGGCGAAATAGGCCCGCGCCGGATCGGCGCGGCGCTCGAACGGCTCCACCAGCTCCCCCGACTCGATCGCCCCCTGCACCAGCGGCGTGCGACCCAGCGCGACGCCGTGGCCGGCAATCGCCGCCGGGATGATCTGGTCATAGCCGGAAAAAAGCAGGCTGCCCGCGGGCTTCAATTCCGTCAGGCGTTCCACTTCCAGCCAGGTGCGCCAGTGGACCCACGGATGGCGGCCGTCGGGATCGTCGTACTGCAGCAGCACGTGGTAGCGCAGGTCCGCGGGCTCGCGCAAGGGCCGCTTCGGTTCCTTCAGCAGCTTTGGGCTGCACACCGGGAACACGCGCTCGCCGAACAACCGGATCGCGCCGGTGCCCGCGAGCGCGGGCGGCCCATGGCGGATGGCGATGTCCAGGCCGTCGCGCTCGAGATCCAGCACCCGCGTGTCGGCGCTGATGCGCACGTCCACGTCCGGATGGGTGCGCGTGAAACTGCCCAGGCGCGGGATCAGCCACAGCGAGGCCAATGACTGCGTGGTGGTCACCGACAGCATGCGCCGGCCCGACAGCGCGCGCAGGCGGTCGGTTGCGGCGCGCATGGTCGCGAGCACCTGCGTCACCGACGGGTAGAAGGCCTGGCCCGCGTCGGTGAGCGACAGCGCGCGGTGGCGGCGCTGGAACAGGGCCACGCCCAACTGGTCTTCCAGCTCCTTCATCTGGCGGCTGACCGCGGACTGCGTCAGGTGCAGCTCCTCCCCCGCCTTGGTGAAGGACAGCAGGCGGGCGGCCGCCTCGAATGCCTTCAGCAGGTCCAGGGAAGGCAGGCGCTGCAGGGGGGCGCCGGCTGCGTTCTCGTTACCCGTTCGCATTACCGTTTCTCATGCATGTCCTGAGAATAT
>JALHLN010000150.1 GCA_022844545.1 Burkholderiales bacterium | reverse complement strand
GCCTCCGCGCGCGGCGCGCGTGCCGGCGTGGCCGCCATGCCGCCAAAGCCGAATCGCGCGCGGCCGTTCGCGGCGACGTGGAAAGCGGCGCAGACCGTTGAGATGTCCTGATCGAAGCGCTTGGACAGCTTGTAGGCGCCGAAACGCGCGCCGGGCTCCAGGCGCTCGATGCGCAAGCTGCGGATGAACTCGCCCGGCCGGAGCGCAGTCTTGCGATAGCCGGTGTAGAAGTCCTCCAGCGCCAGTTGCCGCTGCGCCGTGCCGCGCTGCAAGGTCAGCGTGCAGCCCAGCGCCAGCAACAGCGGCATGCTGTCGCCGATGGGGGAGGCGTTGGCGATGTTGCCGCCCAGCGTGCCCGCCGCGCGCACCTGCGCGCCGCCGATGCGCCGCACCAGTTCGCCGGCATCGGGATGAATGCGCGCCAGGGCGTCGAAGGCCTCCGCGTAGGTCACCGCCGCGCCCAGCTCCAGCGCCTGCTCCGTTTCGTCGATCCGCTTCAGTTCCACGACCTTGCCCAGATGGACGACGCAGTCCAGGTCGCGATGGGCCTTGGTGATCTCGATCCCGAGGTCGGTGCCCCCGGCAAGAATGCGCGCATGCGGCCGCTGCTCGAGCCAGGCTGCGAGCCCGGTGACGCTCGCGGGCGCGAAGAACCGCTTGCCGTCGTGCTCGTAGTCGAGCGCCGCCTGCGGCGCGGCGACCGGCGCCGCGGAGCGGCGCGCCTTCCCCATCGCCGCGCCCGCGGCGAGGATCGGCGCGTAGCCGGTGCAACGGCACAGGTTTCCGGCCAGCGCGTCGCAAAGCGATTGCCGGTCGGCCGGCCCGCCGGACTCGCAGTGCGCGTAGAGCGCCATGACGAAGCCCGGGGTGCAGAAGCCGCATTGCGAGCCGTTGCAATCCACCATCGCCCGCTGCGCGGGATGGTCGTTCAACTGCTCAATGGTAATGAGCTCGCGGCCGTCCATCGCCCCCAGCAGGGCGATGCAACTCGCGATCGGGCGCACCGCGCCGTGCTCCCGGATGGCAATCGTGCAGGCGCCGCAGTCGCCCTCGGCGCAGCCTTCCTTGGTTCCGGTCAGGCCGCGCGCCTCGCGCAGCCACACGAGCAGGGTGCGGGACGGATCCACCGCGGCAAGCGCGACGCGCTCGCCGTTGAGGATGAACTCGATCGCGCGGCCCAATCCCGCCCGGGCCGCTACGGCAGGGTCTTGAGGACGTCCCGCACGGTGGCGAACAGCCGGTCGATCTCCGGCTTCTGGATGATCAGCGGCGGCGCCAGCGCGATGATGTCGCCCGAGACGCGGATGTAGGCGTCCTTCTCGAACGCCCGCACGTGCGCTTCCAGCCCTCGGCGTCCCGGCCCCTCGGCCGAAGGCGCCAGCTCGATGGCCGCGATCAGGCCGATGTTGCGGATGTCGATGACGTTGGGCAGGCCCTTGAGCGAATGCGCCTGCTCCTCCCAGTAGGGCCAGAGCTCGGCGGCGCGCGTCAGCAGCCCTTCCTCCTCGTAGACCTCGAGCGTCGCCAGGCCGGCGGCGCAGGCGAGCGGGTGGGCGGAATAGGTGTAGCCGTGCGGCATCTCGATCGCCTTCTCCGGACCGCCCATGAAGGCCTGGTAGATCTCCTCCTTCATGAGCACCGCGCCCATGGGCACGGCGGCGTTGGTGATGCCCTTGGCGCAGGTGATGAGGTCCGGCGTGACGCCGAAGTGCTGCGAGCCGAAGGGCTTGCCCAGGCGGCCGAAGGCGGTGATCACCTCATCGAATATCAGCAGGATGCCGTGCCTGGTGCAGATCTCGCGCAGGCGCTCGAGGTACCCCACCGGCGGCACCAGCACGCCGGCGGAGCAGGCCACCGGCTCCACGATGACCGCGGCGATGGTGGAGGGGTCGTGCAGCGCGCACAGGCGCTCGACGTCGTCGGCCAGCTCGGCGCCGTGCTTCGGCTGCCCCCGCGAGAAGGCGTTGCGCTCCAGGTCGTGGGTGTGGCGGATGTGGTCCACGCCGGCGACCAGCGCGCCGAAGATCTTGCGGTTGCCGACGATGCCGCCCACCGCGGTGCCGCCGAAGTTGACGCCGTGGTAGCCGCGCTCGCGGCCGATCAGGCGCACGCGGTGGCCCTCGCCGCGCATGCGGTGGTAGCCCAGCGCGAGCTTCAACGCGGTGTCCACCGACTCGGATCCGGAGTTGGCGAAGAACACCCGCGTCAGGCCCTTGGGCGCGATCTTGACCAGGCGGTCGGCGAACTCGAAGGCCATCGGGTTGCCGAGCTGGAACGGCGGCGTGAAGTCGAGTTTCGCCGCCTGCTTCTGTATCGCCGCCACGATCTTGGGCCGGCAGTGGCCGGCATTGACGCACCACAGGCCGGATGTGCCGTCGATGATCTTGCGGCCGTCCGCGGTGTGGTAGTAGACGCCCTCGGCGCCGGTGAGCAGCCGAGGCGCCTTCTTGAAGTGCCGGTTCATGCTGAAGGGCATGAAGAAGGCGGAGTTTTCCAGGGAAGCGCCGGTGCTGGCGCCGACGGTTTCGGGGCGGGCTCGTTCGTTCATGGCGGAGGACTCCTCGCGGTTGAGGCTTGCCGTGAAAGCTTACTCCAAATTAGACTTCGGCACCCCTCCCTGGAGCACGTCCATGCGCTTGCAGAAATGCCTTCTTGCCGCTTGTTTCGCCGTCCTGGCTGCGCTGCCTGCCGCCCCGGCGCTGGCGCAAAAGCTCACCCCGGTGCGCGTCGCGCTGGACTGGCGCTTCGAGGGACCCGCGGCGCCCTACTTCGTCGCCATCGACAAGGGCTACTACAAGGCCGAGGGGCTGGACGTTTCCATCGACCCGGGTTCGGGGTCGGTCGAGGGCATCAACCGGGTGGCCTCCGGCGCCTATGAAATGGGCTTCGCCGACATCAACTCGCTGGTGAAGTACCGCGACAACGCGCGCAACCTGCCGGTGAAGGCGGTGATGATGGTATACGACACGCCGGCCTTTTCCATCGTTGCGCTGAAAAAGTCCGGCATCTCCAAGCCCAAGGACCTCGAGGGCAAAATCCTGGGCGCGCCGGCGCCCGACGGCGCGTATGCGCAGTGGCCGATCTTCGTCAAGGCAAACGGCATCGACGCCTCGAAGGTCAGGATCGAGAATGTCGGATTCCCGGTGCGGGAGCCGATGCTGGCGCAGGGCAGGGTGGACGCCATCACCGGCTTCTGGTTCTCCTCGTTCATGAACCTGCGCGCCAACAACGTGCCCGCGGACCAGATCGTGGTGCTGCACATGCGCGACCACGGCGTCGACCTGTACGGCAACGCCGTCATCGCCAACCCGGACTTCATGCGCTTTTCGCCCAAGGCGGTGGCCGGCTTCGTGAAGGCGACGATCCGGGGCATCCAGGACACCATCAAGAGCCCGGACACCGCAATCGACTCGCTGATGAAGCGCAACCCGATCGCCAAGCGCGACGTGGAACTGGAGCGCCTGAAGCTGTCGCTGGAGAAGAACTTCGTCACTCCGGACGTGCTGAAGAATGGGCTGGGCGCGGTGGACATGAAGCGCCTGGAGCGTTCCATCGATCAAGTTGGCCTCACCTTCAACTACACCGCCAAGCCAAAGGCGGCGGACATATTCACCGCGCAATACCTGCCGGCGAAAGAACTGCGGCTGGTGAAGTAGTTTGCAGGCTCTCGTACGGCTCGACCGCGTCTCGATGGCCTATGGCCGCGGCACTGCCGCGGTCAAGGCAGTCGAGGAGGTGAGCCTCGATATCGCCAAGGGCGAGTTCATCGCCGTGGTCGGACCCTCCGGCTGCGGCAAGTCCTCGCTGATGAAGCTCATCTCGGGGCTGCACCCGCCCGCCGCGGGCATCCTGACCGTCGAGGGCAAGCCGGTCTCCGGGCCGCTCAAGTCGGTCGGCATGGCGTTCCAGAACTCGAACCTGCTGCCTTGGCGCACCGCAGTGGAGAACGTTCTGCTGCCGCTGGAGATCGTCGAGCCCTACCGCAGCCGCATGAGTGCGGAACGTCCGCAGTACCGCGACAAGGCGCTCAGGCTGCTGGAATCGGTGGGCCTCGCCGGCTTCACCGACAAGCACCCCTGGGAGCTCTCCGGCGGCATGCAGCAGCGCGCCTCCATCTGCCGCGCCCTGGTGCACGAGCCCGACATCCTGATGCTGGACGAGCCCTTCGGCGCGCTGGACGCGTTCACGCGCGAGGAGCTGTGGTGCACGCTGCGCGACATCCAGGCCGAGCGCAAGGTCACGGTGATGCTGGTGACGCATGACCTGCGCGAGGCGGTGTTCCTCGCCGACACCGTGTACGTCATGTCCAACCGCCCCGGGCGCATCCTCAAGCGCTGCGAGGTGGGGCTGGCGCGTCCGCGCGACCTGGAGGTGACCTACACGCAGCCTTTCCAGGACATCGTGCACGAGTTGCGCTCGCTCATTGGCGGGCGCCACTGACGATGGACCGCGGCGAGTTCGCCATCAAGGTGCTGTCGCCGGCGGCGTTCGTGGTGGCGATGTTCGTCGCCTGGGAACTGGTGTGCGTCGCGTTCTCGGTGCCGCTCACCATCCTGCCTGCGCCCTCGGACGTGTTCGCCGCGCTGTGGCAGTACCGCGACCCGATTGCGTCGAATTCCGTGGTCACGCTGTGGACCACGCTGCTCGGATTCCTCATCGCCACGGTGTTCGGCCTGCTGCTCGGGATCGGCGTGGGCTGGCATCGCGCCATCTACGCCGGCATCTATCCGATCCTGGTGGGCTTCAACTCGGTGCCGAAAGTGGCGGTGGTGCCGGTTCTCATCCTGTGGTTCGGCATCGGCGAGGTGCCCGCGGTGCTGACCGCGTTCCTGATCTCGTTCTTCCCCATCGTGGTCAACGTCGCCACCGGCCTCGCCACCACCGAACCCGAACTGGAAGACGTGCTGCGCGCGCTGGGCGCCTCCAAGCTGGACATCATGAGGAAGGTCGGCATCCCGCGGTCCCTGCCCTATTTCTTCGGCTCGCTCAAGGTGGCGATCACCCTCGCCTTCGTCGGCGCGGTGGTCTCGGAGACGGTGGGCTCCAACCGCGGCATCGGCAAGCTGATGCTGGACGCCCAGGCCGCGTTCCAGGTGCCGATCGTGTTCGCCGGCCTGCTGGTGCTGGCGGTGCTGGGCATCGTCCTCTACGCGATCACGGCGCTCGTCGAGCGCCGCTTCACGCGCTGGGCCTTCCGCGGCCAGAACGCGCACTGAGCGCCGCCGACCCTTTTCCGCGGCGGCGTATTAAACTGCCGCCGTGAGCGACCTGGACTTCTCCAAGACCACGCCGATGCCGGCAGCACCCGCCGAGGCGGCGCGGCCGGCCGCGAGCCCGGTCTACAACGCCGCGGTGGCCATGGAGTTCTTCCGCGGCGCCGGCAAGGGCGAGACCGTGCCCGCCGGCGGCGTGCTGTTCGCCAAGGACGACAAGACCAGCGGCCTGTTCTCGAAGAACGACAAGATGTACCTGCTGCTGGAGGGCGAGATCGCGATCTCCGTCGGCGACCAGGTGCTGGGCAGCGTGAAGGTGGGCGAGATCTTCGGCGAGATGGCGACGCTGACGCACCTGCCGCGCAGCGCAACCGCCACCGCGAAGACCAGCTGCCGGGTCTTGTCCATCGATGGCAAGCAGTTCGAGACCGGGCTGCAGCAGAAGCCGGAGTTCGCGCTGATGCTGATGGCCATCATGATCCTGCGCATCCGCCAGACCGCCGCCTCGCTGCGGCGCGGCAACGCGATCGAAGACAAGGCCGGGGCCAAGCCCACCAGCGTGTTCGACAAGCGACTGATGACCGGCCTGCGCGCGCTGCTGCGCGACCGGGAGACGGTGCGCTACGGCGCCGGGCAGCCGATCATGAAGCAGGGCGACACCGGGGCGTTCATGTACATCGTCGCCTCGGGCGTGGTGGCGGTCTCGATCCAGGGCAAGGTGGTGGACCGGGTAGGCTCAGGCGGCACCTTCGGCGAGATGGCACTGGTGGACCAGTCTCCGCGCAGCGCCAATGCCGCCGCCGAGTCCGACTGCGAGCTGCTGGGCCTTAACCGAAGCGATTTCCTGGCGCTGGTGAAGTCGAGCCCGGCGTTCGGCCTGGCGATGCTGAACGCCATGGCCGCCCGCCTCACCTTCATGACTTCACATTACAAGTAACTAGCCCTTCCAGGCCGCCACTTTCGTCCGCTGCTCGCCCAGGCCGTGGATGCCGAAGCTCACCACGTCGCCGGGCTTGAGCCACACCGGGTTGGGCTTGACGCCCATGCCCACGCCCGGCGGGGTGCCGGTGGTGATGATGTCGCCGGGCATCAGGGTCATGTACTGGCTGACGTGCGACACGATCTGCGCCACCGAGAAGATCATGGTGCGCGTGTTGCCGGTCTGCATGCGCTTGCCGTTCACGTCCAGCCACATGTCGAGGTTCTGCGGATTGCCGACCTCGTCCGAGGTCACCAGCCAGGGCCCGATCGGCCCGGCGGTGTCGAAGCCCTTGCCCTTGTCCCACTGCCCGGTGGCAAGCTGGAACGCGCGCTCGGAAACGTCGTTGATGCAGCAATAGCCGGCCACGAAGCCGAGCGCGTCCTTCTCGCTCACGTACTGGGCCTTGGAGCCGATCACCACGCCGAGCTCCGCCTCCCAGTCGAGCTTGGTCGAGTTCTTCGGCTGGATGATGTCGTCGCCCGGGCCGCTGATGCAGGTGGTGGCCTTCATGAATACGATCGGCTCGGAGGGAATCGGCATGCCGGCCTCCTTGGCGTGATCGGAATAGTTCAGGCCGATGGCGATGAACTTGCCGATGCCGACATAGGGCACGCCAAGGCGCGGGCCGTTGGCCACCAGCGGCAGCGATTCCGGCTTCAATTTGGCGAGCATCTTCAGCCCGCGCGGAGAAATCTCGTTCGGGCCGATGTTCTCCACCACTTTGGACAGGTCGCGCAGCCTCCCCTCCGCGTCGATCATCCCCGGCTTCTCGAACCCGTTCCTGCCATAGCGGCAAAGCTTCATATCGTCATGCCTCCGTCGATCGAATACATGTTCCCGGTCGCGAACAGCGACTCGTCGGATGCGAGGAACACGAGGATTCCCGTGATGTCCTCGACCGTGCCCAGCCGCCCCATGGGCTGGCGGGCGATGAAATCCTTCTTTGCCTGCACCGGATCGGCGAAGGCGTTGATGCGCTCGCCCAGGGATGGCGTGTCCACCGTGCCGGGCCCGATGCAGTTGCAGCGGATGCCCTGCTTCACGTAGTCCGCGGCGATCGACTTGGTCAGTCCGATCACCGCCGCCTTGGTGGCGCCGTAGGCGAAACGGTTGGGCAGGCCCTTCACGCTCGAGGCGATGGAGGACATGTTGATGATCGAGCCGCCGCCCTTCTTCAGCATCCCGGGCAGGAAGGCCTTGGTCACCCAGAACATGGAGCGCACGTTCAGGTTGAAGCTGAAGTCCCAGTCCTTGTTGCTGCAGTCGAGGATGCTGCCGTGGGCGACGTAGCCGGCGCAGTTGAACAGGACGTCCACCGGGCCGGCCTCTGCCGCCGCCTTTGCGATTGCCGCCTCGTCGAGGACGTCGAGCGCCCGTGTCCGGATGCCGTCGCGACCCTCCAGGTCGGCCAGGGCCTTGGCATTGACGTCGGTCGCCCAGACGAGCGCGCCTTCGCGCGCGAAGGCGAGCGCGGTGGCGCGCCCGATGCCCTGCGCGGCCGCGGTGATGAA
>JALHLN010000149.1 GCA_022844545.1 Burkholderiales bacterium | reverse complement strand
CGTCATCGAAAGCGCCTGTTGCTTCATTTGGTTATCGCTCCGTCGTCCCATTACTATTCAACGCATGATCGAGCTTCGGGATGACAGAAATGACCGGTAATTCAGAGTTTCCCTAGGAGAACAGCCTGGCCGCCGCCGGACTGCCCGGCGCGATGCCGCGCGCCTCCAGCACGCCGCGCACCTGGTCCAGCTGCGCGGCGATGGCGGCCACCGCCTGCTCGCCCAGCGCGTTGCCGTTGTCGTCCACCAGGCTGCCGCCGCCGGCCACGGCGAGGTGGTGCGCCAGCCGGGCCATGCTCTCGAAGGAGCGGACGGTGTCGGGCACATGCGGCAGGTCGAGGGTGAGCGAAAGCGCGCCGTCCCGAGTGCTCACCTCGTAGATCTCCCGGCCCTCGGGCGTGCGCAGCACGAAACGCCCGTCGCCGTCGTCCACCAGTCCGCCGGATTGCACGGCTTGGGCCACAGCCGCGCCATCCAGCGCGGCGCCCTGCGGCGCCACCACATGGAGAACGACCTGGATGTCGGTCTCTCCGCACAGCCGGTCCAGCTCGCGCGCCTGCTCCATCGCCGCTTTCATCTCGGGCGCGGCGACGATGCCGCCAAGGGCCGCCGCCATGGTCTCCACCGCGGCGCGGAACTCGATCAACTCGGCCTCGCCTACCGCGCCCGCGCGCGCCACCAGCTGCAGCCCCGCCTTCCACACCGGCGTGGAGGGGTCCGCCGACAGCACGGCCCTCGGCGAATGACGGCGCTGGATCGGCTGCCAATGCTGTTCCACCGCGGCGGGCGAAACCGGCGCCTTGAGCGCGATCTCGACGACGTAGTCGATGCGCTCGTCCGGCAGCGGGCGCTCGCGCCGCGGCTCGGCGCGATGCGCCACCCCCGGCGCCCGGTGCTCGCCCGCGCCGCCGCCGCCCAGCAGGACGTCGTCATGGCCGGAGGCAAAGCTGCGCTGCGCCTCGCGCTGCGCGCGCTTCTCCTGGACGCGGTTGTAGGCGAACACGCCGGCGACGACGATGGCCCCGATCGCGAGCAGCCCCAGTTGCAGCTCGGTCATGGCGCCTGCGCCGCCGCCCGGGGGGTCAAGCGGCCAGCTCCTCCCGGATCCGCAGCGCCTCGGCGATGTCGACCTCCACCACGCGCGAGACGCCCGATTCGGGCATGGTGACGCCGATCAGCTGGCCGGCCATCTCCATGGTGATCTTGTTGTGGCTGATGAACAGGAACTGCGTCTGCTCCGACATCCGGCTGACCAGGTCGCAGAACCGGGTGGTGTTGCTGTCGTCCAGCGGGGCGTCCACCTCGTCCAACAGGCAGAACGGCGCCGGGTTGAGCTGGAACATGGCGAACACGAGCGAGATCGCCGTGAGCGCCTTCTCGCCCCCCGAGAGCAGGTGGATGGTGCTGTTCCTCTTGCCCGGGGGCTGCGCCATCACCTGCACGCCGGCGTCGAGGATTTCCTCGCCGGTCATGATCAGGCGCGCCTCGCCGCCGCCGAACAGCACCGGGAACAGCGAGCCGAAATGGCGGTTGACGCTCTCGAAGGTCTCGCGCAGCAGCTCGCGCGTCTCCTTGTCGATGCGCCGGATCGCATCCTCCAGGGTCTGCGCGGCCTCCTCGAGGTCGGCCGACTGCGCGTCCAGGAACTGCTTGCGGTCGCGGCTGGTGGCGAGCTCCTCCAGCGCCGCCAGGTTGACCGCGCCCAGCTCGTTGATCGCCTGCGTCGCGCGCGTGATCTCGCCCTGCAGCACCGAAGGCCGCGGCGCGCCCTGCACCGCCCCGGCGAGCCGCTCCTCGTCCGCGTTCGCCTCGCGCAGCTGCGCTTCGTACTGCTCCAGGCTCAGGCGCGCCGCCTGTTCCTTCAGGCGCAGCTCGCCGATGCGCTCGCGCAGCGGCGCGATGCCCGCCTCGATGCGCAGGCGCTCCTCTTCCAGCGCCCGCAGCGTCGCGGCCGCCCCTTCCACCGCGTCCCGAGCGCCCGCGAGCGTGGCCTCGCGGGCGATGCGGACCTCCACCGCCGCGTCGAGCGCCTCGCGCACCGCGGGGATCGGGTCGACCGCGAGCTCGGCGGTCAGCCTGGCGACTTCCTCGTCGCCGCGGGCGATCTGCTGGTCGATGAGCTTCACCGAGCTGTCGATCTCGGTGACCTTGGATGCGCTTTCGCGCTCGGCGAATACCGCGTCCTGCGCCTCGCGCTCGGCATGCTGCGCCCGCAGGCGCTGGTCCGCGAGCGCGGTTTCGGCGGCGACGTAGGCTTCGCGCACCTGGTCCAGCTGCGCGCGCGCCGCCCGCATTGCCCCGTCCAGCCGCTGCAGCGAGTCCCGCGACGCCGACAGCCGCTCGCCGTCGCGCGCCGTCTCGGCGGCGATCTCCGCGGTTTCCCCGGCGATCTGCGCGGTGCGCTCGCGATGCCGCTCGAGCGCCTGGCTGAGCGTGAGGGTCTCGATCTGGATCGCGTGCAGTTCGCGCTCGCGCTCCGCGATCCGCTCGCGAGCGGCGTCCAGCGCCTCGATGCGGGCGGCAAGGTTCGACTCCTGCCGGATCGCTTCGGCCCGGGCGCCCGCGACGGCTGCTTCAAGCGGCGGGCAGCGCCCTTCCAGCGTCTCGATCTCGGCCTGCCGCGCGAGGATGCCCGCGTCCGCGGGATCCGGGGCGTGGTAGCTCACGGTGTGGCGCGTGAACTGATGGCCTTCGCGGTTGACGTAGCAGGCGCCTTCGGCAAGCGCGCCCAGGGCGGCCGCATCGGGCCGGCCTTCGAACGTCAGCGCGCCGCCCAGCCATTCACCGATGGCGCCCGCCAGATCCGGATCGGCCGCGTGAACCTTCGCCGCCAGCGCCGCGCCGGGCGCGCCGCCGTTTGGACCGGCGCCGCCGCGCGCGAACACGCTCGCCTTGACCGGCGGCAGGTCGCCATCCATGCCGGAGAGCGCGGCCGCGTCGCCGATCTCGAGCGCGTGGAGGCGCTCGCGCAGCACGGCCTCGACGGCGGTTTCCCAGCCCTGGTCGATCCGGACCTTCTGCCAGAACCTCGGCAGCGCGGCCATGCCCCGGCGCTCCAGCCATTCCTGCAAGGGCGCGTTCTCATCCGCCGCGGCCTGCACCTGGCGGAGCGTCGCCAGCTGCGCCGTGGCCGCCGTATGCACGCGGAGCGCATCCTCGAGTGCGCGGGCGGCGGCTGCCCTGGCCGCTTCCGCAGCCGTGACTTCCTCCTGCTCGCGCTCCATCGCCGCCTGCGCTTCCGCGATCAACTCCCGGATCCCCGCGGTGCGCGCCTCGACCGCCGCCATCGCACCGGCATCGGGCGCCGCGAGCGCGGCAAGTTCCGCCTCCAGCCGCCCGCGCCGCTGCGTCAGCGACTGGAGGTTCCTCTCCAGGTGGGCCACCGCCTGCTGCTCCAGCTGCTGGGCGTTGTCGGCCTGCGCCACCGCCGCCCGCGCCTCGGCGAGCTTCTCCTGGGCGTCGCGATAGGCCTGCTCCGCGCCCGGCAGCTGCGCCAGCTCCGCGTCCCTGCGCGCCTGCGCCTGCGCCACGACCTCGCGGGCCCGGCCGGCCCGTGCGATCCACATGTGCATCGCCTGCGTCAGCTGCGAGCGCTGCTCCCGCCACGATGTCAGCTGCACCCGGCGTTCGGTGTGCTGGCTCTCCAGGCGCTGGCGGGTCTCCTCGACATGACGCAGCTCGGACTCATGCTTCGCCACCTCGGCGTTGGCCTCGTAGACGCCGGCCTGGGCGGCGTTCAGCCCGTCGCCCGCGGCGTAGTGCGCCGCGCGCGCGGTCTCCACCCGGCTCTCGACTTCGCGCAGCTTCGCGGTCTCGGCTTCCTGGGCGATCTCGGCGCGGGCGATCTCCTGCACGTGCCGGTCCCGCTCCGCCGCGGCGTCCTTGCGCCGCAGGAACCACAGCAGCTGCTGCTTGAGCTGCACCTCGGCCTGCAGTTCCTTGTACTGGGAGGCGACCCTGGCCTGGCCCTCCAGCTTGTCGATCTGGGTGCCGAGCTCGCCGCGGATGTCCGTGACGCGGGCAAGGTTCTCGCGCGTGTCCTGCAGCCGCCGCTCGGTTTCCTTGCGCCGCTCCTTGTAGCGGGATACGCCCGCGGCCTCCTCCAGGAATACGCGCAGGTCCTCGGGCTTGGCCTCGATGACGCGCGAGATCATGCCCTGCTCGATGATCGCGTAGGCCCGCGGCCCCAGGCCGGTGCCGAGGAACATGTCGGTGATGTCCCGGCGCCGCACGTGGGTGCCGTTGATGTAGTAGGCGGACTCGCCGTCGCGCTGCAGCACGCGGCGCACGGAAATCTCGGCGTACTGCGACCACTGGCCGGCGGCGCGGCCCATGGCGTTGTCGAAGATCAGCTCGACGCTGGCGCGCGCCATCGGCTTGCGGTTGCCAGAGCCGTTGAAGATCACGTCCATCATGGAGTCGCCGCGCAGGGCCGAGGCGCGGGTCTCGCCCAGCACCCAGCGCACCGCGTCGATGACGTTGGACTTGCCGCAGCCATTCGGCCCCACGATACCGACCAGCCTGCCCGGGACGTGGATGCTGGTGGGGTCGACGAAGGACTTGAAGCCGGAAAGCTTGATCTGAGTGAGGCGCATCTACCGGAGCAAGGGAGTGAGGCGAGCGGCGCGCAATGACGTCTTCGCGATCGCAAAATGATACCATTCGGCTGCGCGCTTTCCTCCGATTTTCAGAGTCCATACGATGCCCTCCAGGCCCAGCAGGCGGCTGCAGACGTTCGCCAATCCGTCGCCCGACCGCGACTACAGGATCCACATGGAGATCCCGGAATTCACCTGCCTGTGCCCGATGACCGGGCAGCCGGATTTCGCCGTGCTGACGCTCGAGTACGTGCCCGACCGGCTGTGCGTCGAGTTGAAGTCGCTCAAGCAGTACGTCTGGTCGTTCCGCGACGAAGGCGCGTTCCACGAGGCGGTCACCAACCGCATCCTGGACGACCTGGTGGCGGCGACGCGGCCTCGGTTCCTGCGCCTGTCGGCGAAATTCAATGTCCGGGGTGGCATCCACACCAGCGTGACCGTGGCGCACCGCAAGCGAGGCTGGAAGGCCCGGGACTGAATCCTTGAATCCGCGCCTCGCTGCGCTGCAGCCCTACCCCTTCGACAAGCTCCGCGCGCTGCTGGCAGGGATCACCCCCAACCCGGCGCTGCGCCCGGTGGACATGTCCATCGGTGAACCACGCCATCCGACGCCGGCCCTGGTGAAGGACACCCTGGCGGCCTCCCTCGACGGACTGTCCTCCTATCCGCGCACCGCGGGCGAACCCGCGCTGCGCGAGGCGATCGCGGCCTGGATCTCGCGCCGCTATGCCGTCCCTGCCCTCGATGCCGCCACGCAGGTGCTGCCGGTGAACGGTTCCCGGGAGGCGCTGTTCTCCTTCGCCCAGGCCCTGATCGACCCCGCGGCGGGCGCGGCGCGCGTGGCCTGCCCGAATCCCTTCTACCAGATCTATGAAGGCGCGGCCCTGCTCGCCGGCGCCGAGCCCGTGTTCCTGAACGACGGCATGGGATTCGGCGAACTGGACTGGGCCGGCGTGCAACTGGCCTACACCTGCTCGCCCGGCAATCCGACCGGCAGGGTGCTCGACCTGGCGCAGTGGCGCGAATTGTTCGAACTGTCGGACCGCCACGGCTTCGTCATCGCGTCGGACGAGTGCTACTCGGAGGTCTTCACCGACGAATCCAGGCCGACGCTGGGGGCGCTGGATGCCGCGCGCCGGCTCGGCCGCGCGGATTTCCCGAGGCTGGTGGTGTTCTCCAGCCTCTCCAAGCGCTCCAACGCGCCGGGCCTGCGCTCCGGGTTCGTCGCCGGCGATGCCGCGCTGCTGAAGCAGTTTCTCCTGTACCGCACCTACCACGGCTCGGCGATGAGCCTGCCGGTGCAGCGCGCCTCGATCGCGGCCTGGGGCGACGAAGTCCATGTACGCGAGAACCGGCGCCAGTACGCGGCCAAGTTCGACGCCGCGATGGACATCCTCAAGGCGCCGCTGCAGCCGCGGCGCCCGGACGGCGCGTTCTACCTGTGGCTGAAGACCCCGATCGACGACGCGGCGTTCGCCCGCGAGTTGCAGCGTGAATATAATGTGCTCACGCTGCCGGGCAGCTTCCTTGCGCGCGATGCGCACGGCACCAATCCCGGCAAGGGGCATGTCCGCGTCGCGCTGGTCGCCGCGCTCGAGGACTGCGCGGAAGGCCTGCGGCGCATGAACGAATTCACTTCGAGGCTCTGAACGACATGGAATCGGCCAGAAACACCATTGACGAGGCGTGGGAGAGCCGCGCCAGCCTCAACCCGGCGTCGGCGCCCAAGGCGCTGCGCGACGCGGTCGAGGAGGCCATCGCCGGCCTGGACAGCGGCCGCCTTCGCGTGGCCGAGAAAAAGGACGGCGCCTGGGTCACGCACCAGTGGCTGAAGAAGGCGGTGCTGCTGTCGTTCCGCCTGGAAGAGAACCGCGTGATGCCGGGAGGCTCGACCAACTATTTCGACAAGGTGCCCTCGAAGTTCGCCGGCTTCGGCGCCGACCAGTTCCGGCAGGGCGGGTACCGGGTGGTGCCGCCCGCGATGGCGCGGCGCGGCGCCTACATCGCGAAGAACGCGGTGCTGATGCCCTCCTACGTCAATATCGGCGCCTATGTCGACGAGGGCACCATGGTGGACACCTGGGCCACGGTCGGCTCCTGCGCCCAGATCGGGAAGAACGTGCACCTGTCGGGCGGCGTCGGCATCGGCGGCGTGCTGGAGCCCGTCCAGGCCGGCCCGGTGATCATCGAGGACAACTGCTTCATCGGCGCGCGCTCCGAGGTGGTCGAGGGCGTGGTGGTCGAGGAGAACAGCGTCCTCTCGATGGGCGTCTACATCGGCCAGAGCACCAAGATCTTCGACCGCGAGACCGGCAAGGTGGGCTACGGCCGCGTCCCGGCGGGCTCGGTGGTGGTATCCGGTACCCTGCCCTCTGCCGACGGCAGCTGCGCCCTGTATTGCGCCGTCATCGTCAAGAAGGTGGACGCGAAAACCCGTGCCAAAACAAGTCTGAACGACCTGCTGCGCGGGGATTAAACTAGCGGGACCGGCAGCGTCTGGCGCCGGCGCACGGAGGATCACATGTCTGCGATGAAGCGTCTGTTCCAGGTGATGGCCGACAAGAAGGCCTCTGACATCTTCCTGTCGGTGGGCTCGCCCATCAACATCAAGATCAACGGCAACGCCATCCCGGTCAACCAGACCGTGCTCACCGCCGACGCGGTGCGCCAGCTGCTCTACGAAGTCCTCAACGAGAAGCAGATCAAGGAGTACGAGGACGAGATGGAGCTGAACACCGCCTACGCGCTGGAAGGCGTCGGCGCCTTCCGCATCAGCGCCTTCCGCCAGAAGGGCTCGCCGGCGGTGGTGGTGCGCTTCATCCCCGGCAGCATCCCTGCCTTCGACACGCTCGGCCTGCCCGACGTGCTGAAGGAGATCATCATGCAGAAGCGCGGCCTGATCCTGATGGTCGGTGCCACCGGTTCGGGCAAGTCGACCTCGCTGTCGGCGATGCTGGACTACCGCAACGAGCAGAAGTCCGGGCACATCCTGACCCTGGAAGACCCGGTCGAGTTCATCTTCAAGAACAAGAAGTCCATCGTCAACCAGCGCGAGGTCGGCACCGACACCAGGAGCTTCGAGGTGGCGCTGAAGAACGCCCTGCGCCAGGCGCCGGACTGCATCCTGATCGGCGAGATCCGCGACAAGCAGACCATGGGCATGGCGCTCGCCTACGCCCAGTCCGGCCACC
>JALHLN010000148.1 GCA_022844545.1 Burkholderiales bacterium | reverse complement strand
GCGATCGCCGCGCAGATGCGCGCCGAGGGCGTCGGCGGCGCGGTCCTCAGCCCGGTCTGACCGTTCTGCACGCGCGCCGTGTGCGCGCTGGGGCAGATGCTGGAGGAACGCGGCGTGGCGACGGTGGCCATCGGCCTGGTCCGGCCGCACATGGAGAAGACGGGAGGCCCGCGCGGGCTGTGGGTGCCGTTTGCGCTCGGCCGTCCGTTCGGCGAGCCGGAGGACGCGGCGTTCCAGGGGCGCGTGCTGCGCGCCGCGCTGTCGCTGCTGGAGCGCGCGGACGGCCCGACGATCCTGGAGGATTTCCCGGAGGACGCGCCGGGCCGGCGCGAGCGCCCGGATTGGTCGCCGCCGTTCGCGCTGCCCGCGCCGGTCGAACCGGACTCGCCGGCGGCCTGGGCCGCGGCGCTGGCCGCGGAACTGGCGCTGGTCGGACCATGGGCGCAGAAGGCGAAGGCCCGGTTCGGCCGCAGCTCGGTCGGCGTCTCGGCGCAGCCACCGGGTGCGTGGCCCGTATATGCCGCGGCATTCCTCGCCGGCGAACTGCCCGCGCCGCCCGCGCCGCTGCCTTCCCCGGCAATGGCGCTGCGCTTTCTCGCCGACGACCTCAAGGCGTACTACATGGAGGCGGCGCAGGCCGATGGCGGCGCGCCCTCCATCGACCAGATCAATGCGTGGCTGTTCCGCAAGACCGTGGCCGGCCGATTCCTGGCCGCATTGCGCAGCGTCGCCCTCGCGAGCGAAAACGCCGCGTTGAAAGCGGCGGGCGGGCGCTTCCTGGTCCCGGCGCAGTGGGTGCCGAAGGAAAATTGAGTCTAGACTAGAGTCCGTCCATGTCCGGCAACAGCTTCGGCACGCTTTTCTGCGTCACCTCCTTCGGCGAGTCCCACGGCCCGGCCTACGGCGGCGTCGTGGACGGCTGCCCGCCCGGGCTGGCGCTGGAGGCCGCCGACCTGCAGAAGGAACTCGACCGGCGCAAGCCCGGCAGCTCGCGCCATGTCACGCAGCGGCGCGAGTCCGACGCGGTGGAGATCCTGTCCGGCATCCACGAGGGCAGGACCACCGGCACCGCGATCGGCTTCCTCATCCGCAACGAGGACCAGCGCTCGAAGGATTACGCCGCGGTCGCGGAAAAATTTCGCCCAGGACATGCCGACTGGACCTACACGCAGAAGTACGGCTTGCGGGATCCGCGCGGCGGGGGCCGGGCCTCGGCCCGCGAAACGGTGGTCAGGGTCGCCGCCGGCGCGATCGCGAAGAAATGGCTTGCCGAGCGCTACGGCGTGAGGATCCGCGGCTATCTTGCCCAGCTCGGGCGGCATCCGGTGCCGTTCATCTCCTGGGACGAGGTCGGCAACAATCCGTTCTTCGTCCCCAACCAGGCGCTGGTGCCGGAGCTGGAGAAATTCATGGACCAGCTGCGCGAAACCGGCGATTCCTGCGGCGCGCGGGTCAACGTGGTCGCGAGCGGCGTCCCGGTGGGCTGGGGCGAGCCGGTCTACGGCCGGCTGGACGCCGACATCGCCGGCGCCATGATGTCCATCAATGCCGTCAAGGGGGTCGAGATTGGAGCGGGTTTTGCCTGTATTGCTCAGGCAGGCAGCGAGCACGGCGACGAGATGACGCCGCAGGGGTTCCTGTCCAACAACAATGGCGGGGTGCTGGGTGGCATTTCCACCGGCCAGGAGGTGACCGTGTCCATTGCGCTCAAGCCCACCTCCAGCATCCGGATTCCCCGGCGCACCATCGACGCCAGGGGGGAGCCGGCGACGGTCGCGACCACCGGGCGCCACGACCCCTGCGTCGGACTGCGCGCCACCCCCATCGCCGAGGCCATGCTGGCCTGCGTGCTGATGGACCATGCGCTGCGCCACCGCGCGCAGTGCGGCGACGTCACGCCACCCATCCGGATTGGCTAGGAAAAGCCAAAGGAATCAATTACAGTAGCAGTTCAAACCTCGGGAAAAGAGGGTTCCAGATGAGCAACAAGGGCCAGCTGCTACAAGACCCGTTCCTGAACACCCTGCGCAAGGAGCATGTGCCGGTCTCCATTTACCTGGTGAACGGCATCAAGCTGCAGGGCCAGATCGAGTCCTTCGACCAGTACGTGGTGCTGCTGAAGAACTCGGTCACCCAGATGGTGTACAAGCACGCGATCTCCACGGTCGTGCCCTCGCGTGCCATCACGGTCGCCGTTGACCACGGACCGGGCGGCTAATCCAGCCCCCGGGCCGGACCCCGGCGCCGCCGTCCTCGTCTGCCTGGATTTCGGCGGCGAGGGCTTCGAGCCCGGCATCGAGGAGATCACCCGCCTGGCCCAGAGCGCCGGCGCGCGCCGCACGCGCGTGGTGCGCGGCCGCCGCCAGCGTCCGGACGCCCGCTTCTACGCCGGCAGCGGCAAGGTCGAGGAGATCCGGCGCGCGGTGGACGAATTCAACGCCGGCTTCGTCATCTTCAACCACGAGCTCTCGCCCGCGCAGCAGCGCAACCTGGAGCAGGAAATCGGCCAGCGGGTCCTGGACCGCACCGACCTGATCCTGGAGATCTTCGCCCAGCGCGCGCAGACCCGCGAGGGCAAGCTGCAGGTGGAGCTCGCGCAGCTGCAGCACGCCTCCTCGCGCCTGGTGCGGGGCTGGACCCACCTCGAGCGCCAGCGCGGCGGGCTGGGCAAGACCGGCGGCCCCGGCGAGAAGCAGATCGAACTCGACCGGCGCATGATCGCCGCGCGCATGCGGGTGCTCAAGGACAAGCTGGCGACGCTCGCCCAGCGCCGCGGCGTGCAGCGCCGCGCGCGCACCCGGCGCGAGGTGTTCTCGGTGGCGCTGGTGGGCTACACCAACGCCGGCAAGTCGACGCTGTTCAACGCCCTCACGCATCCCAGGGGTGGCGCCTACGTCGCCGACCAGCTGTTCGCGACGCTGGACACCACCGCGCGCAAGCTCTGGATCGAGGGCGCTGGCGAGGTGGTCATCGCCGACACCGTGGGATTCATACGCGACCTGCCGCACGGACTGGTGGCGGCGTTCCGCGCCACACTGGAGGAGACGGTGCGCGCCGACCTGCTGCTGCACGTGATCGACAGCGCCTCCCCGGTGCGGGAGCGCGAGGCCGAGGACGTGAACCGGGTGCTGGCCGAAATCGGCGCCGAAGCGGTGCCCCAGGTCGCGGCGTGGAACAAGATCGACGCCTCCGGGCTCGAACCCGGAGTGGAACGCGATGAATATGGTAGGATTTCACGCGTTTTCGTGAGTGCGCGGACCGGGGCGGGCATTGCCGGATTGCGCAAAGCGATCGCCGAAGCGGCGCAGCCGCGCAAGCGGGCTGGCCAGACCCAAGAACCTCTTTCACTTCCTGAACTGAGCACTTAATGTCGCTGAACGATCCCAATTGGGGGCGCGGTGGTGGAAACCGCGGCGGAGGCAACCAGGGCCCGCCCGATCTCGACGAGATGTGGCGCAATTTCAACCGCCGCCTGCAGGACCTGTTCGGCAAGCGCCGCGGCGGGTCGGACGAGCCGCCGCGCATGCCCACGGGCGCCCAGTTCGGCGGCGGCGCCGGCATCCTCATCGGCGTGGTGGTGGCGGTCTGGCTGGCGAGCGGCTTCTACATCGTGGTCGAGGGCCAGCGCGGCGTGGTGCTCACCTTCGGCAAGTTCGCCGAGGAGACCAACCCGGGCCTGCGCTGGCGGCTGCCGAGGCCGATTCAGACGAACGAGATCGTCAACCTGGCGCAGGTGCGCTCGGTGGAGGTGGGCTACCGCGGCAACGTCAAGACCAAGGTGCCCAAGGAATCGCTGATGCTGACCGACGACGAGAACATCGTCGACGTGCAGATCGCGGTGCAGTACATCGTCAAGGACGCCAAGGACTACCTGTTCAACAACCGGCGCCCGGACGACAGCGTGCTGCAGGCGGCGGAGACCTCGCTGCGCGAGGTGGTCGGCAAGAGCAAGATGGACTTCGTCCTCAACCAGGGCCAGCGCGTGGCGGAGGATTCCGCGCCGCTGATGCAGGCGATCCTGGACCGCTACAAGACCGGGATCCAGATCGCCAAGGTGAACATGCAGAACGCGCAGCCCCCCGAGCAGGTGCAGGCCGCCTTCGACGACGCGCAGAAGGCGGGCCAGGACCGCGAACGGCAGAAGAACGAGGGCGAGGCCTACTTCAACGACGTCGTGCCCAAGGCGCGCGGCGTCGCCTCGCGGCTGCTGCTGGAGGCCGAGGGCTACCGCTCGCGGGTCGTTGCCACCTCCGAGGGCGACGCGAACCGTTTCCGCCAGGTGCTCACCGAGTACGCCAAGGCGCCGGCGGTGACCCGCGAGCGCATCTATATCGAGACCATGCAGCAGATCCTGTCCTCGACCTCCAAGGTCATGCTGGACTACAAGGGCAGCGGCAACCTGCTCTACCTGCCGCTGGACAAGCTGATGCAGCAAAGCGGCGACCTGGCGGTGGACCCCCTCGCGCCGCAGGTGACGCCCTCGTCGCCGGCGACGATCGTGCCCGATTCCGGGCCGCGCTCGCGCGAGACACTGCGCGAGCGCGAAAGGGGGGCGCGATGAAAGCCGTCGGACCCATCCTCGCCGCCGTCGTCGCGCTCGCGATGCTGGCCAGCTCGGTGATGTTCACCGTGGACCAGCGCCAGAACGCGATCGTGTTCCAGTTCGGCGAGGTGCGCGACGTCATCACCAAGCCGGGCCTGAACTTCAAGCTGCCGCTGGTGCAGAACGTGCGCTACCTGGACACGCGCATCCTGACCCTGGACGACCCGGATCCGCAGCGCTTCATCACCGCGGAGAACAAGCCGGTGCTGGTGGACGCCTTCGTCAAGTGGCGCATCGTGGACGCGCGCGCCTACTACATCGCGGTCTCGGACGAACGCGGCGCGGGCAACCGCATCGGCCAGACGGTCAACGGCCTGCTGCGCGAGGAGTTCGGCAAGCGCACGGTGCACGAAGTGGTCTCCGGCGAGCGCGAGACCATCATGACCAAGGTGCGCGAGCGCGTCGACCAGGACGCGAAGAAGATCGGCGTCGAGATCGTGGACGTGCGCCTGAAGCGCGTCGACCTGCCGCAGGAGGTGAGCGCGGACGTCTACCGGCGGATGGAATCGGAGAGGAAGCGCGTCGCCTCGGAACTGCGCTCGACCGGCGCCGCCGAGGCCGAGCGCATCCGCGCCGAGGCCGAGAAGCAGCGCGAGGTGATCCTCGCCGACGCCTACCGCGACGCCCAGCGCACGCGCGGCGAGGGCGACGCCAAGGCGGCCGGGACCTACGCCGCCGCGTTTTCGCAGAACCCGGAGTTCTACGCCTTCTACCGCTCGATGGAGGCCTACCGCTCGACCTTCCGCAGCCGGTCGGATGTGATGCTGCTGGAGCCGAACTCGGAGTTCTTCCGCTACCTGAAGGACGCCTCGGGCCGGCCGGGCACCCGGAAATGAACGGCGATGGCCACGGCGCTGATCACCGCGATCGCCCTGGTGCTGATCATCGAGGGGCTGCTGCCGTTCCTCGCCCCTAGCGCCTGGCGCGAGACCTTCCGGCGCATCCTCGCGCTGTCCGACGGCCAGATCCGCTTCTTCGGCCTCACCTCCATGATCATCGGCCTGCTGCTGCTCGCCGCCCAGGGATTCTTCGAGGGGAAACCCTGAGCGCCATGCGCTGGCTCCTGCCCGAACACATCGAGGACGTGCTGCCCGCCGAGGCGGCGCGCATCGAGGCGCTGCGCCGGGCGATCCTTGACCTGTTCGGCGGCCGCGGCTACGAGCTGGTGATGCCGCCGCTGCTGGAGTACCTGGAATCGCTGCTGACCGGGACCGGGCACGACCTCGACCTGCGCACCTTCAAGCTGGTGGACCAGCTCTCGGGCCGCATGATGGGCGTGCGCGCCGACATCACGCCGCAGGTGGCGCGCATCGACGCCCACCTGCTCAACAGGCGCGGCGTGACGCGGCTATGCTACTGCGGCAGCGTGCTGCACGCGCGCCCGGCGACCCCGACCGCGTTGCGCGAGCCGGTGCAGATCGGCGCCGAGATCTACGGCGACGCCGGCATCGGCAGCGACCTCGAGATCCAGCGGCTGCTGATCCGCTCGCTGGCGCTGGCGAAGGTGAAAGGGGCGCGCATGGACATCGGTCACGTCGCGGTGTTCCGCGCCATCGTGCGCGCCGCGGGAATCGCGGGCGAGCAGGAGCGCGGGCTGTTCGAGGCGCTGCAGCGCAAGGACCTGCCCGAGCTGCGCGCGCTGGCGAAGCGGGTGGGCGGCCGCACACGCGAGGCGCTGCTGCTGCTGCCCGAGCTCTACGGCGACGCCAGGGTGCTGGGGATCGCCGCGCGCCGGCTGCCGCCGCTGCCGGAATTGAAGCGCGCGCTGGCCACGCTGCGCGCGCTGGCGCGCGCCTGCACCATCCCGGCCAGCTTCGACCTCGCCGAGCTGCGCGGCTACCACTACCACTCGGGCGTCGTGTTCGACGCCTACTGCGACGGCGTCCCGGGCCCGGTGGCGAGGGGCGGACGCTACGACGAGGTCGGCAAGGCCTTCGGCCGCGCCCGTCCCGCGACCGGATTCTCCATCGAGCTGCGCGAACTCGCGGCGGTCACGGGCATCCGCCCCTGGCAGGCAAAACGGAAGAAGTGATACGCACATGACGAAGCAGGCGCGCAACGTGGTCGTCGTCGGCACCCAGTGGGGCGACGAGGGCAAGGGCAAGATCGTGGACCTTCTGGCCGAGGACGTGCAGGGCGTGGTGCGCTTCCAGGGCGGCCACAATGCCGGCCACACGCTGGTCATCGGCGGCACCAAGACCGTGCTGCACCTGATCCCGTCGGGCATCCTGCGCGCCGGGGTGGACTGCTTCATCGGCAACGGCGTCGTGCTCTCGCCCGAGGCCTTGCTTGCGGAAATGGACGAGCTCGAGCAGGCCGGGGTAAAGGGCGTGGAGGCGCGGCTCATCATCTCCGAGGCCTGCCCGCTGATCCTGCCCTACCACGGTGCCCTTGATCGCGCCCGTGAAGCGGCGCGCGGCGCGCAGAAGATCGGCACCACCGGCCGGGGCATCGGCCCGGCCTACGAGGACAAGGTGGCCCGGCGCGCGTTGCGCCTGCAGGACCTGCTCAATCCCGAGCGCTTCGCGAAAAAGCTGGAGGAGCTGCTCGATTTCCACAACTTCGTGCTGACGAAGTACTACAAGCAGGAAGCGGTGGACTTCAGGAAGACGCTGGATGACACGCTGGCGCTGGCGCCGCGCCTGATGCCGCTGGTGGCGGATGTGCCCAGGGCGCTCTACCACGCCAACAAGGCGGGCAAGAACCTGCTGTTCGAAGGCGCGCAGGCCGCGCTGTTGGACATCGACCACGGCACCTATCCCTACGTGACCTCGTCCAATTGCGTCGCGGGCGCGGCAGCCGCGGGCGCGGGCATCGGGCCAATGCACTTGCACTACGTGCTCGGCATCACCAAGGCCTACACCACGCGCGTCGGCGAGGGCCCGTTCCCGACTGAACTCTCGGACGACGTCGGCGAGTGGCTGCGCCAGCGCGGCAAGGAGTTCGGCGCCACCACCGGCCGGCCCCGTCGCACCGGCTGGTTCGACGCCGCGGCGCTCAAGCGCGCGGTGCAGCTGAACGGCGTTTCCGGCCTGTGCATCACCAAGCTCGACGTACTGGACGGCGCCGAGACCCTGAAGATCTGCGTCGGCTACGACATGGGCGGCACCATGAGCGACATCCTGCCGGTGGGCGCCGAAGAACTGTCGCGCTGCGTGCCGGTGTACGAGGAAATGCCGGGCTGGCAGGAGAATACCGTGGGGGTTAAGGCGCACGACCAACTGCCCGGGGCGGCCCGGGCCTACCTGGCGCGCGTCGAGAAGCTCTGCGGGGTGCCCATCGACATCATCTCCACCGGCCCCGACCGGGACCAGACCATCGTCCTGCGCCATCCCTTCGGGGCATGAGCCATGCCGCGGGCGTAGACTTCGCCCATGGCCGCGGACGGTACTGACGTGGACGTCCTGCTCGT
>JALHLN010000147.1 GCA_022844545.1 Burkholderiales bacterium | reverse complement strand
CAGGCTGCGCGTCACCGCGTCGGCCAGTACCGCGTCGTCCTCCGCGATGAGAATCCTCAAGCCCGCACGCCTCCCGCGTCGAGTGTAATACAAAAGAAAAGGGGCGCCGAAGCGCCCCTTTTCGTGGACTTCCCCGTGAAGGGAATTACATGTCCATCCCGCCCATGCCGCCCATGCCACCCATGCCGCCGTGGTCATGGCCGCCGCCTCCCGCCTTCTTCTCCTCCACCAGTTCCGCGACCATCGCGTCGGTGGTGAGCATCAGGCCGGCAACCGAGGCCGCGTTCTGCAGCGCGGTGCGGGCGACCTTGGTCGGGTCGATGACGCCCATTTCGACCAGGTCGCCGTACTCGTCGGTCTGCGCGTTGAAGCCGTAGTTCACGCCCTTGCCTTCGGCGACCTTGTTCAGCACCACCGAGGGTTCGGCGCCGGCGTTGGCCACGATCTGGCGCATCGGCTCTTCCAGCGCCCGCATCACGATCTTGATGCCGGCCTGCTGGTCGTCGTTGGCGACCTTCATCTTGCCCTCGAGCGCCCTGCGCGCGCGCAGGAACGCCACGCCGCCGCCGGGGACCACGCCTTCTTCCACCGCCGCACGCGTGGCGTGCAGGGCATCCTCGACGCGGGCCTTCTTCTCCTTCATCTCGACTTCGGTCGCCGCGCCCACCTTGATCAGCGCCACGCCGCCGGCCAGCTTCGCCACGCGCTCCTGGAGCTTTTCGCGGTCGTAGTCGCTGGTGGCTTCCTCGATCTGGACGCGAACCTGCTTGACCCGGCCCTCGATGTCCTTCTTGTTGCCGTTGCCGTCGATGATCGTGGTGTTTTCCTTGCCCGACTCGATCTTCTTGGCGCGGCCGAGGTCCTTCAGGGTCGCGTTCTCCAGCTTCAGGCCCAGCTCTTCGCTGATGACCGTGCCGCCGGTCAGGATCGCCATGTCCTCCAGCATCGCCTTCCTGCGGTCACCGAAGCCCGGCGCCTTGACCGCCACCGTCTTCAGGATGCCGCGGATGTTGTTGACGACCAGGGTCGCCAGCGCCTCGCCTTCGACTTCCTCGGCGATGATCAGCAGCGGCTTGCCGGCCTTGGCCACCTGCTCCAGCAGCGGCAGCAGCTCGCGGATCGAGCTGATCTTCTTGTCGTGCAGCAGGATGTACGGGTCATCCAGCACGGCGATCTGCTTTTCCGGGTTGTTGATGAAGTACGGCGACAGGTAGCCGCGGTCGAACTGCATGCCCTCGACCACGTCGAGCTCGTTCTGCAGGCTCTTGCCGTCCTCGACGGTGATGACGCCCTCCTTGCCGACCTTGTCCATGGCGTCGGCGATGATCTTGCCGATGTCGTTGTCGGAGTTGGCCGAGATCGAGCCGACCTGGGCGATTTCCTTGGAGGTCTTGCAGGGCTGCGAGATCTTCTTCAGCTCCTCGACCACGGCGATCACCGCCTTGTCGATGCCGCGCTTGAGATCCATCGGGTTCATGCCCGAGGCGACGTACTTCATGCCCTCGCGGACGATGGCCTGCGCCAGGACCGTCGCGGTCGTGGTGCCGTCACCGGCGACATCCGAGGTCTTGGAGGCGACTTCCTTCACCATCTGCGCGCCCATGTTCTCGAACTTGTCCTTGAGCTCGATCTCCTTGGCGACCGAGACGCCGTCCTTGGTGACCGTGGGAGCGCCGAACGAGCGCTCCAGAACCACGTTGCGGCCCTTGGGGCCGAGGGTGACCTTGACGGCGTCGGCCAGGATGTTCAGGCCGTGCACCATGCGGACGCGGGCGCTCTCGTGAAAGCGGACTTCTTTGGCTGCCATTTGATTCTCTCCTGTGTGCGATTTCCGGACTTGCGAATGCGGGTTGCGGGGCTGGGGCTCAGTGGCCCTCGATCACGCCCATGATGTCTTCCTCGCGCATGACGAGGAGTTCCTCCCCCTTCACCTTCACGGTCTGCCCGGAGTACTTGCCGAACAGCACCTTGTCGCCCGGCTTGACGTCGAGCGGGATCAGCTTGCCGGCGTCATCCTTCTTGCCCTTGCCGACGGCGACGACTTCGCCCTGGTCGGGCTTCTCGGCCGCGGTGTCCGGGATCACGATGCCGCTGGCGGTTTTGCGCTCTTCCTCGATGCGCTTGACGATGACTCGGTCATGCAAAGGACGGATCTTCATACAAGTCTCCAGTAAAAACGTTAGTATTTACAACAAGTTACGGAATTCTTGTTGACGGGGAAGGCGCCAAGGCGGCGAAATTGCTAGCACTCCCCCTGCTCGAGTGCTAATGATAGCGGCTAGGCTACCCGATTTCAAGTCTTCTCTAGAATCCGACCGTGCCGAACCCCTGCCGCCTCTTCGCCGCCGCGCTCTGCGCGATCGCCTTTTCCGCCCTTGCCCAGGATGCGCTGCCGCCCCAGGTGGCCCAGGCGCTGAACGCCGCGCGCGTTTCCCAGGCCAGCGTCGCCATCGCCGTTCAGGAGGCCGGCGCCTCCCGCTCGACCCTTCGCGTGAACGAAGCCGCTCCCATGAACCCGGCCTCGGTAATGAAGT
Organism: Burkholderiales bacterium; assembly: GCA_022844545.1. Classification (GTDB taxonomy): domain Bacteria; phylum Pseudomonadota; class Gammaproteobacteria; order Burkholderiales; family SG8-39; genus RBG-16-66-20. The sequence continues at coordinate 5,484 of JALHLN010000147.1, read as the reverse complement.
TGGTGACCACTTACGCCGCCCTCGAGCGCCTGGGCCCTGCTTACCGGTGGAGAACGGAGGTCTTCCTGGACGGCGACCTGCGCGATGGCGTGCTGTCCGGCAGCCTTCTGCTCAGGGGCGGGGGCGACCCGAAGCTGAACCTGGAGTCGTTCTGGGTCCTGCTCCGCGCGCTACGGGCCAAGGGACTGCGGGAGATTCGCGGCGACCTGGTGCTGGACCGTAGCCGGTTCGAGCGCGCCGTCGGCGACCCGGCGCGCTTCGATGGCGACCCGTTCCGGCCGTACAACGTCCTGCCCGACCCTCTGCTGGTGAACTACCGTTCGCTGCGGTTCGTTTTCCACCCCGTCCCGGGAGCCGGCACCGCGCGCATCTCGGTCGAACCGCATCCGCCTGCGCTCGAAGTGGTGAACGTGCTCAAGCTCTCGGAAGGTCCCTGCCCGGAGGGCCGCGCCTTCCGCGACATCCTGCTTCCGACCTTCGAACCCGCGAAGCAGCGCGCGATCTTCGCCGGCCGGTTCCCGGCCAGCTGCGGCGAGAAGGACCTGAACGTCGCTTTGCTCGAGCCCAACGACCAGGTCGCCGGCATCCTGCGCCAGCTCTGGGCGGAGACCGGCGGCACATGGCCGGGCGCCGCGCGCGACGGTACCGTTCCGGCGGGCGCTACGCCATTCCATGTCCATGATTCGCCCTCCCTCGCCGAGCTGGTGCGCGACGTCAACAAGCTGTCGAACAACGTCATGGCGCGGCACCTGTACCTGACGCTCGGCATGGAGGCCTCGGGCGCGCCGGCCAGCCCGGAGAAGTCGATGGCGGCCGTGCGGGACTGGATGCGCCAGAAAGGCCTGCCGGCGCCGGAACTGGTGATGGAGAACGGTTCCGGCCTGTCACGCGCCGAGCGGATCAGCGCCGCGTCGATGGCGGCGCTGCTGCAGTCGGCCTGGCGCAGCAGCGTGATGCCGGAATTCATCGCCTCGCTGCCGGTCGCGGCCACAGACGGCACCATGCGCCGGCGACTGAAGGGCGAAGGCGTGTCCGGGCAGGCGCACATCAAGACCGGCCTGTTGTCCGACGCGCGCGCGATGGCGGGATACGTACTGGATCGTCGCGGCCGGCGCATGGTGGTGGTGATGCTGATCAATCACCCCAACGCGCCGCAGTCGCAGGAGGCGCTCGATGCGCTCCTGCGCTGGGTCTACGAGCGCGGCTGAGGCATTTCGCGGCCGCGCGCCAGCGCGATCCAGCCGCGCGCGACGCGGTAGGCCACCCAGAGCCCGGTGATTCCCCACAGCACCAGGGCAAGCGGGATCAGGAGGAAAGTCAGCCACAGCAGCAGGCCCGCGAGCGCCCACGGCACAGCAAACCAGAAAGTGCGGATCTGCCAGCGGAAATGCGATTCCAGGGGCGTCCCGGCAGCGTCGCTTCGCTTCACGTAGTTGAGCACCACCGCGATGATCGAGGGCCAGCCAAGCAGGAACGCGGTCACTACGAGCGCCGGGGTCAGCAGTCCGGCGAGGACCGACCAGGCGTGGAGCGCATAGATGACATGCGTCCACGCCCGGAGGCCTTCGAGCCGGCCGGCGTCGGCGCTCAAAGGCCCAGCGCCTTCCACATTTCATCGACGCGCCGCTTCACGGCCTGGTCCATCGCGATCGGCGTGCCCCAGCGCCGCGCGGTTTCGCCCGGCCACTTGGCGGTGGCGTCGATGCCCATCTTGGAACCCAGCCCTGACACCGGGCTGGCGAAATCCAGGTAGTCGATCGGCGTGTTCTCCGCGATCAGGGTGTCGCGCGCCGGATCCACGCGCGTGGTGAGCGCCCAGACCACTTCCTTCCAGTCGCGCGCGTCCACGTCCTCGTCCACCACCACGATGAACTTGGTGTACATGAACTGGCGCAGGTAGCTCCAGACCCCGAACATGACGCGCTTGGCGTGCCCGGGGTACTGCTTCTTCATGCTCACCACCGCCATCCGGTACGAGCAGCCTTCCGGCGGCAGGTAGAAATCCACGATCTCGGGGAACTGCCTCGCGATCAGCGGCACGAAGACCTCGTTCAGCGCGACGCCGAGCATCGCCGGCTCGTCGGGCGGCTTGCCGGTGTAGGTGGAGTGGTAGATCGGGTCGCGCCGCATCGTGATGCGCTCGACCGTCAGCACCGGGAAGCGCTCGGCCTCGTTGTAGTAGCCGGTATGGTCCCCGTGCGGGCCCTCGAGCGCGGTGTCCTCGGGATGGATCACGCCTTCGAGCACGATCTCGGCGGCGGCCGGCACCTGCAGGTCGCTGCCCAGGCACTTCGCCACCTCGGTGCGGCCGCCGCGCAAGAGGCCCGCGAACTGGTACTCGCCGAGCGAATCCGGAACCGGCGTCACCGCTGCCAGCGTGGTGGCCGGGTCGGCGCCCAGCGCGACCGCGACCGGGTATGGCTGCCCGGGATGGGCCAGCGTGTGGTCGCGGAAATCGAGCGCGCCGCCGCGATGGGCGAGCCAGCGCATGATGACCCGGTTGGGCGCGATCACCTGCTGGCGGTAGATGCCGAGGTTCTGCCGCGCCTTGTGGGGGCCGCGCGTGATGGTGAGCCCCCAGGTGATGAGCGGGCCGGCATCGCCCGGCCAGCAGGTCTGCACCGGCAGCGCGCCCAGGTCCACGTCCTTGCCCTCCCGCACGACCGCCTGGCAGGGCGCGGAGGAAACGAGCCTGGGCTGCATCGCCAGCACCTGCTTCAGGATCGGCAGTTTCTCCCAGGCGTCGCGCAGCCCCTTGGGCGGATCCGGTTCGCGCAGGTAGGCGAGCAGCTTGCCGATCTCGCGCAGCGACGCGTTGTCCTCGGCGCCCATGCCGAGCGCGACGCGCCGCACGCTGCCGAAGAGGTTCGCCAGCACCGGGATGCCGAATCCAGCCGGGCGCTCGAACAGCAGCGCCGGGCCCCCGGCGCGCAGCACGCGGTCGCAGATCTCCGTCATCTCCAGCCGCGGCGAGACCGCCGCGGCAATGCGCTTGAGCTCGCCGCGGCGCTCGAGCTGCCCCAGGAAGTCGCGCAGGTCGGCGTAGGCCATCGTTCAGCGCGACTGCACCAGCGCGGACAGGCGCGCGGCGAGCGATTCGGCGAACTCGATCAGCGCCGCATCGCGGCCGCGCAGCGACAGAACGCGCTCGGTGGCCGCGAAGCAGAGCGTCAGCGTGGTGCGTCCGTACGCCCAGAGCGCGGCCAGGGCGGCGGCGGCGGCCAGCAACATCACTCCGATCGCCGGCAGCGCGTCCGCGAGGCCCGCGAGCGCGGAGAACACCGAGTGCAGCACCGATTCCAGCGACTCGCGCGTGCCGGGCTCGGCGGCCTTGCCCGCGAGGTCCGCCAGCCAGCCGCGCAGCGGGGCAGCGACCAGCAGCAGCAGCGCGGCGACGAGGCCCAGCGCGATCGCGCCGCCGAGTTTCGCCGCTTCCCGCTCGAACGCAATCCGGACCGACGCCAGCTGGGCGAGCGGGATGGTCTCGGTGACCACGTCGCTCCGATGCACCAGCAGGTCCTGGTACAGGCACAGCGCGCCGCCGCCGACCCGGGCTTCCGCCACCAGCGCGTCCCGGCTCATGCGTGGAACGAGCCGACCACGCCGGCGAAGATCACGGCGCCGACCCAGTTGTTGTGGCGGAAAGCGCGGAAGCAGCCCTCCCGCGTCCGGTCCCGGATCAGTCGGTAGTGGTACAGCATCAGCGCGGCGGCAACGGTGAGTCCGGCGAAGAACGGCCAGCCCAGGCGCAGCCCGATGCCGACGCCCGAGAGTATCGCGAGCATGCCGGCGTAGGCCGTCATCACGCCCGCGACGTCCCAGCGCCCGAGCGTGATCGCGGAGGTGCGGATGCCGATCCTGCGGTCGTCGTCGCGGTCCACCATGGCGTACTCCGTATCGTATGCGAACGAGTAGCAGACGTTCGCCGCCAGCAGCGCCCAGCATTCCCAGGGCAGGCCGCCGCGCAGCGCCGCGTAGGCCATCGGGATGCCGAAGCCGAACGCGACGCCCAGGTGCAGCTGCGGCAGCGCGAACCAGCGCTTGGTGTAGGGATAGCTCGCCGCGACCGCCAGCGCGACGAACGACAGCAGGATGGCGAAGCGGTTGAGGAACAGGGCGAAGCCGAAGGCCACCGCGGTCAGCACGGCGGCGACCGCAAGCGCCTCGCCCGGCCCGATCTCGCCGGCGGCGAGCGGGCGGCTGCGCGTGCGCTCGACCATCGGGTCGAAGCGCCGGTCGGCAAAATCGTTCAGCGCGCAGCCGGCGCTGCGCATCAGGAACACGCCGACGACGAAGATGATCACCACCTCGGCCGGCGGGCGGCCGCGCCCGGCCAGCCACACCGCCCAGAGCGTCGGCCACAGCAGCAGCAGCGCGCCCTCCGGCTTGTCGAGCCGGATGAGCCGCTCGTAGGCATCGATGCGCCTGCGCAGGAAGGCCGCGTCCATGCGTCGAGGATATCAGCTAGGCGCGCAGCAGATCCCGCCGCGCGCCCAGCCAGCGCTCGACATGGCGCTCCGCCGCGGCCGGATCGGCGTCCAGCAGGGACCCGGCCGCGTCGCGCGCGGCGATCACCAGCGGCTCGTCCTTCTCCAGGTCCGCGAAGCGCAGCAACGGCGCACCGCTCTGCGCCTCGCCCAGGACCTCGCCGGGACCGCGCAGCGCCAGGTCCTGGCGCGCGATCTCGAAGCCATCCGCGTTCTCGTAGACCACCTTGAGGCGCGCGCGCGCCGCCTGGGACAGCGGGCCGGCGTAGAGCAGGATGCAAGCGCTCTCCACGCTGCCGCGGCCGATGCGGCCGCGCAGCTGGTGCAGCTGCGCGAGGCCGAAGCGCTCCGCGTGCTCGATCACCATCAGCGAGGCGTTGGGCACGTCCACGCCGACTTCGATCACGGTGGTGGCCACCAGCAGGTGGATGCGGCCGGCGCTGAACGCCGCCATCACCGCCGCTTTCTCCGCCGCGGGCAGGCGGCCGTGCACCAACCCCACCGTCAGTCCCTTCAACTCAGCGCTCAAGGCCGCGTGGGTGTCGATCGCAGTCTGCAGGTCGCCCTCCTTGGACTCCTCGATCACGGGGCACACCCAGTAGGCCTGCTGGCCGCCGGCGCAGGCCTCGCGGATCCGCGCCAGCACCTCGCCGCGGCGAGCCTCCGACACAAGCTTGGTCGCCACTGGCCGGCGACCCGGCGGCATCTCGTCGATCACCGACACGTCAAGGTCGGCGTAGTAGCTCATGGACAGCGTGCGCGGGATCGGCGTCGCGCTCATCATCAGCTGGTGGGGCGCGGTCCGGGCCAGGGCCTTCTTCCTGAGGGCGAGGCGCTGCTTCACGCCGAAGCGATGCTGCTCGTCGACGACCGCCAGCGCCAGGCGCGCGAACACCGAGGCGTCCTGGAACAGCGCGTGGGTGCCGACCCCGATCTGTGCCTCGCCGCTGGCCAGCGCCGCCAGCGCGGCATTCTTCCCGGCCTTTGTCAATCCGCC
>JALHLN010000146.1 GCA_022844545.1 Burkholderiales bacterium | reverse complement strand
CTGCAATTGCGCCAGACGGTGCCGGAGCAGTTCGCGCGCAGCGCCGAGGCGGTGGAGGCGGCCTACCGCGACTACCGCGAGCTCGCGCTGTCGCGCCAGGGCCTGCAGCGGATCTACATTGTCACCCTGACCCTCGCCCTGTCCATGGCGCTTCTGGTGGCGATCGCGCTCGCGGTGCTGCTCGCCGACCGGCTGTCGCAGCCTCTCGCTAATCTCGCGCAGGCGACCCAGGCGGTGGCGCGCGGCGATTTCAGCCGCCGCACCCCGGTCACCAGCCGCGACGAGCTGGGCGTGCTCACCGAGTCATTCAACTCCATGACGCGCCAGCTGGACGAGGCGCGCCGGGTGCTGGAGGCCAACCGCGACGCGCTCGAGACCGCGCGCGCGCGCCTGGAGAACATCCTCTCCAACCTGTCCACCGGCGTGCTGGTGTTCGACGGCGCGCTGCGCCTGACCATCGCCAACCACGGCGCGCACGCGATCCTGGGCGCCGAGCTCGCCGCCTGCGCCGGCCGCCCGTTGGCGGAGTGGCCGCCCGCGCTCGCCTCCTTCGCCGCGCCGGTGGGCGGGCAGTTCGCCGCCGAGCAGGACCGCGTGTGGCAGCTGGAACTGGAATTGAAGGGCACCGGCAAGACGCTGCTCGCGCGTGGCGCGGCCCTGCCCAAGGCGCCCGAGGGCGGCTACGTGCTGGTGTTCGACGACATTTCCCAGTTGCTGCAGGCCCAGCGCGCCACCGCCTGGGCCGAGGTGGCGCGGCGCCTGGCGCACGAGATCAAGAACCCCCTCACCCCGATCCAGCTCTCGGCCGAGCGACTGGAGATGAAGCTCGCCGACAAGCTCTCGGATGCCGACGCCGACGTGCTCCGCCGCAGCATCCACACCATTGTCAACCAGGTGGCGGCGCTGAAGAGCATGGTGGACGATTTCCGCGACTATGCGCGGCTGCCGGCGCCGGTGCTGGCCCAACTCGACCTCAATGCGCTGGTGGCCGAGGTGCTCTCCCTGTACGAGACCTCGCCGGTGCCGATCGCGCGCAGCCTCGCCGCCGGCCTGCCGCCGGTGCGCGCCGACGCGCAGCAGATGCGCCAGGTGCTGCATAACCTGGTGCAGAACGCGCAGGACGCGCTGGAGAAGCGCGATGGCGCGGCGATCGAGGTGCGCACCGAGCCCGCCGGCGACCGCGTCCGGCTCACGGTGTCGGACAATGGCGGCGGCTTCCCGGAGGCAATGATGGCGCGTATCTTCGAACCCTATGTCACGACCAAGCTGCGCGGCACCGGCCTCGGCCTCGCGATCGTGAAGAAAATCGTGGACGAGCACCACGGCGAGGTGGCGATCGAGAACCGGCCGGCGCAGGGCGCCGCGGTGAGCGTGCTGCTGAAGGCGGCCTGAGCCCATGGCGAAGATCCTCGTAGTGGACGACGAAGTCGGCATCCGGGAGCTCTTGCTGGAGATCCTGGCCGACGAGGGCCATGAGGTGCGCCTTGCCGAGAGCGCCGCGGAGGCGCGGCAGGCGCGCGAGGCGGGCCGGCCGGACCTGGTCCTGCTCGACATCTGGATGCCGGACACCGACGGCATCTCGCTCCTGAAGGAGTGGTCCGCCAACGGCCAGCTGACGATGCCCGTGGTGATGATGTCGGGGCACGGCACCATCGAGACCGCGGTGGAGGCGACGCGGATTGGCGCGCTGGACTACCTGGAGAAGCCGATCGCGCTGCAGCGGCTGCTGGGCACGGTCAAGCGCGCGCTGCGCAACCAGGAGGCGCTGGCCCCGCGCGAGCTGTCGCTCGCGACGCTGGGCCGCGCCCCTGCCCTGGCAGAGGCGCGCAAGCGCCTCGCGCAGCTCGCGCTTTCCGCGGCGCCGCTGCTGCTGCGCGGCGACCGCGGCATGCGCCCGGAACTGTTCGCGCGCCTCGTGGCCGCGCCCGGGGCGCCATTCCTCGAGGGCGTCGACCTGCTCGCGGATGCGTCCTCCGAAGTCCTGGCGCGCGCCAGCGGCGGGGTGATGTTCGTGGGCGACCTGTCGCGGCTGGGGCGCGCCGAGCAGAAGAACCTGGAGTTCTACCTCGCCCGCGCCGACAAGCACCGCGCGCGGCTGGTGTCCTTCTCCCCGGTGGACCCCCGCACGCTTGCCGAGAAGCACGAGTTCGACCCGGCGCTGCTGGCGCGCCTGTCGGAACTGGTGCTGAAGCTGCCGTCGCTGCGCGAGTTCGCGGAAGACGTGCCCGACCTGGCCGCCCTCGTCCTCGTCCAGCTGGTGGAGGCGCGCGCCTGCCCGCCGCGCCGGCTGTCGATCGCGGCGCTGAACGCGCTGCGCCACCATGCCTGGCCGGGCAACCTGGCCGAGCTGGAGAGCGTGGTGCGCAACCTCGCCTTCGGCGCGCTGGAGGAGGAGATCGGCCTCGCCGACGTCGAGCGCGTGCTCGCGGCGCATGCCGGTCCGGCGCCGCCGCCGGAGATCGCGCTGGACCGTCCCTATCGGGAAGCGCGCGAGGCGTTCGAGCGGCTTTACTTCGAGAACCTGCTCGCGCGCGAGAACGGCAGCATGTCGCGCGTCGCGGAGCATTCCGGGCTGGAGCGCACGCATCTGTACCGCAAGCTGAAGGCACTGGGCCTGTCGGTCGGCCGGCGCGAGGAAAGCTGATCTGAAGGTTCCCCTCGAGCCGGTGAGCGATTCCGCGGCGCGCCGCGAAGGCTGGGCGGTGCTGGCCCTGCAGGGTTGCCCCTGCTGCACGGCGCGTGTCGAGTTGCAGGTGGCGCTGGTGCGCCTTCTGCGCGCGCAACGGCCAGCCGGCGTGCTGCTGCTGGTTCCCGATCGGGAACATCTTCCGGCGCTAGAGCGGACACTACGAGAGCGCCCGCTGGCGGACTACGTCGAACTGGTGGGTAAGGAGCCTGGCTAAGTCGCTGTTCTGCTCCAATCCCATCGCGTCACGGTCAAGGGGCGCAGAGAACGCCGTGGACGGCCCTGTCGTCGACGGGGGCGGGAATGTAGGTCGACTTTCTCGGTGAACTCTCCGGCGATGGCGCCTCGCTTCCTGCCGTCCGTGCGGAATGCTTGGCGGTCGAAAGATACCGGAATCGCCTTCCCGCGCAGTCGTATTCCAGAAGCGCTCGGCGTGAAATCTCGCCATCGGGACCTTTCTCGCGCAGGTACTGGGTTACCCAGACCCTGCGCACATCGCCACTCCTGGTGAGCGTCGTGCGGTCGATGTAGTGGATGGCATTGTCCTTTTCGTCTACCTTCACCCACTGCGCCAACGCCGGGACGGTCGCAAGCACCAACAACGGCATCAAGACGATGCGCATCCTTCTACCTCCACCTGTCGGTTCTGCACCACTTGCGCGGCGCCATTCGTGCATCATCCGCGAGAAAGCCGCGATTGGATAGCCTTGCGCTCGTCAGGTCATCGAGCTCACGGGAACGAACACGGTGACCGAGCGCATGGATGCGATTTGCAGGTTTACTTCAAGGAAGTAGAACTGAAGGTAGGCTCCTGTCAGAGCGCTCAATGCAAACGTCTGGCGCGCCAGTGACAGCGATGGCCGCGGCTGGCGAAACTGCGCAAGGAACATGGATCTGATCGTTGGATAGTGGCGCGTCCAAAGGGCGCGCAGACACGGGCGCATCAGGATCGTGGCAGCTACCGCGGCGATCATCAATACAAGGCTTGACCGCTCGCTCGTCGGCCCATCCTGGAGGACGAAAACGGTCACGACCGCGAAAGCGAACCAGAGCGGCATCGCGAACAGGAGCCCATGGAACGCGCCTCGCGCGATCTCGAGTCCGTCGTCTGCCTGCCCGCGCTCGCAATCGACCATGCATGAATGCTATGCGGCGGAAGATGAAGCCACCACAGCAGATTTCACGATCTCTGAACGAAACCCGCGCCGATTGTCGTGCCGAAACGACCGCCTGTCCGGCTAGTGCGCCGCAGCATGGTCGGCCAGGAGGAGTCGCCGATCGCAGGCAAGCTCCTGTTCCGAGAAGGCACGAGCGCGATGCGCTACCATCCGCGCCGCCCCTGTTACCTCATGGAGGAGGAGACATGAACCTGCGCCAATCCCTGCTTGCGCTCGCCGCACTCGTCGCCGCATTCGCCGGCGGCAACCCAGCGCTTGCCCAGAGCTTCCCGGCCAAGCCCATCAAGATCATCGTCGGCTTTCCTCCCGGCGGCGGGTTGGACTTCACCACCCGTCTGCTGGCGCCGCAGCTTGCCGAGCAACTGGGCCAGCAGGTCATCGTCGAGAACAAGCCGGGCGCGGCGGGGGTGATCGCGCATACCGACATCGCGCGCGCGGCACCCGACGGCTACACGCTGATCGTCGGCAACATCGGGCCGCTCGCCCTGGCGCCCAGCATGATGGAACGCCGGCCCTACGAGCCGACGCGCGATTTCACCGCCATCGGCCAGGTGCTCGCGACCTATTTCGTAGCCACCGTTCCTGCCAATCACCCCGCCGGCTCGCTCAAGGAGTTCATCGGTTGGGCGAAGCAGAACGAAGGCAAGGTCAACTTCGCCTCGGGCGGCAATGGCTCGATTACCCATCTGAACGGCGAGCTGATCAACCAGGTGGCCGGCATCCGCATGACGCACGTGCCGTACAAGGGCTCCGCGCCGGCAATCACGGACCTCATCGCCGGGCAGACACACCTGCTGGTCGATGTTGGCTCCATCCTCAAGCCCCAGGTGCTCGGCGGCAGGCTCAAGGCGCTGGCGGTGACCAGCCCGACGCGGGATCCGGACCTGCCGAACGTGCCGACGGTGATCGAAATCGGATTTCCCGAGCTGCAGACTTCCGGCTGGCAAGGCCTGGTCGGCCCGGCAGGGATGCCGAAGGAAGTCGTGAACAAGCTCTACGGCGCGCTCAAGGCGACGCTGGCAAAGCCGGAAATACGCGAGCGACTCGCCAAGGCCGGCACGCCGGTCATGGAGCGCGACCCGGAGGCGTTCGCCGCATTCATCAAGGCCGAGAACGAGCGCTGGCTCCCTCTCATCAAGGCCTCCGGCGCGAAAATCCAGTAGCGGAACGAGCGAGACCCCATGCGCATCAACCGCGTCAAGCAACTCTGGCGGCAAGGCAAGCCGGCGGTCGGCGGCTTCCTCGCGATTCCCAGCGGCTTCTCGGCCGAGATCATGGCTCACGCCGGCCTGGACTGGCTATGCGTCGACTTGCAGCACGGCTGCATCGATTTCGTCGACGCCGTGCCGATGCTGACCGCCATTTCGACCACGGCCACGACGCCGTTCGTGCGCGTGCCCGGCAATGAGCCGTCGATGATCGGCAGGGTGCTCGACGCAGGCGCCTATGGCGTCATCGTGCCGATGGTGAGCAACCGCGCGCAAGCCGAGCGCGCCGTGGCCGCCTGCCGCTATCCGCCTGCCGGCATCCGCAGCAACGGGCCCAACCGCGCGGCGCTCTATGGCGGCGCCGACTACCAGAAGCACGCCGACCGGGAAATGGCCTGCGTGGTGATGATCGAAACCGCCGAAGGCATCGAGAAGATGGAGGAAATCATCTCGACGCCGGGGCTGGACGCGGTCTACATCGGTCCGACCGATCTCGCCCTGGCGCTCGGCCTCGCGCCGGTGATGGACAACGAGGAGCCTGCGCACGTCGCCACGGTCACGCGGATCCTCGAGACCTGCAAGCGCCATGGCGTCGTCGCCGGCATCCATACCGCCGGTTCACGCTTCACCCAGCGCTACCTGGACCAGGGATTCGGCATGGTGATGCTGGTGCCGGACCGCCTCGCGCTGGCGGGCTATGTGAAGGCGGAAATCGGCCGCCTCAACGGCTGGGCGCCGGGCACGGGCGGATGAGCCGGAACCCTGGAGCCCGGGGAACCAATCTGCGTCGGCGCGATCCGAACGCAGGAGACATGTCCACCTTCAGACGCCGCTTCATGAAAGCTGCGCTCGCCTTGCCGGCGGGCCTGCTGGTGTCCCGCCCGTCGCTCGCACAAGCGCCGGCATCACTCGCGCTGACGCCGGAATGCCGGGGAAAGGCCGAGGCGACGCTGCGGCAGACCGAAGGCCCGTTCTATTCGCCGCGCACGCCACGCAAGGACTCGCTCGTCGAACCGGGAGCCGGAGGCGAGCGCATCACGGTCATCGGGCTGGTTCTGGCCCCGGATTGCAAGCCGCTCCCCCAGGCGATGCTCGACGTATGGCATGCCGATGAAAAAGGCGAATACGACAACGCAGGGTTCCGCTACCGCGGCCACCTGTTCGCCGACGCGCAGGGGCGCTTTCGCTTCGAGACCGTCATGCCCGGCCTCTACCCGGGCCGCACCCGCCACATTCACGTGAAGGTGCAGCCGCCCGGAAAGCGATTGCTCACGACCCAGCTCTACTTTGCCGGCGACCCTGGCAATGCGCGCGATGGCATCTATCGGCCCGAGTTGCAGATGAAGCGCGAAGGCGTGGCCTGGCGCTTTGACTTCGTCATTCAGGCTTAGCACCTACGCCGCGCTAAACCCGGTTCCGCAGCAAGTCGGCGCTTAGCCCTTCTTCTTCTTCGCCTTGACGCGTCCGGGGCGCGTCTTGCCGTAGCTGCCCTTGTAGATCTTGCCCTTGCGCGTGCGCTTGTCGCCTTTGCCCATGGTGGTCGCTGCTTTCCGTCAGGTTGAAACGGTGGAAATTATATCGGCCGGTTCGTAGGCGAGGTTCGGCGCCAGCCACCGTTCCGCATCCTCCAGGCGCATGCCCTTGCGGCGCGCGTAGTCCTCGACCTGGTCGCGGCCGAGCTTGCCTACCGCGAAATAAGCCGCCTCGGGGTGCGACAGGTAGAAGCCCGAGACCGCCGAGGCCGGCAGCATGGCGTAGGACTCCGTCAGCCGCATGTCCGCGTTGGCTTCGGCCTGCAGCAGCGCAAAGAGGCCCCCCTTCTCGGTGTGGTCCGGGCAGGCAGGGTAGCCCGGGGCCGGGCGGATGCCGCGGTAGGCCTCGCGGATCAGCTCCTCGGCCGAGAGCTTTTCCTCCGGCGCATATCCCCAGAACTCGCGCCGCACGCGCTCGTGCAGGTGCTCGGCGAAGGCCTCCGCGAGGCGGTCGGCAAGGACCTTCAGCATGATGGCGCTGTAGTCATCGTGGGCGCGCTCGTAGGCGGCCAGGCGCTCCTCGAAGCCGCCGGCGCTGACGGCAAAGGCGCCGATCCAGTCCGGCACCCCGGAGGCCTTCGGCGCCACGAAATCGGCCAGGCACAGGTTCGGGTTGCCCTCGGGCTTGTGGTTCTGCTGGCGCAGGTTGTGCCAGGAGAGGGCGACGGTCTTGCGACTTTCGTCCTCATAGATTTCCACATCGTCGCCGTTCACCTGCGCCGCCGGGTAGAGGCCGAACACGCCGTTGGCGCGGATCCATTTTTCCTTCACCACGCGGTCGAGGAACTCGCGTGCCTCCGCGAACAGCTTCCGCGCCGCCTCGCCGACCACCGGGTCCTGCAGGATCTTTGGGTACGGCCCGGACAGTTCCCAGGCCTGGAAGAAGGGGCCCCAGTCGATGTAGGGCACCAGCTTCTCCAGCGGATAGTCGCGCAGCACCGTGAGGCCCGGCTTCGCCGGCGCCCGCGGACGGTAGGCCGCCCAGTCGGTCTTCGCGCCGCGGCGGCGGGCTTCGGTAATGGGGTGCAGCGGGCCGGGCCCTTTCTTCTGGCTGTGCTGCAGGCGGACGCGGTCGTAGTCCGCGCGCACCGAGGCGACATACGCATCCCGGTTCTCCGCCGACAGCAGGTTCTGCGCCACGCCGACCGAGCGCGAGGCGTCCGGGACATACACAACCGGGCCGGAATAATTGGGCGCGATCTTGACCGCGGTGTGGGCGCGCGAGGTGGTCGCGCCGCCGATGAGCAGCGGCAGGGTGAAGCCCTGGCGCTGCATCTCCTTGGCGACGTGCGCCATTTCCTCGAGGGACGGCGTGATCAGGCCCGAGAGGCCGATGGCGTCGGCCTTCTCCTCGCGGGCGGTGTCCAGGATCTTCTGCGCCGGCACCATGACGCCGAGGTTCACGATGTCGTAGTTGTTGCACTGGAGCACCACGGCGACGATGTTCTTGCCGATGTCGTGCACGTCGCCCTTCACGGTGGCGATCACCACCTTGCCCTTGGCCTTGC
>JALHLN010000145.1 GCA_022844545.1 Burkholderiales bacterium | reverse complement strand
CCTCGCCGCCACGTTCCCGCAGCTGGCGGCCACCGCCCCCACCCTGCACGCGCTCTCGGCCGCGCTGCTGCTGGCCGCCGCGGGCGCGGCGCAGGGCCGGCGCGCTTAATTCACATCAAGGCGCCGACCGCGCGCGGCGCCGCTAATGCGGCGATGGCCGCGCCATCGGATGCTTCCCCGGAGGAACTGGTCCTGGACCTGCGCGGGCTGGAACCGCCCGAGCCGCTGCTGCGCGTGTTCGCGGCGCTGGATGCGGCGCCGGACCGGCCGCTGCGGGCGCGCTTCGCGCGCGAGCCCTTTCCCCTCTACCCGATGCTGCATGCGGGCGGCTGGACCCATCGCAGGCTGGCGCGATGCGACGGTTGCGTCGAGATTCTGATCACGCGCCGGGTTTGATATGCATCAAAGCGGGTCCGCCGCCACCGCCTCATCATTTTTCAAGACCAAATCCCTTACGAGGAGCGCAAGCATGAAACGCCAGGGTGCAGTTGCATGGGCCGCCAGGCTCTCGTTCGCCGCACTTCCGTTCGCCGTCGCCTCGGCGTTTGCCCAGGCCCAGGCGCCCGCGATGACCAAGGAAGAGCTCGAGGTGGGCAAGAAGATCTACTTCGAGCGTTGCGCCGGCTGCCACGGCGTGCTGAGGAAGGGCGCCACCGGCAAGAACCTCGAGCCGCACTGGACCCGCAAGGCCGCCGACGGCAGCGTGCAGGAAGGCGGCATGCTCAAGCTGGGCACCGGGCGGCTGGAGCGGATCATCGCCCTGGGCACCGAAGGCGGGATGGTGAACTACGACGACATCCTCAGCAAGGAAGAGATCAACATCATGGCGCGCTACATCCAGCAGGTGCCGGATGTGCCGCCCGAGTTCAGCCTGAAGGACATGCAGGACAGCTGGAAGCTGGTCGTGCCGGTCAAGGACCGGCCCAAGAAGCAGCAGAACAAGGTCAACCTGAAGAACGTGTTCGCCGTGACCCTGCGCGATACCGGCGAACTGGCGCTGATCGATGGCGACACCAAGGAGATCTGGCAGATCCTCAAGACCGGCTACGCGGTGCACATCTCGCGCATGTCCAAGTCCGGCCGCTACGTCTACACGGTCGGCCGCGACGGCCTGGTGACCCTGATCGACCTGTGGTTCGAAAAGCCCACCACGGTGGCCACGATCCGCATGGGTTCGGACGCCCGTTCGGTGGACACCTCCAAGTTCAAGGGCTACGAGGACAAGTACCTGATCGGCGGCTCCTACTGGCCGCCGCAGTACTCGATCATGGAGGGCGACACGCTCAAGCCGCTGAAGGTGGTCGGCACGCGCGGCATGACGGTGGACGGCGAATACCACCCCGAGCCGCGCGTGGCCTCGATCGTGTCTTCCCACATCAAGCCGGAGTGGGTGGTCAACGTCAAGGAGACGGGGCAGATCCTGCTGGTGGACTACTCCGACATCAAGAACCTGAAGACCACCACCATCGAGTCGGCCAAGTTCCTGCACGACGGCGGCTGGGACGCCTCCAAGCGCTACTTCATGGTGGCCGCCAACGCCTCGCACAAGATCGCGGCGGTGGACACCAAGACCGGCAAGCTGGCGGCGCTGATCGACACCAAGAAGATCCCGCACCCCGGGCGCGGCGCCAACTTCATCCATCCCAAGTACGGCCCGGTGTGGGCCACCGGGCACCTCGGCGACGCGGTGGTGACGCTGATCAGCACCCCCTCGGACAAGAAGGAGCACGCCAAGTACAAGCAGTACAACTGGAAAGTGGTCCAGGAGCTGAAGGTGCCGGGCGCGGGGAACCTCTTCGTCAAGACGCACCCGAAGTCCACCAAGCTGTGGGTCGACCTGCCGATGAATCCGGAGCGCGATCTGACGGAGGCGAACTACGTCTTCGACCTCAAGGACCTCTCCAAGCCGCCGGTGAAGATCGAGGTGGCGAAGGACTCCGGCCTGCCGATGTCCAAGGCGCTGCGCCGGGCGGTGCACCAGGAGTACAACGAAAAGGGCGACGAGGTCTGGATCTCGCTCTGGGGCGGCAAGACCGACCGCTCGGCGATCGTGATCTACGACGACAAGACGCTGAAGGTGAAGAAGGTGATCAGCGACCCGAGAATGATCACCCCGACCGGCAAGTTCAACGTCTGGAACACCCAGCACGACATCTACTGAGGGCCGACCGGGCCCGTCGCGAGCCGGAGGCGACCCCTCCGGCTTTTTTCTCGCCTCAGAACTTCGCTTCCACCCAGAGCCAGAGCTTGTCGGTGTCCACGGCGAAGGACTGCGCGTCGTAGGAGGCGTACTTGATGCCGACGGCGTAATGCTTCCGGAACGGCAGCACCGCCTGGAAATCCCATTCGCTGCCGTAGCGGGCGCCGCCGCGGTCGGCGCGGAAGCGGTGGTGATTCGCCTCCAGCCGGACCCCCGCCGCGGTCGCGGCCAGTTTCAGGTGCGTGTCGCGCAGCCCCGCCGCCGGGGTGGTGAGGAACAGGTCGGCCCAGCCGTTGAAGGCGTGCAGCGTCGCGAGCGGGGTCTGGAAGGCGTTGCTGCCGTCGCTGCCCAGCGCCTCGTGGCCCAGTTTCACCTCCACCCCCTTCAGCGCCACGCCGCCTTCAAGGTAGCGGTACTTGACGCGGGTACGACGCGGGTTGTCGCGCCAGTCGTGCTGCGACGCATATTCGGCGGCATAGAGCAGCTTCAGGTCCTTGCGCGCGTCCGTCGCGCCCTTGAATCGCAGGCCCCAGGTGCGCGTCGAGCTCGCCGCCGTGTTCGGGAAATCCAGCAGGTACCCGTAGCCGGAGAGCTCGCCCGCGGCGAAGCCCCTGTAGCTCGCATGCACGATGGGCGAGGCGGACTTGAAGTTCCCCACCGCGCTCTTCTCGCCGAAGACGCGGTTGACGTTGTAGACATAGCCTGCGGTGAGCCGCGTATGCGGCAGCGACTCGTTGACCGCCCACAGCGCGTCGAAGGTCTGCTCGTTCTGGCGCCAGCCGACCGCGCCGAGGAAGCGCTGGTTGTCGAGCACTAGGCGCTGGCGCCCATAGGTCATGCGCGTCCCGGGCAGGCCGCCGTAGCGCAGCCAGGCCTGGTTGATTTCCGCGTCCTCCGGGTCGGCGACGACCGAGTAGCCGGTCTTGCCGTTCACCGTGCTGTTGTAGCGGTCGTTGCCGACCGCGACCACCGCCTCGGCCTCGAGCAGGGCGGAGAATCCGTGCCAGGCGCCGGTCTCGTAGCCGCCGCGCCCGCGCAGGGTGGAGGCCCGGGCGTTGCGCAGCGCGTTGGCCTGGTCCACCGCCTCGAAGCGGTAGCGCAGGTCGACCGAGAACCTGCCGCCGGCGAGCGCCTCGCCGAGGCCTTGCGCGTGCGCGATCGGCGCCTGGGCCCAGGCGAGCAGGACGACAACGGTAAATGCGGCGCGGCGCGGGCCGCGGCGAGCGCGAGGACGTCGGCAGAATCGAGCTATGCGGATGGCTGACATCGACCCACGCACGTCCTCCCAGTGCACCGCACTGTAGCCCGCCGCGGGAGCGGGGGCTTGATGCAGATCAAGCGGGCCCGATCCCCGGATCCCGATGGCTCCGGGAACGCGCTTCTTAATGTGGATCAAATCGGTATCCGCCGGCTCCGGCGACCATCGCAAGCGTGATCGCAAAGGCAGCCCGATGAGCTTGTGGAAGACCCTCGCTTCGCCCAGCACGCGCTGGTCGGTTCTCGGCCTGCTGCTCGCCGGCGGCGCGGGCGGCATCATTTTCTGGGGCGGCTTCAACACCGTCGTCGTATGGACCAACGCCGAGAAGTTCTGCATCGGCTGCCACGAAATGCGCGACAACGTGTACGTCGAGCTGCAGAAGACGATCCATTACAGCAACCGAAGCGGGGTGCGCGCCACCTGCGCGGACTGCCATGTGCCGCGCGAGTGGACCGACAAGATGATCCGCAAGGTGATGGCGACCCGCGAACTGTGGGGCAAGCTGGTCGGTTCCATCGATACCCCCGAGAAGTTCGAGGCCAAGCGCCTCGAGCTCGCGCAGCGCGAGTGGACGCGGATGAAGGCGAACGACTCGCTCGAGTGCCGCAACTGCCACAGCCTGGAGAGCATGAATACCGAGAACCAGAAGCAGCGCGCGAAACGGCAGCACGAGCTGGCGGTGAAGAACAGGGAAACCTGCATCGACTGCCACAAGGGCATCGCCCACAACAAGCCCAAGGGCATGAAGGAAGACGACTAGGAGCCGACCATGCACAAACCCGCAGCCAGCCTGCTTGCGACCCTCGCCGCCGCGGCCCTCGCCGCCGGCGCATCCGCCGCCGAACCCGATTGGGGCAAGGTCGCGGCGAGGAAGGTCACCGTGTTCTACCCGGGCGTATCGCCGATGGAGTGGATCCTCAAGGGAACCGAGCACGGCGGCGCGCGCGGCATGAGAAAGGGCGAAGCCTGCACCGGCTGCCATGAAGATGAAACCGCCGACATGGGAAAGAGGATCGTCAGCGGCCAGAAGCTGGAGCCGGCGCCGATCAAGGGCAAGGCGGCGGCGATCCCGGTCAGCGTGCAGGCGGCGCACGACGGCGCCAACCTCTACCTGCGCTTCTCCTGGAAGCAGCCCGCGGCCTCCGGGGCCGCGAAGCAGGACGCGGACAACCAGGTGAAGCTCGCCTTCATGCTCGAGGAGAACAGGATCGAGGGCGTGCCCACCGGCGGCTGCTGGGCGGCCTGCCACGCCGACGCGCGCACCATGCCGGGAGCGAAGGACGACAAGAAGACGAAGTACGTCGTCGGCGGCTCGCTCGGCGGCAAGTATTTCGACCTCCTGCAATGGAAGGCCAAAGGCAAACCCTCGGACGGCTACGTCGCCGACCGGCGCGTCGCGGACGGCGGCAAGGCGCTGGTTTCGGCCAGCGGCCGGCTGGCGGGCGACACCTGGACGGTGACCTTCACGCGCAAGCTCTCCGGCGGCGAGGGCGACGTCGCGCTCGCTCCGGGCAAGAGCTACAACTTCGGTTTCGCGATCCACGACGACTGGAGCAACGGCCGCTTCCATCATGTCTCGCTCGGCTACACGCTCGGCATCGACGCCAAGGCCGACATCACCGCCGCCAAGCAGTGAAAGCTCTCGCCGCGGGATTGCTGATCGCCCTGCTCGGCGGCGCGGCCACGGCGGGCGCCGCCGAAGTGCGCATCCGCGACTACAAGTTCGTGCCGGAGAAGGTCACGGTGAAGGCGGGCGAGAGCGTGAAGTGGGTGAACGACGAGAAGCGTGCCAGCCACTCGATCTGGTTCCAGGGCGAGCGCCTGCCCGAGTCCGAGCGCCTGTTCCAGGGCGAAAGCTACCAGCGCAGGTTCGACAAGCCGGGCACCTATGCCTACACCTGCGGCCCCCACCCCGAGATGAAGGGGGTCGTCGAAGTCCTCCCCTGAGCGGCTTTTCTTGATCTGGATTAGCACGCCCGCCGGGCCCGCGGGCTAGCGTGCAGGCGTCCCCACGATGGGAGTATCCGAAATGTCCGCCAATCCGGTCCCGAAGGCACTCGCCTGCATGCTTGCGCTCGCAACCGCGGGCGCGCTCGCCCAGCCGACCCAGCCCGGCCGGGCGCCGGTCACCCAGCCGGAGATCCGCTACCAGGCCGGCGGCTCGCCGCTGGCCCAGGAGGAGATGCACCAGAACGTCAACCCCAAGGCGCCGCCGATGACCAAGGCGGAGTTCGACAAGGCGCGCGTGATCTACTTCGAGCGCTGCGCCGGCTGCCACGGCGTGCTGAGAAAGGGCGCCACCGGCAAGCCGCTGACCCCGGACGTGACCCTGGCCAAGGGCAGCGAGATCCTCAAGGTGTTCATCAAGTACGGCTCGCCCGCGGGCATGCCCAACTGGGGCACCGCCGGCGACCTCAACGACGCCGAAGTGGACCTGATGGCGCGCTACGTGCAGCAGGAGCCGCCGACGCCGCCGGAGTTCGGCATGGCGCAGATGAAGGGCAGCTGGAAGGTGCTGGTGCCGCCCGAGAAGCGGCCGAAGAAGAAGATGAACCGCTACAACATCGACAACATCTTCTCCACCACGCTGCGCGACACCGGCGAGGTGGCGCTGATCGACGGCGACACCAAGCAGATCATCGCCATCGTCAAGACCGGCTACGCGGTGCACATCTCGCGCACCTCGGCCTCGGGGCGCTACCTGTACGTCATCGGGCGCGACGCCAAGATCAACCTGATCGACCTGTGGATGGAGAAGCCCGACAACGTGGCCGAGATCCGCGTCGGCCTCGAGGCCCGCTCGGTGGACACCTCCAAGTACAAGGGCTACGAGGACCGCTACGCCATCGCCGGCGCCTACTGGCCGCCGCAGTTCACCATCATGAAGGGCGACACGCTCGAGCCGCTGAAGATCGTCGCCACGCGCGGCATGACGGTCGGTGACCAGGAATACCACCCCGAGCCGCGCGTCGCCGCCATCGTCGCCTCGCACTTCAAGCCGGAGTTCGTGGTCAACGTCAAGGAAACCGGCAAGGTGATGATGGTGAACTATGCCGACATCAACAACCTGAAGGTGACCGAGATCGAGGCGGCCAAGTTCCTGCACGACGGCGGCTGGGACTCGACCAAGCGCTACTTCCTGGTGGCCGCCAACCAGTCCAACAAGATCGCGGTGGTCGACGCCAGGGAAGGCAAGCTGGTGAAACTGATCGACGTCGGCAGCATCCCGCACCCGGGGCGCGGCGCGAACTTCAGGCACCCGAAGTTCGGCCCGGTGTGGGCGACCGGGCACCTGGGCGACGAAACCGTGGCGCTGATCGGCACCGATCCGGTGAAGCACAAGCAGCATGCCTGGAAGGTGGTGCAGACGCTGAAGGCGCAGGGCGGCGGCAACCTGTTCATCAAGACCCATCCGAAGTCGAAGAACCTGTGGGTGGACACGCCGCTCAATCCGGACGCCAAGATCAGCCAGTCGATCGCGGTGTTCGACATCAACAACCTCGACAAGGGACCGCAGGTCCTGCCGATCGGCGAGTGGGCGGGCGTCACCGAAGGTGCCAAGCGCGTGGTGCAGCCCGAGTACAACAAGGCCGGCGACGAGGTCTGGTTCGCGGTGTGGAGCGCGAAGAACCAGCAGTCGGCCCTGGTCATCGTCGACGACAAGACCCGCAAGCTGAAGGCCGTGATCAAGGATCCGCGCCTGATCACGCCGACCGGCAAGTTCAACATCTACAACACCCAGCACGACGTCTACTGAGGAGAAGCGCATGAGAACCATCGTCCTTGCCGCGGCCGCCGTCGCCGCGGTCTTCGCGGCACCGGCGCAGGCGGACGAGGCCCTCGCCAAGAAGCACCAGTGCCTCGCCTGCCACCAGCTGGACAAGAAGTCGGTCGGCCCGTCCTACAAGGACATCGCGAAGAAGTACAAGGGGCAGGCCGACGCCGTGGCGAAGCTCTCCGAGAAGGTGAAGAAAGGCGGCTCGGGGGTCTGGGGGCCGATCCCGATGGCGCCCAACCCCGCGGTGCCGGACGCCGACATCAGGAAGCTGGTGGAGTGGGTGCTGAAGGCGGGGTGACGCCTTCTGCCCGGCGCGTGTTGCTGCGGGCCTCGGCGCTGGCGGCGGCGGCCTTCGGCGGCCTCACGATCCAATCCGGCGGCGCGGTGCTGTTCGGCCCGCCCGAGGCCGCGCAGGCGGCCGGCCACGTCGTGCCGTTCGTGCTCTGGTTCAACTTCCTCGCCGGCTTCGCCTACCTCGCGGCCGCGACCGGGCTGTGGCTCGCCGCGCGCTGGGGCGCCTGGACCGCGACCGCCATCGCGGCGGCGACGGCCCTGGTGTTCGCCCTCCTCGGCCTCGCCATCGCCTCGGGCGCCGCCTATGAGATGCGCACCGTGTCGGCGATGGCGCTGCGCACCGGGTTCTGGGCCGTGGTCGCCGCGCTCGCCTGGGCGCTGCGTCCCCGGCTCGTCCAGGGGTCGTCCGCGTCCCGTATGTAACCGATCGGTTACATCGCCCGCCCTGCGGCGGCCCGGCCGGCGTGCGCTTGCCGTCAGTGGCCCGTCGGTTACCCTCTAGCGCTACCAGTCCACCGCATCCAGCGCATTCTTCACCACCAGCCCCAGCTCGGTGTCGCCGGTGATCAGCAGCCGGCGGGTGAAGAACAGCGTGTCGGGATCCTCGCGGCGCAGTGCAAGCGC
>JALHLN010000144.1 GCA_022844545.1 Burkholderiales bacterium | reverse complement strand
CCCGCACCGGAAGAGCGCAAGCCCCGCCCGATCGTGGACCTGTCCAAGCCGGCGCCCGCGGTCGTGGCCGCCGCCGCGCCGGCTGCGGTCGCCGCCAAGCCCGCTGCGGGCGGCAAACCCGATCCCCGCCTGATCGAGAACATCTTTGCCTGCCTGTCGCCCGGCCTGCCCAACGAATGGAAGAAGGCCTGGATCGTGCTCGCCGAGCCCGGACCGGACCGGAAGCTGGACGCAAAATTCTTCTTCGCGGTTACCGCTGCGGACGACAAAGGTGAGGCTTTCGTGCCCTGCAACGCAAAGGCGGTCGCCGACAGCGTCTACAGCCTGAACGACCTGCTGGCGCCGGAGCAGCGGCGCTGGCGCGCGGCGCGCCTGGTGATCACCAACGACGGCGATTACGAACTGAAATACGACTACGGCAGGTAGCCGGAGCCTTCAGGCTTTGCGCAGGAAATCGAAATCACAACCGTGCTCGGCCTGGAGCACGTGGTCCATGTACAGCTTGGCGTAGCCCCGCTTTGGGGCCTCCACCGGCGGCTTCCACGCCGCTCGGCGCTGAGCGAGTTCCGCTTCATCCACCAGCAGGTCGATGCGGCGCGCCTTCACCGACAGCCGGATGCGGTCGCCGTTGCGGACCAGCGCGAGCGGGCCGCCCGCGGCGGCTTCCGGTGACACGTGCAGCACGATGGTGCCGTAGGCGGTGCCGCTCATCCGCGCATCCGAGATCCGCACCATGTCCTTGAGCCCGGCGCGCGCCAGCTTCTGCGGGATCGGCAGGTAGCCCGCCTCGGGCATGGCGTAGCCCGACTTCGGGCCCGCGTTCTGCAGCACCATGAAGTCCTCGGGCGTGATGTCGAGCGCCGGATCGTCCACGCGCGCGGCCATGTCGTCCAGCGAAGTGAACACCACGGCGCGGCCTTCGCGCTCGAACAGGTTCGCGTCCGCGGCCGAGCGCTTCAGGATGGCGCCGTTGGGCGCGAGCGACCCGAACAGGGCCACCAGCCCGCCTTCCTTCGCCAGCGGCTCGGCGAAGGCGCGCACCACGGCGCGGTCCACCCACGCGCCTTCCTCATGCGCCAGGCGCTCGCCCATGGTCTCGCCGGTCACCGTCATCGCATCGAGGTGCAACAGCGGCTTCAACTCGCGCAGCACGGCGCCGATGCCGCCCGCGGCGTACAAGTCCGACATGTAGTACTGGCCGGTGGGCTTCAGGTCCACCAGCACCGGCGTGGTGTCGGAGATCTCGTTCAGCCGGCGCAGGTCGATGTTCACGCCGACGCGGCCCGCAATCGCGGTGAGGTGCACGATGGCATTGGTCGAGCCGCCGATGGCGAGCAGCACGCGCAAGGCATTCTCCACTGACTTCGCGGTGATGATCTGCGACGGGCGGATGGGCTTCGTCACCAACTCCACCGCGCGACGGCCGCTCGCCTCAGCGGCGCGCAGCCGATCGGCGTGGACCGCGGGGATGGCCGCGCTGCCAGGCAGCGCCATGCCGATGGCCTCGGCGATCGAGGCCATGGTGGAGGCGGTGCCCATCACGGCGCAACTGCCCGCGGTGGTGGCGAGGTTGCCTTCGACCTCGTCGATGCCCTGCTGGTCCACCGAGCCTGCGCGATGCATGGCCCAGAACCGGCGGCAGTCGGTGCAGGCGCCCAGGCGCTCGCCCTTGTAGGAGGTCGGCATCATCGGGCCGCCGATCAGTTGCACCGCGGGCACGTCCGCGCTTGCCGCGCCCATCAGCTGCGCCGGGACGGTCTTGTCGCAGGCGCCGATCAGGACCACGGCGTCCATCGGCTGTGCGCGCACCATTTCCTCGACGTCCATGGCCATCAGGTTGCGGAACATCATCGAGGTCGGGCTGAGGAACACTTCGCCCAGCGACACCGTCGGGAAGTCGATCGGCAGGCCGCCGGCGGCGATCACGCCGCGCTTCACCGCTTCGACCAGCTCCGGGAAGTGGCGGTGGCAGTTGTTGAATCCGCTCTTGGCGTCGGCGATGCCCACCACCGGCCGCGCCAGCATTTCGCCGGAGTAGCCCATGCTCTTCGCGAACGAGCGGCGCAGGTAAAGCGAGAATCCCGCGTCGCCGTAGTTGGTGAGACCCCTGGCCAGGCCCTTCGGATCGGGTTGCGTCATGCGCCGGATTCTATCTAGACTGCGCGACCCCATGTCGCTGCTTACGCTCAAGGACGGCGCCCGCCTCTACTACGAAGTCCACGGCAAGGGACCCGCGGTCGTATTCGCCCACGGCCTGGGCGGCAACCACATGTCCTGGTGGCAGCAGGTGCCGGCGCTCATGCCGCACTACACCTGCGTCGCCTTCGCGCACCGGGGCTTCGCGCCCTCGCAGGATCCGGCGGGGATGCCCGACCCGGCGCGCTACGCCGACGACCTCGAGGCGCTGCTCGATCACCTGAAGCTCGACGAGATCCGGTTCGTCGGCCAGTCCATGGGCGGCTGGACCGGCCTCGGCTTCGCGCTGCGGCACCCGAAGCGGGTGCGCGCGATGGTGCTGTCGGCGACCATCGGCACCGCCAATCCGGAGCTGCTGCCGGGAACCACCGCGCGGGAACGCGCGCAATGGGAAGAATGGGCAAGGGGCGAGCACGCGCGCCTCGCGGCCGCCGGGGTGGCGCCCGCAACCGGCGATCGCATGGCGCGCGAGCAACCGCAGCTGTATCACCTGTACCAGCTCATCGGCCGGCTGGCGGCGAACTTCGACCGCGAGGCGGTTCGCAAGCGCCTGTGGGCATCGCGCGTCGTGCCGCCCGAGGCGCTGGCCACGCTCGATTTCCCGGTGCTCTGCCTGGGCGGCGCCGAAGACGTGGTGATCAATCCGGCGCTGGTGTGCGCGCTTGCCGGCGCCTTGCCCAAGGGCCGCTACGAGAGCTTCCCGGAGACCGGCCACTCGCTCTATTTCCAGCGCGCCGAGCACTTCAACAGCTTGTTGCTTCAGTTCCTTTCCGCTTCCAAGTAGCTGATTTTAGGTAGTGGGATACTGCCCATGACTGGTTTTCGTGGAGTTGTGGTTGCTGTCCCACAATTCCCCCGCTACCTTGTCCGGAGGAGGAATAGGGCATGGAAGCGGTCGTGGAAACAATCCCGCAGCGTGACGCGCCGCTGCTGGTCAGCATCGCGGACTTCTGCCGTCGCAGCGGCATCGCGGAGTCCACCTTCGGCCGCCGCGCGGTCAACGACGGCAAGTTCGTGTCTCGGTTGCGCGACGGCGCCCGCATCACGCCGGAGACGCTGGCGCGGGTGAGCGACTTCCTGGTGCGGCATGGCGCCAGCGCGCCGGAATCGCCGCCGGAGCTGATGCAGCTGATTCGCATCGCCAATCGCCCGGCCGCCGCCGCGCCGCATCGCGACGGCGATCCTGCACGCGACGGCACGCCCTCGCGCAACTTCCGCTTCTTCGACAATCGCCAGAAGTACCTGCTGTTCGTCAACACCTGCAGCGAGAAGGAAGTGATCGCGCGGCGCGTCGGCATGGAACTCGCCCACCTGCACCCGCGCCCGCCCGCGGTGCGCGTGTTCGACGCCGGCATGGGCGACGGCACGGTGCTCACCCGCGTGATGCGCGAGATGCACCGGCGCTTCCCGACCATGCCGTTCTACTTCGTGGGCAAGGAGATTAGCCTGGAGGATGTGCGGCTGTCGCTCGCCAAGATGGCCGACCGCTTCTTCGAGCACCCGGCGACGGCGCTGGTGGTGACCAACATGTACTACAGCGAGGCGCCGTGGCTGACCCCGAAGGCGCTGACCGCGGCCACCTCCATGGTCTGGCACGAGGTGGCGCTCTCGGGCACCACCTCGCACGAGTTCAGCGAGCAGATCGCGGCGCTGGAGCCGTTCCTGGCGAAGAACTGGCAGGCGAAGCACAGCCCCAGGACCGGCAACCCGGTGTACGAGCGGCCGGTGGCGCTGGTGCTGTACCGCGAGGATTTCCGCTTCCTGCTGGACGACGTCATCCCGCGGCAAGGCCGGACGCGCGCCGACTACGACCTGGTGCTCGCCTCGCAGCCCTACCGCGCCCGGGTGCCGGCGGAATTCAAGGCCGCGAAGGTCATCGCGCCGCTGGTGCGCGCCCTGGGGCCGGGCGGCCGCCTGCTCGGCATCCATTCCTGCGGCAACGACCCGGGGCTGGAGATCGTGCGCCGCGTCTGGCCCGGGGAGAACCCCTTCCAGACCACCCGCCACGACATCCTGCGCGCGGTGCGCGCGGAACTGGGCCGCGACACGCGCCACTACAACTTCAATTCCTATGCCGACCAGCGCGCGGTGTTCCGCTACGACATGCATACCCTGCCCACCGAGGTCTCCGAGAGCATCGGCACCTCGACACTGTTCGCGGCCTGGAACGCGGCGGTCTACGTGGCGCAGATCGACGACGAGCGCCTTGCCAAAGTGATCGGCGAGCGCCAGTACCTGGATGCCACGCGCGAGGCGCTGCAGGAGCACGGCGGACTTTGGTTCTTCGATGAATCCTACGTCGTCTCCCGCAAGCGTGGTTGAGACCCTCGCCGCCTCGCCCCTTGCGTCGGTCGCCGCGGAGCTGGTCTCCGGGGGGTCGCTCGAGATGGGCGCGCATCGCCCGCAGGACGCGCGCGCCATCGCCGCGCAGCTGCCCGCCGGCACGCCGGTCTACGTCAACCACCTGCCGCGCCACCGCCTGCTCGAGACCATCCCGACCCTGGTCGCGGTGCGCGAGGCGGGGCTGGAACCGATTCCCCACATCGCGGCGCGCCGCATCAAGGACCGCGCGGAACTCCGGGCGTTCCTGGATCGCGCGGTCGGCGAAGCGGGCGTGCGCAAGGCCCTGGTCTTGGGCGGCGACGAGCCCGAGTCGCTCGGTTGCTACGCCGACGGCGCCTCCCTGATTCGCGACGGCATGCTGGCCGAGTCGGGATTGCGGGAAGTCGGCCTGCCCGGCTACCCGGAGGGACATCCGCGGATTCCCGGCGGCGCGCTCGAGCAGGCGTTCACGGAGAAGCGCGCGCTGGCCGCGGCGCAGGGCCTGGGCGTCTACGTCGTCACGCAATTCTCCTTCGCTCCGGCGCGCGTGATCGAGTTCTGCGCCAGCATGGCGCGCACCGCGCCCGAGGTTTCGATTTACGTCGGCCTGGCCGGCCCCACCAGCCCGGTCGCGCTGCTGCGCTTCGCGCAGCGCTGCGGCGTCAGCGCCTCACTGCGCGCGCTGCGCACCCAGGGCATGGACGCGGTGCGCCTGGTGACGCATACGGATCCCGGAGAGCAATTGGCCGCGATCGCGCGCTACTGCGCTTCACACGCCAGCTGCAACGTGGTCGGGGTGCACCTGTTCACCTTCGGCGGCGTCACCGCGGCCGCGGAGTGGATGAACCGCTGTATTTCCGCCTCAGCGAACCGCTAGGGGATCGACGACGCGGTTGACGCCGGTAGCGATGCAGGCGGCCGGCACGCCGTAGACGTGCAGGGAAATCGCCTCCCGCTTGCCCCCGTTGCCGAGTCGATGGATACGACTGCAGCCGGCGATCGCGAAGCTGGCGTCGCCCTCCCCGCGCTCGCGCCGCATCGACGCCGTGGCGCAACCGCGCGCCTCGTCCCAGTCGTAGCCGGTTTCCTGCAGCAGCCCCGACACCACGGCATACGCGCACCAGCTGTGGTGCCAGTGCACCGGGCTGAACTGTCCGGACCGCCAGACCAGCGCCAGCACCGTGAACCGGTCCTGCGGGTCCGCGTGCACGATGTGCCTGGCGTAGCCCTTGTCCGAGCCGGCGCGCTGCGCCTCGTCCAGCAGGTCCGGGGCGCGCACCGCGTTGCGCAGGGCCGCCAGCATGGCCTCCGCCCGCGGCACGCCGCCTCGCCCGCAGGCAAGGCCGATGGCGTGGGCGAGCGACTGCAGGGCGGGCGGGGCGGCGAGGACGGTGTCGGGCATGGGCGGGAATGTTAGCCTACCAATGGAAGAAAGTTGTTCCTTTCATACCCCGTATAAGGCCTAATTGGAGAACATTATTCTCCACGGGATCGACGACGCATGGACCGCACGGACCGCAGGATCCTCGCCCTGCTGCAGGAGGACGCCACCCTCCCGGTGGCCGAACTGGCCCGCCGGGTGCAGCTGTCGCAGACGCCTTGCTGGAAGCGCCTGCAGAAGCTGAAGGCTGCGGGTGTGATTCGCAAGCAGGTGGTGCTGTGCGACCCGGGCAAGCTGGGGCTGGGCACCACCGTGTTCGTCGCCGTGCGCACCAGCCAGCACAACGACGCGTGGCTGCGCAAGTTCGATGCCGCGGTGAAGACGATCCCCGAGATCGTCGAGGTCTACCGCATGAGCGGCGAAGTGGACTACCTGCTGCGCGTGGTGACCTCGGACATCGCGGGGTATGACGCGGTCTACCGCCGGCTGATCAAGGCGGTGGAACTCTCGGACGTGAGTTCCAGCTTCGCCATGGAAACCATCAAGTCCACCACCGCGCTGCCGCTCGGGTAGCGGATTAGAATCCGCCCGGGAGGATTCGCACGATGCGGCTGCATACCCGCCTGCGCTACGCGCCGGCCGAAGTCCTGGTCGAGAGACGCGCCGACGGCGCCACGATCCTGCGCTCGCCGCAGCCGCTCCGGCCCTACGCGCGCGCGGTCGGCGACTGGCTGCTGCAGTGGCACGAGCGCGCGCCGGAGCGCACCTTCCTGGCCGAGAGGAAGGGCGAGGGCTGGCGCCGGGTGAGCTACGCCGAGGCGCTGGCGAGCGCGCGCCGCATCGGCCAGGCGCTGCTCAACCTCGGCCTCGGCCCGGACAGGCCGGTGGCGATCCTGTCCGACAACAGCGTCGACCACGCCCTGCTCGCGCTGGGCGCCATGCACGCCGGCGTGCCGGTGGCGCCGATCTCGCCGGCGTACTCGCTGATGTCGAAGGACTACGCCAAGCTGAAGCAGATCTTCGCGCTGCTCAAGCCGGGGCTGGTGTTCGCCTCCGACCCTGAGAAGTTCGCGCCCGCCCTGGCGGCGGTCGGGGCGAGTTCGACCCCGGTGGCGAAGCTGCTGGAGACCAACCCGGGCTCCACGCTGGAAATGGCGTTCTCGCGCATCGCGCCGGAGACGGTGGCGAAAATCCTGTTCACCTCGGGCTCCACGGGCATGCCCAAGGGCGTGATCAACACGCACCGGATGCTCACCTCGAACCAGGAGAGCTGGGCGCAGCTGTGGCCCTTCCTGGAGGAGCGGGTGCACACGCTTGTCGACTGGCTGCCCTGGAACCACACCTTCGGCGGCAACGCCTGCTTCAACATGGTGCTGCGCAACGGCGGCACGCTGTACATCGACGGCGGCAAGCCCGCGCCGGGCCTGGTCGAGACCACCGCCAGGAACCTGCGCGAGATCTCGCCGACGATGTACTTCAACGTGCCGCGCGGCTTCGACCTGCTGATGCCGATGCTGGAGCAGGATGCGGCGCTGTGCGCGTCCTTCTTCCGCGACCTGGACCTGGTGTTCTACGCCGGCGCCGCGCTGCCGCAGAACCTGTGGCAGCGGCTGGAGAAGCTGGCCCTCGACGAGAAGGGCGGCAATCTCGCCATGCTTTCGGCCTGGGGCTCCACCGAGACCGCGCCCATGGCCTCCTGCGTGCACTACCCGATCGAGCGCGCCGGCGTCGTGGGCAATCCGGCGCCCGGTTGCGAACTGAAACTCGTGCCCTCCGGAAGCAAGCTGGAAGTGCGGGTGAAGGGCCCCAATGTCACCCCCGGCTACTTCCGGCGCGACGACCTGACGCGCGAGGCCTTCGACGCAGAGGGCTACTACCGCATCGGCGACGCGATGAAGTTCGCCGACCCGGCGGCGCCGGAGAAGGGTCTGGTGTTCGACGGCCGGGTGGCCGAGGACTTCAAGCTCGCGACCGGCACCTGGGTGCACGTGGGCGCGGTGCGCGTGAAGCTGATCGCCGCCTGCGACCCGCTGCTGCAGGACGCGGTGATCACCGGGCACGACCGCGACGAGATGGGCGCGCTGGTGTTCCTCAGCCCGGCGGCGAAGGGCGCCGATGTCCGCGGCCGCCTCGCGCAGGCGCTGCGGTCCCTGGCAGGCGAAGGCGGCAGCTCGACGCACCCCCGGCGCCTGCTGGTGATGGAGGAGCCGCCGCAGATCGACGCGGGCGAAATCACCGACAAGGGCTACATCAACCAGCGCGCGGTGCTGGAACGGCGCGCGGCGCTGGTGGAGCAGCTGCACCAGGACCCGCCGCCGCCCGAGGTCATCACGGC
>JALHLN010000143.1 GCA_022844545.1 Burkholderiales bacterium | reverse complement strand
GCGCCTGGCCGCGCCGCGCCTCGCCGCGGGCGAGGGCGTCGACGCAGCGCTCGCGGCGCCGAACTACGTGCGCGACAAGGTCGCGTTCACCCAGGCGGAACTGGCGGCGCGATGAGCGCGGTCCTCAAGGGAGACCTGCCCCTGGCGCGGATGCGCGAGGCCGACCTGGAGGAGGTGCTCGCGGTCGAGAGTGCGATCTATTCGCATCCCTGGACGCGCGGCAATTTCGCCGATTCGCTGCGCACCGGCTACGAGTGCTGGACCTGGCGCCACCAGGGCAATCTGGTCGGCTATTTCATCCTGCTGGTCGCCGCTGGCGAGTCGCACCTGCTCAACCTGTCCATCGCCGCGGCGCACCAGCGCCAGGGCTGCGGCGCGGCGCTGCTGCGCGAGGTGATGCGCCTGGCGCGCACGGAAGGCGGGCAGCAGTTGTTCCTGGAAGTCAGGCCATCGAACCTGGCGGCGCAGGGCTTGTACCGGAAGTTCGGCTTCAGGCAGGTGGGGGTGAGGAAAGGGTATTACCCGGCTGACGGCGGGCGGGAGGATGCGCTGGTGCTGGAGTTGGGGTTGTGAGTCGAAGGAGCGAGATTCTGAAGGGGATGGGGATCTCTCCGAACTGGGTTTTGCGTAGCCGGGAGGCGAGTGCCGATCGTCTCGTTGTTTCCGCAAACCCGGCGGAAACAACGAGATCTGTTGAAAATCCAACCCCACCCCAAAGTCCAAATACCGAAGGCATGACGCCGTCGCTGGCGCGCGAGGCACGCATCGCGGCGATGGACTGGTCGGCTTTGAAGACTGCGGTGCGCGACTGCACCGCCTGCGGGCTGCGCGCCGGCTGCACGCAAACTGTTTTCGGCGTTGGCGACGAGCAGGCCGACTGGCTGCTGGTGGGCGAGGCGCCGGGGCAGGAGGAGGACCGGCAGGGCGAGCCCTTCGTCGGGCAGGCGGGGAAGCTGCTCGACGGCATGCTGGCGTCGATCCGGTTGAGGCGCGGCGAGAATGTCTACATCGCCAACGTCCTGAAGTGCCGGCCGCCGGGGAACCGCAATCCGGCGCCGGAGGAGGTGGCGAAATGCTCGCCGCACCTGCTGCGCCAGGTGGCGCTGCTGCAACCGAAGCTGATCCTCGCCATGGGCCGCTTCGCGGTGCAGACGCTGCTGGGCACCGATGCGTCGATCGCCAGCCTGCGCGGCAAGCTGCACCGTTACGCGGGCGTGCCGCTGATCGTGACCTACCACCCGGCCTACCTGCTGCGCACGCTGCCGGACAAGGCCAAGGCCTGGCAGGACCTGCTGTTCGCGAAGCGGACCTTCGCTTCGCTCGACTAGGTCAGTGCGGTGATTCGGCGCGGGCAAAGGCGAGCAGGCGTTCGACTTCGGCCTGGTGCACGCGATGGTTGTGGCGGAACCAGAACAGCACCACGGTCATGGTGCCGGCCACGAACAGGCCGAAGAGGACGATCACGGTGTAGATCGACAGGCCCAGGGCAAGCATCAGCGAATAGAGCGCGATCATCAGCAGGATGGAGGTGTTCTCGTTGAAGTTCTGCACCGCGATGGAGCGCCCGGCGCCGACCAGGTGGTGGCCGCGGTGCTGCAGCAGCGCGTTCATCGGCACCACGAAGAATCCCGCGAGCAGGCCGATGAGGATGATCAGGGGCACCGCGAGCCAGATGCTGGTGGCGAGGTTCATCAGGATCACCACCAGGCCCATGGCAATGCCCAGCGGGATCACCTTCACCGCCCGGTCCAGGCGCACGGTCATGGAGGCGGCGACCGCGCCGACGGCGATGCCGAGCGCGCACACGCCCTGCAGAATGGCGGCCTGCGACAGGTCGTATCCCAGCGCGGCCCGCGACCATTCGATGACGATGAACTGCAGCGTCGCGCCCGCGCCCCAGAACAGGGTGGTCACCGCGAGCGAGATCTGGCCCAGCTTGTCCTTCCACAGGCTGACCACGCAGCGCGAGAAGTCGCGCAGGGTGTCGATCGGATGCGCCGGCAGCGGCTTCATCTGCACCCCGGTGAGCGGGATATAGCGGTTGAAAGCCGCGGCGATGGCGTAAACGAAGATGATGACGAACACCGCAGCTTCGGCCGCGGTATCGATGCCGGTCTCCAGGCCCGGCAGGTCGACCCCCAGCAGGCGTTCGGCCACCGCCGGGTGGATCAGGACCCCGCCCAGCACGGTGCCGAGGATGATCGAGCTCACCGTGAGGCCCTCGATCCAGCCGTTGGCGACCACCAGCTTCGAGTGCGGCAGGTACTCGGTGACGATGCCGTACTTGGCCGGGGAGTAGGCGGCCGCGCCCAGCCCGACCAGGGCATAGGCGAGCAGCGGGTTGACGTCGAACAGCATCAGGGCGCAGCCGGCGATCTTGACCAGGTTGGAGATGAACATCACCGTGCCCTTGGGCAGGCGGTCGGCGAAAGCGCCGACCCACGGCGCGAGCAGGACATAGGAGATGACGAAGAAGAACTTGAGGTAGGGCGTGAGCCACGCGGGCGAGTCGGCCTGGATGAGCAGCGCGATGGCCGCCACCAGCAGCGCATTGTCGGCGAGCGACGAGAAGAACTGCGCCGCCATGATGATGTAGAACCCGCGTCCCAAAGCAGTACCTCCTTGAAAGGCCCGCGTTTATAGCACGGCCGGATGCCCCTCCTATAATGCGCCATGCCCCGGCCCATCCTGGCTTCCATCAGCGCCTCGGCGCTGGCGCACAACCTGGCGCTCGCGATGAAGGAGGCGGCGCCGGCGAAGACCTGGGCGGTGCTCAAGGCCAATGCCTACGGGCACGGCCTGCTGCGGGCGGCGAAGGCCTTCGCGGCAGCCCACGGTCTCGCGCTGCTCGACCTGGTGGACGCCCTCAAGCTGCGCAGCGCCGGGATCGACAAGCCGCTCTTGATGCTGGAGGGCTTTTTCGCGCCGCAGGACATCCCGCACTTCATCAAGTACCGCCTGACGCCCGTGGTCCACTGCTTCGAGCAGGTCGAGATGCTGCGCAAGGCGGCCGTGGCCGGCCAGCTCGGCGAGGGGCTGGACCTCTACCTGAAGGTGAACAGCGGCATGAACCGGCTGGGTTTCATGACCGAAGGGGTCGCCGGGGCCTGGACCGCGCTCAAGGCGATCCCGGGGGTGAGGGACATCACCCTGATGACCCATTTCGCGGATGCCGACGGCGAGTCCGGCATCGACGGCCAGCTGCAGTGGTTCCATGCGCTCACGCACGGCCTGCACGCGCCGAAGTCCTACGCCAACTCCGCGGCACTGCTGCGTTTCCCGGAGAAGGCGCGCGCCGACTGGGTGCGGCCCGGGATCATGCTCTACGGCTGCTCGCCCTTCACCTTCCGCACCGCCGCCGAGATCGGCCTGAAGCCCGCCATGACCCTGTCGACGCAGGTGATCGCGGTGCAGCCGCTGGAGCCCGGGGAGCGGGTCGGCTACGGCTTCACCTACCAGGCGGCGAAGGAGATGCGCATCGGTGTCATCGCCTGCGGCTACGCCGACGGCTATCCGCGGCACGCGCCGTCGGGCACGCCGGTGCTGGTGGCCGGCCGGCGCACGCAGACCGTGGGCCGGGTTTCCATGGACATGATCTGCGTGGACATCACGGACATCCCGGACGCGGGCGTGGGCGCGCCGGTGGTGCTGTGGGGCGATGGCCTGTCCGCGGACCAGGTCGCGGTAGCGGCCGGCACCGTCAGCTATGAGCTGCTGTGCGCGCTGGCGCCGCGGGTGCCGGTGGCCGAGGTTCCCTGATGGCGCGCGCGAAGACGGCTTACGTCTGCACGGACTGCGGTGCCAGCGCGCTGCAATGGTTCGGCGCCTGCCCGTCCTGCGGCGCCGCGGGCACCCTGACCGAGACCGTCGCTCACGTACCCGAGCGGCCGGGCGCGCGGCGCCTCGCGGGCGCGGCGCCCAGCGCGGTCCCGCTGGAGGCCATCGAGGCGCGCGAGCAGGAGCGCCTGTCCACCGGCATCGGCGAACTGGACCGGGTGCTGGGCGGCGGGCTGGTCGCGGGGCAGGTGGTGCTCATCGGCGGCGATCCGGGCATCGGCAAGTCCACGCTCCTCCTGCAGACGCTCGCCGCGCTGGGGGCGGCGCACCGGACGCTCTACGTCTCCGGCGAGGAATCCGCGGAACAGGTCGCGCTACGGGCGCGGCGCCTGGCGCTGGATGCGCGCGCGGTGCACCTCATCGCCGAGATCCAGCTCGAGCGCATCATGGCCACGCTGGACCGGGAGCGGCCGCAGGTCGCGGTGGTCGATTCCATCCAGACCCTGTGGACCGAGGCGCTGCAGTCGGCGCCCGGTTCGGTGGCGCAGGTGCGCGAGTGCGCGGCGCAGCTCGCGCGCCAGGCGAAGAAGGCGGGGACGGCCCTGTTCATCATCGGCCACGTCACGAAGGAAGGGGCGATCGCCGGCCCGCGCGTGCTGGAGCACATCGTGGACACGGTGCTGTATTTCGAAGGCGACCAGCATTCGAGCTTCCGCCTGGTGCGCGCGGTGAAGAACCGCTTCGGCGCGGTGAACGAGATCGGCGTCTTCGCCATGACCGACAAGGGCCTGCGCGCGGTGGCCAACCCCTCCGCGCTGTTCCTCGCCCAGCACGAGCGCGCGGTGGCGGGCGCCTGCGTGCTGGCGACGCTGGAGGGGACGCGCCCGCTGCTGGTGGAGATCCAGGCGCTGGTGGACTCGGCGCACACGCCCAATCCGCGCCGGCTGTGCGTCGGGCTGGAGCAGAACCGCCTCGCCATGCTGCTCGCGGTTCTGCACCGGCACGCCGGCATCGCCACCTGGGAGCAGGACGTGTTCGTCAACGCGGTGGGCGGAGTGCGCATCGGCGAGCCGGCGGCGGACCTCGCGGTGTCGCTTGCGGTGGTGTCCTCGCTCACCGACCGGCCGATTCCCGGCAAGGTGGTGGTGTTCGGCGAAGTCGGGTTGGCGGGCGAGGTGCGTCCCGCGCCGCGTGGGCAGGACCGGCTGAAGGAAGCGGCCAAGCTCGGCTTCGAGAAGGCCATCGTGCCGAAGGCCAACCTGCCCAAGGGGAAGATCGCGGGGCTGGAGGTGATCGGGGTGGAGCGGGTGGACCGGGCGGTGCAGGTGCTGAGGGATTTGTGACGCGCTATCCGTCCAGGCGTCCTTCGCTCGCGAGCGCGGCGGCGCGGATGCCGCTGCGCACCGCCGCTTCCAGCGTCGGCGGGTAATCCGGATCTGTGTAGTCCCCGGCGAGGTATACGCCGGGAATCGACGTCGTCTGCGAAGGTCGCGCCAGTCCCGGCGCGCAGGCGATGGTGGCGCGCTTCTCCGCGATGACTTGCGACCACTCGGGATCCGGCATCGCGCCGAGCGCCGCGACCAGTTGCCGGTGACAGGCCTGCGCCAGCTCATCCTGCCCCAGCTGCTGGTGATCTCCCTGGGCGCTGATGACGCAGGCGATGCGGCCCTTCTCGCCGGTGAGCGCGCCGCGGTCGAAGGCCCACTGCACGATGCCGTGCGCGAAGCCGAGCATCGGGAACTTGAGCCGGACCTGCTTCGGGTACTGCAGGTAGCAGGTGTAGATCGGCTGATACCCGTAGTCGGGGGCGAGGCCCGGGGCGATCGCCTTCAACTGGTGCGGGCCGACGGCGAGGATGACTTTGCCGCACTGCGCGCGCAGCGCCTCGAGGTCGCGAACCGTCTCGCCGCAGCGGACCTCGCCTCCTTTAGCACGGACGAAATCGCAGGCGGGCTCCGGGAACAGCCTGGACAGGTCAGCCTTGGGCAGCAGCAGGTCGCTCGCCTCGTCGCCGGCTGCGAGCGTGTCGCGCAACACGTTCAGGAACAACTGCGCGGAAGCACCCTCCGGCGGGGTGTTCAGCGCGGAGACGCACAGCGGCCGCCACAGGTAGTGACCGATGCGGCCGTCCTGGCCGTGGCGCGTCAGCAGCTCCGCCACGCTGGTGTCGGCCGGCAGCCGAAAGCGGTCGCGGCGCATGGCCAGCATGAAGCGCACCGCGCCGATCTGCTCCCGGAACGGCAGGCCGCCCGCGAGCAGCAGCCCGAACAGCATGCCCAGCGGCGCCGGCAGCCAGAGCGCGCGCAGCGCGAAGCCGTCGGCATAGCGCAGCTCCAGAGGGCAGCGGAGGACGGCATCGGATGGCACGCCGACCAGCCGCATCAGGCGCAGCAACTCCGAGTACGCGCCGCTCAGGATGTGCTGGCCGTTGTCGAGCTCGATGTCCCGTGTCTTCACGCGCCGCGCGCGGCCGCCCGGCACCGGGCCGGACTCGAACAGCGTCACCGGAACGCCGCGTTCGGCAAGGGTCACTGCGGCCGCGCAGCCGGCGTAACCCGCTCCTACGATGACTACCCGCGGATCCACGTCTTCCAGGCGATCCAGAGCTTGCGTAGCGGCGTGAGCGAGGTGCGGTGGGTGAGGACCTGGAACCGGTCCTGCTCGATCTCCTCCAGCAGCGCGCGGTAGATGGCGGCCATGATGAGGCCGGGCCGCTGCGCGCTGCGGTCCCCGGCCGGCAGCGCGCCCAGGGCGGCGTCGTAGTAGCCGACCGCGCGCCGGTACTGGAACTCCATCAGTTTCACGAAGGCGTCGCTGTGCTTCGCCTGCAGGACGTCCGAGGCCGGGACGCCGAAGCTGCGCAGCTCGTCCATCGGCAGGTAGATGCGGTTGCGGCGCGCGTCGTCGCCGACGTCGCGGATGATGTTGGTGAGCTGGAACGCGGTGCCGAGGTTCGTCGCGTACTCCAGCGTGCGCGGGTCGCGGTAGCCGAAGATGCCCGCGGCGAGCAGCCCGACCACGCCGGCGACGTGGTAGCAGTAGCGCTCCAGGGCCTTGAAATCGAGGTAGCGCGACTGGGTGAGGTCCATTTCCATGCCGGTGATGACCTCGTTCAGGCGCTCGGCGGTGATGCCGTAGGGCTCGAGGGCGGGCTGGAGCGCCCGGCTGACCGGGTGCTGCGGACTGCCGGCGAACAGCTTGGCGAGCTCATCGCGCCACCACGCGAGCTTTACCTGCGCCAGTTGCGCGTCGGTGCTTTCGTCGACGACGTCATCCACCTCGCGGCAGAAGGCGTACAGCGCGGTAATCGCGCGCCGCCGCTCCGGCGGCAGGAACAGGAACGAGTAGTAGAAGCTCGACCCGCTCGCCGCCGCCTTCTGCTGGCAGTACTCGTCCGGCGTCATGTCAAAAACAGGGACAGTCCACGTTTTCCGGCGACGGAAAACGTGGACTGTCCCTGATTACGGGTTGTCAAAGGGCTCTCCAGGCGAGCAGTGGCCAGTCGAACCACTTCAGCTTCGGGCGCTGGCGGAACATGTCGTAGCCGGCGGCGGCGAGCTTCTCCAGGATGCGCAAGCCGCCCTGGACGGTCAGCGCGATCTCCCACCGGGCGCGGCCTTCCAGCGAGCCGGACAGCGGGGCACCCTCGAGCATCAGCGCGCGCGTGCGGTCGCACTGATGGCGCATCAGCGCGCGCCAGGCGTCATCGCAGCGGCGGGCGGCGATGTGGTCCTCGACGACCCCGAAGCGGCGCAGTTCGTCCTGCGGCAGGTAGACGCGGTCCTTCGCCCAGTCGATCCCGACGTCCTGCCAGAAATTGGCCAGCTGCAGGGCAGTGCAGATGGCGTCGGACTGCCGCAGCTGCGTTTCAGACGTGCGTTCGAAAAGGTGCAGCAGCAGGCGCCCGACCGGATTGGCCGAGCGACGGCAGTAGTCCAGGACTTCCGGGTAGTCGGCATAGCGGTTCTTCACCACGTCCTGCGAAAAGGCGTCCAGCAGGTCGTCGAAAAGCGACAGGGGCAGGCGGTGCTCCGCGACGACACGCGCGACGTCCCGGAACAGGGCGTCGCCGGGATCCGCGCCCCGGGCGACCAGCGCCAGCTTCTCCCGGTAGGCGCCCAGCTGCGCCAGCCGGACCGGCGGCGGGTCGTCTCCCTCGTCGGCGAAGTCATCGGCGCTGCGGGCAAAGCGGTAGATGACCTCCACCGGCCCGCGCAGGGCGGCCGGCAGCAGCAGCGAGGCGACCGGGAAGTTCTCGTAATGATCGACGGGCACCGCTGTTCCGGAGGTTGGTCCGCTGGTTGATTCGCAAGGGATTTCCGGCCTCTCCGCGCCGGGGGAGGCCTGCATTCCACCGTATAATAGAGCCGTTTTTGATTCCCGCTCTCTGCGCGAAGGTGGCGGAATTGGCAGACGCACTGGATTTAGGTTCCAGCGCCGCGAGGCATGCGGGTTCGAGTCCCGCCCTTCGCACCAGTCCAAGGACCCAGGGCAGCCC
>JALHLN010000142.1 GCA_022844545.1 Burkholderiales bacterium | reverse complement strand
CGCCACGCGCAGCGCCGAGGCCGCCCCGGTGCTCGCGCCGAACAGGCCCACGGGCAGGTCGCGGGTGCGGGCCTCGCCCTGCACGAAGCGCACGGCGTCGGCGAGGCGCCCGGTGAGCAGCGCGATGTCGAAGCGCTTGTCGGTGTCCCGGTCCTCCTCCGGCGTG
Organism: Burkholderiales bacterium; assembly: GCA_022844545.1. Classification (GTDB taxonomy): domain Bacteria; phylum Pseudomonadota; class Gammaproteobacteria; order Burkholderiales; family SG8-39; genus RBG-16-66-20. The sequence goes on along the minus strand of JALHLN010000142.1, from coordinate 8,150 downwards.
AGCAGGTCCAGCAGCAGCGTGCCGAGACCGGCCTTGCGCAGCTCTCCGGCGACGTAGCGGTTGCGCGGCGAGTTCCGGCCCGAGCCGCTGCCGTGGGAAAAGACGACCATGCCGCGCGCCTTCGCCGGCGACTCGAGCGTGCCTTCGAGCGCCACCGCGCCCGCGGTGATGGAGACGCTGCTCATGGCGCGCGCGTCAGGGCAGCGTCTCGAGAAAATTGAGCAGGTCGTCCAGCTCCTTCGGCTCCCGGACGCGCACCGCCATCAACGTGCCGGGCATCTCGCGCCCCGGCTCCGACAGGTAGCGGCGCAGCGAACTGCGTGTCCACACCGTGTCGGATTCGATGGCGGCGCGCGAATGCACGCCCGAATCGCCGCTTCCCGCCTTGCGTCCGTACAGGCGCGCGAGACTGGGACCCATCGCGGTGTCGGCGCGCCCGGTGCCCCCATGGCAGGTCTGGCAGCGGCGCTCGAAGAGGTGGCGGCCGGCATCGGTGGATTCGTCGGCCTGCGCCGCGCCGGCGTGCAGCGCCGCCGACAGCAACCCCGCCACGAGCACTCGCTTGAGGATACTCACGCGCCCTCCTTCCAGCTAAGGATCTCGGGTGGCTTGCGCCCGACCGCGGGAATCGCGTCGCGCGCGTAGCCCACGATCACCGGCACCACCGCGGCACCGGCAGCGGGAATACCCAGTTCCCGCTTCGCCTCCGGCGTGTTGAGCACCGGCACCGCGAAGCCGATGCAGCAACTGCCCAGGCCCCGCGCCGTCGCCGCCAGCATCAGGTTCTGCGCCGCGAGCCAGCAGTCGGCGTCCGCGAACGGGCCGCCATCCCTGCGGCAGACCACGACAAGGGTCCCCGCGTCGTAGAAGATGTTGAAGCCGGGATCGTCCAGCATCGCCGGATGGCTGCCGTGCAGGCGCTCGGACGCGCCCCAGCCGACGGCCTCCGATGGCGCGCGCAGCATGGCCTTGGCGCGGTCGGAGTAGCGCCTGAGCAGCGCCCGGTCCTGCACCACGGCGAAGCCCCAGGGCTCGCGATGCATGGCGGTGGGCGCATGCACCGCAGCTTCCAGCAGCTCGCGGATCAGTGCGGCGCCCGGCTGCCGCGCCTCGTAGGCGCGGACCGACCGGCGCAGGCGGATGCATTCCTCGACATTCAGCATGGCGCCATGCTGCACGCACCCCGGAGGCGGAGTTTGACCGGGGTCAACTGGGGCGCAACCTGGCCGCTACGCCGGGGGCGTACCAGACCTGCGTCAAGCGCAAGCCGCACGCGCCGCAGCCGGATTGGTAAAGTAACCGCCGCGCCCGAAGGGATGGATGACATGAAGCAGGAACACGAAGAACACCCGCCAGTCGGGACAGCTCAGGCCTGGCATGCGGTCGACGCGTCGGAAGTGCTGCGGGCGTTGGGCACCGGACCTCACGGCCTGGAGCAGTCGGAGGCCGCCCGACGCCTGCAGGTGCACGGGCCGAATCGCCTCGCCGAGCCCGCCCAGCCAGGCGCGCTCGCGCGCCTGGCGCGCCAGTTCAACAACCTGCTGCTGATCGTGCTCATGGCCGCGGCCGTGTTGACGGCCGCCATGGGGCACTGGTTGGACGGAGGGGTCATCGCCGCCGTCGTGGTGATCAATGCGCTGATCGGCTTCGTGCAGGAGGGCAAGGCCGAGCGGGCGCTGCAGGCCATACGCCACCTGCTCTCGCCGCATGCCGTGGTGCTGCGCGACGGTCACCAGCACGACATCGATGCGGCGGAGCTGGTGCCCGGCGACGTGATCCTGCTCGCATCCGGCGACAGCATTCCGGCCGACGTGCGCCTTGTGCAGGCGCGCAATCTGCATGTGGACGAGTCCGCGCTGACCGGCGAGTCCGTGCCCGTGGACAAGGCAACCGGCGCCGTGGCTCGCGATGCGGCGATCGGCGACCGCCTGTGCATGGGCTACGCCGGCACGCTGGTCACGCGAGGGCAGGCGCGTGCGGTGGTCATTGCCACCGGCGCCGGCACCGAAATCGGTCGCATCGGCCGCATGCTGGAAGCGGTCGAGCAAGGCACGACACCGCTGCTGGCGAAGATGAATGCCTTCGGCCGGCTGCTGACGCTGGTGATTCTGGCCGCGGCCGCGCTGCTGTTCCTCTTCGGCATGCTCGTGCGCGACATGACCCTCGCCGACACCTTCATGGCCTCCGTGGGACTTGCGGTGGCGGCCATCCCCGAAGGTTTGCCGGCCATCCTCACGGTCACGCTGGCCATCGGCGTGCAACGCATGGCCCGGCGCCGCGCCGTCATCCGTCGCCTCCCGGCGGTCGAAACGCTGGGCTCGGTGACCGTGATCTGCTCGGACAAGACCGGCACCCTGACCCGCAACGAGATGACGGTGCAGTCCCTCGTTTGCGCCGGGCTCACGATCGACGTGCGGGGCGTCGGCTACGTACCGGCGGGCGAGCTGGCGATCGGCGGCGAGGCTGTCGATCCCGCGCAACTGGCGCGCACCGCACCGGCGGCGATGCGGCTGGCCGACGTAGCCGCGCTGTGCAACGACGCCAGCCTGCACGAGGACGAGACGGGCTGGCGCCTGGCCGGCGACCCGACGGAGGGCGCCCTGCTCACGCTGGCGATGAAGATGGGGCTGAACCCGGGAGAACTGAAACTCGAGCGCGAGCGGCTGGACGTGATCCCCTTCGAGTCCGAGCACCGGTTCATGGCCACGCTGCACCCCCGCGGGGAATCGAACGTGCTGCTGCTCAAGGGTGCGCCGGAGCGCGTGCTCGCGATGTGTTCCCATCAGGCCGGCCCCGACGGCCGCGCACTGCCGCTGGTGCCGGGCGACTGGCAGGCGGCGATCGACGCCGAAGCCCGCGCCGGGCGACGCGTTCTGGCGCTCGCCGAGCGCGAATTGCCCGCCGGCCACCGCGAGTTGCGGCATGCCGATGCCGAGCAGGGCCTGATGCTGCTGGGCATCGTCGGCATCATCGATCCGCCGCGCGAGGAAGCCGTGCAGGCGGTGTCGCAGTGTCATGCCGCGGGCATCCGCGTGGTGATGATCACCGGCGACCACGGCGTGACGGCCGCCGCGATCGCCGCCCAGCTCGGGATGGGCGCGGAGCACCGGGCCGTCACCGGCCCGGAGATCGAGGCGATGGACGAGGCCTCGCTGCGCGAGGCGGTGCGCGAGGCGCGCGTGTTCGCGCGCGCAAGCCCCGAACACAAGCTGCGCCTGGTGCGCGCGCTCAAGGCCAACGGCGAGATCGTCGCGATGACCGGCGACGGCGTCAACGACGCGCCGGCGCTCAAGCAGGCGGACGTCGGCGTGGCGATGGGCAGGAAGGGCACCGAGGCCGCCAAGCAGGCCGGCGCCATGGTGCTGACCGACGACAACTTCGCCTCGATCGCACATGCCGTCGAGGAGGGCCGGACCGTCTATGACAACCTGAGGAAGACGGTCACCTTCCTGCTGCCGGTCAACGGCGGCGAATCGATGAGCCTGCTGCTGGCCGTGCTGCTGGGCGTGGCGCTGCCGATCCTGCCGGCGCAGATACTGTGGGTGAACATGGTCAGTTCGGTCGCGCTGGCGATGGTGCTGGCCTTCGAGCCGACCGAGGCCGACGTGATGCGCCGCCCGCCCCGGCCCGTGGGTGAACCGCTGCTGTCGCGGTTCCTGGTCTGGCGCGTCGTGTTCGTCTCCGCCCTCTTCATGGCCGGCATCTTCGGCATGCACGAATGGGCCCTGCGGCAAGGCGCGGGCATGGAAGCGGCGCGCACCGTGGCCGTCAACACCCTGGTGAGCATGGAGGTCTTCTACCTGTTCAGCGTGCGCTTCCTGAAGGCGCCATCGTTCACCTGGCAGGGTGTGCGCGGCACGCCGCGGGTGCTGGTCGCGGTGGCAAGCGTATTCGCGCTGCAGCTGCTGTTCACCTACGCTCCCTTTCTGCAGGGCCTGTTCCGAACCGAGGCGCTGCCCCTGGCCTGGGGCGCCGGCATCGTGGCCGTCGGCGTCGGCTTGCTCGTGATCCTCGAGATCGAGAAGGCCCTGCTGCGCCGCTTCGCTGCGCCGGTCGGGGTGGCGCCCCCACCCCTGGAGCGGCCATAGATGTTCCTATGGGAAACCCAGCGTCGTATCGATCAGTTTGCGGGTGGCCTCTGTCTGCAGGCATTGCTTCGCCAAAGCCGCGGCCCCGGCATCAACCGAACGCCAGGAGCGCCGCCGCCGCGATCGCCCCGATGCAGGCCAGGTTCAGCGCCAGACCGCAGCGCATCATCGTCGCCTGCGGCACCTGCCCGGTGCCGTAGACGATGGCGTTGGGCGGCGTCGCCACCGGCAGCATGAAGGCGCAGGAGGCGGCCACCGCGATCGCGCCCGCCAGCAGCGGGCCGGGCAGGCCGAGCGCATCGCCGACCACCAGGAACACCGGCACCAGCAGCGCCGCGACGGCGGTGTTGCTGACCAGTTCGGTCAGGAACACCACGAAGGCCACCACGCCCAGCAGCACCAGCAGCGGCGCGGCGCCGTGCAGTTGCGCCACCACCGCGTCGGCGAGGAAGCGGCTGCCTCCGCTGACCTCCATCACGCGGCCCAGCGCCAGCCCGCCGCCGAACAGCAGCAGCACGTCCCAGTGCGCCCTGCGCTCGAGTTGCGGCCAGTCGATGGCGCCCAGGCCCAGCAGCGCGACGACGGCGGCGATGGCCACCACGCTGTCCATGTCGGCGGCAATGCCGAGCGCGCGCGCCAGCGGCGTGGCGAACACCCAGCCGGCCGCGGTGAGCGCGAACACGGCCACGGTCACGCGGCGCCCGCGGGTCCACTCGATCGGCTCGCGGGCCACGGCAACGCGTCCGCCGAGCCGCGGCCGCAGAACGAGGACCAGCACGCCGATCATCAGCGGCAGCAGCAGCGCGACCGCGGGCAGCCCGATGGCGAGCCACTGCGCGAACGAGATGCCCGCCGCGGCGGCGGCGATCGCGTTGGGCGGGCTGCCCACCAGCGTGCCGATGCCGCCGATGTTGGCAGCATAGGCCACGCCCAGCAGCACGAAGGCCTGCTCGCGCGGACCGACGGCGGGCGCCGCCGCGCCGGCGGCATCCTCCGGCCCGCGCAGCAGGCCCAGCGCCAGCGGCACCATCATCGCGGCCGTGGCGGTATTGCTGATCCACATCGACAGCATCGCCGTCAGCACGAACAGCAGCAGCACGGCGAGCGCGCGACTGCCGCGCGCCAGTCGCAGCACGCGCCGGGCCAGCGCGCGGTCCAATCCCTGGTGCTGCAGCGCCGCCGCCAGCGCGAAACCGCCCAGGAACAGGAAGATCACCGGATGCGCGAACGGCGCCAGCGCCGCCGGCACGCTCAACAGGTCCCCCAGCACCGCCAGCAGCGGCACCAGCAGCGCGGTTGCACTCAGGTGCAGCGCCTGCGTCATCCACAGCGACCCGATCAGGGCGAACAGGGCCAGGCCGGTGCGCAGGCTGTCGGGCCCCGGCACGGCGACAAGCACGCCGGCGGCCAGCAGCACGCACAACAGCGCGCGCGGCGCCGCTTCCGTCATGCCGCCGTCCTCAGCATGGTTGCAGTCTGGGTCGGCGCTCGCCGTCGCGCTTGACCTGCGTCAAGCGCGCCCCGCACCATGGCCCATGGCCGACTACCCCGCGCACCTCGCCAGGCGCGTCACGCTGCGCGACGGCCGCGAGGTCACGATCCGCCCGGTGCGGCGCGACGACGACCTCGCCGAGCGCGACTTCATCCAGCGCCTGTCGGGCGAGACGCGCTACCTGCGCTTCCAGAAGTGGGTGCATTCGCCCTCGGACCGCCTTATCCACTTCCTCACCGAGGTCGACCACGACAGGCACCTCGCGCTGCTGGCCGTGCAGGAGCGCGACGGCGAAGCGGAGGTGGTTGGCGAGGCGCGCTACGTGATGGAGCCCGACGGCGAGACCGGCGAGCTGGGCGTGGTGGTGGCCGACGACTGGCAGAAATCCGGCCTCGCCGGCGTGCTGATGCAGGCGCTGCTGGAAGCCGCGCGCGGGCGCGGCCTGAAGCGGATGGAGGGGTTCGTGCTCTCGTCCAACCGGCCGATGCTGCGCTTCGTGCGCGCGCTCGGCTTTCGCGCCGAGCCCGTGGAGGAGGACCGGACCCTGGTGCGGATCCTGAAGGAACTCTGAAGCGCCTGCTCAGGCCGGGTGGGAAACCTGCTCCCGGATTTCCCGCTCCGCCGCCAGCCAGTCGTCCAGTTCCGATCCCTGCATGAAGCCGCGCTTCTCGGCGCGGTAGTACGCCGCCACGGCCACCAGGGCAGGGTCGGCAGCGCGGTCCGGCGGACGCGCCGCCTTCGCCGCAGTGTGTTTCGTCGTTTGCTTTGCCATGGGCCTGCTCCTCGATGGAAATCCCCGTTCCCCATGCAAAGACTAGGCCCCCTCCTGCCTCACCTCTTGATGCCGATCAAACCATTGCTTCGGCGTAGAGCTTGAGATACCGGGCCGCCGCCCGGTCCCAGCCGCTGTCGCGCCCCATTCCGGCGCGCTGCAGCGCGTTCCAGCCCAGGGGGTCCTGCCGCAGGGCAAGCGCCCGGCGCACCGCGCCGGCCAGCGCGTCCGCGGTCGGCTCGTCGAACAGGAAGCCGGTATCTCCATCCGAGATCGAATCTGCCAGCCCGCCGGTCCGCCGCGCCACAGGCGGCGTGCCGTAGCGCAGGCTGTAGAGCTGGTTGAGGCCGCAGGGCTCGAACCGGGAGGGCATGAGGAACAGGTCGGCGCCGGCCTCGATGCGGTGCGCGAGCGCCTCCGAATACTCAAGCCGGACCGCGACCGCGCGCGGATGGCGGGCGGCAAGGGCGCGCAGCGCTTCCTCCAGCGAACGCTCACCGCGGCCCAGCACGGCCAGTTGCGCGCCGGCGCCAAGCAACGCAGGCGCAGCTTGCAGAATCAGGTCGATGCCCTTTTGCGGCACCAGCCGCGCGACGGTGCCAAGCAACGGCGCCGCGGCATCCGCCTCCAGCCCCAGCTCGCGCTGCAGCGGCGCCTTGTTCGCCGCCTTGCGATCCAGGCGCGCGGCGTCGTAGTTCGCCGCGAGGTGCGGGTCGCGCGCCGGGTTCCAGACCGCGGTATCGATGCCGTTGAGGATTCCGCTCAGGTCCGGCGCGCGCCGGCGCAGAAGCCCGTCGAGGCCGCAGCCGTGCTCGGCTTGCTGGATTTCGCGCGCGTAGGTGGGGCTGACGGTGCTGATCCGCGTCGCGTAGTGCAGTCCGGCCTTGAGAAACGACAGCCGGCCGTGGAACTCGACGCCCGCGGGCGCGAACGATCCGGGCGGCAGCGCCAGTTCGGCGTGCGCGGCGGCGGGGAACAGGCCCTGGTAGGCGAGGTTGTGCACCGTCATCAGCGAGGCCGCGGCGCCCGCCTCATGCGCCAGCCACGCTGGCGCGAGGCCGCAGGGCCAGTCATTGCAGTGCACGAGCTGCGGGCGCCACGCGAGCGGGCTTGCGCCGGAACCGAGCAGCGACGCCACGCGCGACAGCAGCCCGAAGCGCAGGTGGTTGTCGGCCCAGTCCTTGCCGTCGGTGTCGCCGTAGGGGCTGCCGGCCCGTGCGTAGCAGGCTTCCGCTTCGAGCAGGTAGACGGGCACCCCGTCGTCCTCGGCAAGCAGCAGGCGCGCCTCGGGCAGCGCGCCCCCAGGCTGCGGGATGCGCGCGACCTCGCGCGCCGCCGGCAGCGCCGCGCGCAAGCCGGAATACGCGGGAACCAGCAGCCGCACGTCGGCGCCCGAGCGCATGAGCGCACGCGGCAGGTCGCGCGCGACCTCGCCCAGGCCGCCCGACTTGGCCCAGGGCGCCAGTTCCGGCGTGACGTAAAGGACGCGCGCCGCCTTGGTCATCCGCGGGGCCGCGCGCTACAGCCAGACCATCATCCCCATTTCCATGGGATGCGACAGCAGCTCATGGAACGGGTAGGCGCGCAGGCGCAGTTCCAGCGGACCGGTGTGCCGCGGGACGAAATCGAGCAGGTACAGGCACTCCCCAGGGCCCGCACCCTCGGCGGCGGGAGCGAGGCGCAGGCGCTCGAGGTGCTCGTTCGCGCCGCGCGCGCCCGGGCGCGCGACCACCATCTCGACCGCGACGTCTCCCGGCGCGAGGCCGTTCAGGCGCGCCGCCACCGCGACGCGCGCATG
>JALHLN010000141.1 GCA_022844545.1 Burkholderiales bacterium | reverse complement strand
GCGGCCTCCAGCGCGCGCGGCGCCGGGACTTGCTACGGCCAGGCGCCCGGGCGCTGGTGCGTGCCACGCGCCATCAGCGCGCCCCGGGCCCTATGCCGCAGCTCGGGGCACGCCACCACATCGGCGCCGGCGTGGAGCCGCTGCAGTTGGTCCGTCCAAGCCTGCATCATCCGCCGGCGCCCAGGCAGGTGCTCCGCGCGCGCGAGCTGGCGCTCCATTGCGGGCACGTGGCCTCAGGTCCTCGCGGAGCGCCCCAGCGGCGCCAGGGCGCTACGCAGCGGCCCTCGGGAACGCCACCACAGCGGCGCCCGCGTGGAGCTTCTGCAGGTGGTCCGCCCAAGCCTGCATCATCCGCCGGCGCTCGGGCAGGTGCTCCGCGTAGTTGTAAGCCGCCCGGATCTCGTCGCGCTCCGCATGCGCGAGCTGGCGCTCGATCGCGTCCCGGTGCCACCCCTGCTCGTTCAGGGTGGTGGACGCCATGCTGCGGAAGCCGTGGCCGGTCATCTGGTCCTTGGTGTAGCCCAGGCGCCGGAGCGCCGCGTTCACGGTGTTCTCGCTCATCGGCCGCCCGTTGGTCCGGGCACCAGGGAACACGTACCGGCCGCGCCCGGTGAGCGGGGCCAGGTCTCGCATGATCTCCACCGCCTGAGTGGCGAGCGGCACGATGTGCGCCGCCCGCATCTTCATGCGCCCCGCAGGAATGCGCCACTCGGCGCCGTCGAGATCGAACTCACTCCACTCCGCGCGGCGCAGCTCGCCAGGGCGAACGAAGGTGAGCGGCGCAAGGCGCAGCGCCGCTTTCGTCACTGGCGATCCCGCGTAGCCATTGATCGCCCGCAGCAGCTCGCCAATCGCTTTCGGCTCCAGGATGGTCGGGTGGTGCCTTCCCTTTGCCGGCGCCAGGGCGCCGCGGAGATCCCGCGTCGGGTCGCTCTGAGCGCGGCCGGTGGCGACGGCATACCGGAACACCTGCGAGCAGACTTGCAGCGCCCGGTGCGCGGTCTCGATGGCGCCGCGTCCCTCGACGCGACGGAGCATGGCCAGAATCTCGGGGGGCAAGATTTCCGCCACCGGCCGCTCGCCAAGCCAGGGCAGCACGTCGCGCTCCAGCAGGCGCTGCACCTTGCGCGCTTGGCTGGGCGCCCATCGTGGCACGTGCTTCGCCACCCACTCCCGGGCAACCGCCTCCAGGCTGTTCGCCGCCAGCTCGACGCGCAGCACCTTCTCAATCTTCCGCTGCTCGCCCGGATCGACGCCGTTGCGGAGTAGATCGCGTGCCGCTTTGCACTTCACGCGCGCCGTGCGGAGTTGAATCTCGGGGTACACGCCGAGCGACAGGCGCTTCTCTTTTCCGCCGCATCGGTACTTCAACCGCCACCACTTCCCGCCGCTCGGGGAAATCTCCAGGTAGAGCCCATTCGCGTCGAACAGGCGAACCGCCTTCGCGGCGGGCTTCGCGTTGCGCACGGCTGCATCGGTCAGTGGCATTTTGGGGGCAACTCCATTCGGTGCTGGTCGAGTTGCCCCCAAAGTTGCCCCCGATCGCCATGCGCTGTCAATCCATGTCCCGGGACTTCGGCGGACGAACTTCAGAGGGGAAACAAGCAATTGCGCGCCTAGATGGGACGCTATGGAATCGCCTGAAACGTGCTTTTGGTGCCGGCTGCAGGAATCGAACCCGCGACCTTCGGTTTACAAAACCGCTGCTCTACCAACTGAGCTAAGCCGGCCCGCCTGATTGGCGCGGATTATGCGCCTACTTGATCCGCCGCAACTGCGGTTTGCCCCCGGTGGGCTTCGTCGGCCCCGGCGCCGGCCCCGGCAGAGACGGGCTGGCATCCTTCGAGGGCACCAGCACCGCCGGCGAGGTGAGCACCGGAACCGCGGGCTCGCCCTCGTCGTCGGCCTGGACCGCGGGTTTGGGCGCCTCGAGCTCGAAGGTCATGCCCTGCCCGGTCTCGCGTGCGTACAGCGCGAACACGCTCGCCACCGGCGCCACGATCTGGCGCGCGACGCCGCCGAAGCGCGCCGAGAACTCGATCAACTCGTTTCCCATCTGCAGCTTGTGCACCGCCGAGGGCGCGATGTTGAGGGTGATCTCGCCGTCCTTGACGTACTCCACCGGCACCTGCGCCTGCGCGTCCGCCTTCAACGCCAGATGCGGCGTATAGCCGTTGTCCACGCACCACTCGTACAGGGCGCGCAGCAGGTAGGGCTTGGTGGGGATCTCGGCGTTGGGCATCGGCAAGGTGCGGGAAAAACGTGGACTGTCCCTGATTTACTTGCGCATGACCTTTTCGGAGGGGGTCAGGGCCTCGATGAAGGCCGGGCGCGAGAAGATGCGCTCGGCATACTTCATCAGCGCCGCGGCGGGCTTGCCCAGGCGGATGCCGAAGTGGTCCAGGCGCCACAGCAGCGGCGCGATCGCCACGTCCAGCATGGTGAAGTCGTCGCCCAGCATGTACTTGGTCTTGGTGAACACCGGCGCGAGCTCGACCAGGCGGTCCTGCACCTGCTGCTTGGCGCGGTCGACCTGCTTTTCCTTGCCCGACTCCAGGGCCTCGATCTGGGAGAACAGCTCCACTTCCATGTTGAACAGCATCAGGCGCGCGCGGGCGCGCATCACCGGGTCGGCGGGCATCAGCTGCGGGTGCGGGAAGCGCTCGTCGATGTACTCGTTGATGATGTTCGACTCGTAGAGGACCAGGTCGCGCTCGACCAGGACCGGCAGGCGGTTGTAGGGATTCATCACCGCCAGGTCCTCGGGCTTGTTGTACATGTCGACGTCGATGACCTGGAAGTCCATGCCCTTCTCGTAGAGCACGAAGCGGCAGCGGTGGCTGAAGGGGCAGGTGGTGCCGGAATACAGTTGCATCATGGTGCGGGGTCTTTCGCGGAACAGAGAAAAAAGCCGGGCGGCGCCCGGCTTTTGTTGCGTTGGGGACGCGCTACTTCACGTCTTTCCAGTATTCCTTCTTCAGCGCGTAGGCGAAGATGAACAGGATGCCGAGGACGAACAGCACGATGATGCCGATGCTCTTTCGCTTGCCGGCCACCGGCTCGCCGACGTAGACGAGGAAATTGACCAGGTCGCGCGAGAGGGCGTCGTACTGCACCGGCGACAGGCTGCCCGCGGTGAGCTGCTTCCACTCGCCCTTGGCTGGGTCGTAGCCGCGCTCGCCCTGCAGGGTCCACAGCGCGTGCGGCATCGCCACGTTCGGGAACGCGGCGTTGTTCCAGCCGGTCGCGGTCTTGGGATCCCGGTAGAAGGTGCGCATGTAGGTGTAGAGCCAATCGGCGCCGCGCGAGCGGCCGATCACCGACAGGTCGGGCGGCGGCACGCCGAACCAGGCCTTGCCGTCCTTCGCCGTCATCGCCACCTTCATGGTGTCGCCGACCTTGTCGCCGGTGAAGATGAAGTTGTCGCGGATCTGCGCCTCGGTCAGGCCGATCTCGGTGAGCCGGTTGTAGCGCATGTACTGCGCGCCGTGGCAGTTCATGCAGTAGTTGACGAAGGTGCGCGCCCCGGACTGCAGGCTCACCAGGTCGTTGGGGTCGATCGGCGCGCGGTCGAGCCGGTAGCCGCCGCCGGCGCCCCAGGCGAGGAGCGGCGCGAACAGGAGGGGCAGCAGGAGGAAACGCAGCAGCCTTTTCATCACGTCACCCTCTCAGGTTCCGGCTTGCACTTGTCGATGGCGGTGTACCAGGGCATGAGCAGGAAGAAGGCGAAGTACAGGATCGTGCAAAGCCGCGCCACCCAGGTGGCGATGTCCTTGGTGTCGAGGAAGAAGGCGTCGAAGCCGAACTGGCCCCACACCGTGGTGGGCTTGACCCCGAGGTAGCCAAGCACCAGGAACACCACCACGAAGGTCGCCAGCGCGCTCTTGTAGTACACGCCGCGGTAGCGGATCGAGCGCACCGGGCTGCGGTCCAGCCACGGCAGGAAGAACAGGATCATGGTGGCCAGTCCCATCGCCATCACGCCCGGGAACTGCGAGTTGAACAGGGGCGGCACCGCGCGCAGGATCGAGTAGTACGGGGTGAAGTACCACACCGGCGCGATGTGCTCCGGGGTCTTCAGCGGGTCGGCGGGGATGAAGTTGTTGTACTCGAGGAAGTAGCCGCCCATCTCCGGGGCGAAGAACAGGATGGCGCAGAACACCGCGAGGAACACGACGGCGCCGGCGATGTCCTTGACCGTGTAGTACGGATGGAAGGGCACCCCGTCCAGCGGATGGCCGTTGGCGTCCTTCTTCTTCTTGATGTCGATGCCGTCGGGGTTGTTGGAGCCGACGTCGTGCAGCGCCAGGATATGCGCCGCGATCAGGCCCAGCAGCGCCAGCGGCAGCGCGATCACGTGCAGGGCGAAGAAGCGGTTCAGCGTCGCGTCGCCCACCACGTAGTCGCCGCGGATCCAGATCGCGAGGTCCGGGCCGATGAAGGGGATGGTGCCGAACAGGTTCACGATCACCTGCGCGCCCCAGTAGGACATCTGGCCCCAGGGGAGCAGGTAGCCGAAGAAGGCCTCGCCCATCAGCGTGAGGTAGATCAGCACGCCGAAGATCCACACCAGCTCGCGCGGCTGCTGGTACGAGCCGTAGAGCATGGCGCGGAACATGTGCAGGTAGACCACGGCGAAGAACGCCGAGGCGCCGGTGGAATGGATGTAGCGGATCAGCCAGCCCCCGGGCACGTCGCGCATGATGTACTCGACCGAGCCGAAGGCGAGCCCGGCGTCGGGCTTGTAGTGCATGGTGAGGAAGATGCCCGAGACGATCTGGATCACGAGCACCAGGATCGACAGGGCGCCGAAGTAGTACCAGAAGTTGAAGTTCTTCGGCGCGTAGTATTCGGAGGCGTGCTTGCGCCACTCCTCCCCGACCGTGGGCATCCTCGCGTCGAACCAGTCCCAGGCGGCGGTGAGCAGGCGGTTCATGCGCTTACGCCCCCTTCTTGTCTTCGCCGATGAGGATGGTGCCCTCGGACACGTAGATGTGCGGCGGCACCGGCAGGTTGAGCGGCGCAGGCGCCCCTTTGAACACGCGACCGGCGTAGTCGAACCTGGAGCCGTGGCAAGCGCAGTAGAAGCCGCCCGCCCAGTCCGCGCCCATCTCGGCCCTGGCGTCGACGCCCTTCATCTGCGGCGAGCAGCCCAGGTGCGTGCACACGCCTTCCATCACCATGTACTCGGGCTTGAGCGCGCGCGTTTCGTTCTTCGCGTACTCCGGCTGCGCCGAGGCCGACGAGGTGGGGTCGGTCAGGCCGGCCGTGACCGCCTTGAGCGAATCCAGCATCTCCTTGGTGCGGCGAACGACCCACACCGGCTTGCCGCGCCACTCGACGATCTTCAGCTCGCCCGGCTCCATGCGCGAGACGTCCACTTCCACCGGCGCCCCGGCCGCCTTGGCGCGCTCGGAAGGCCACCAGCTCCAGACGAAGGGTATTGCGGCACCGGCGCCGGCTGCGGCGCCGACGGCGGCGGTAGCCGCGATCAGGTTGCGCCGCGTCTTGTCCATCTTGGCTTCGCTCATGTCGGGGGCTCGGGGAGGCTTCCAGTCGGAGGGAAAGCGGATTTTAGCGAGGCGCCGAGGGAAAGTCCACGTTTTCGCGCCTAAGTGCCTCAAACCAAAGGCGATTCATGCTAAATTGAGCGCCCTTGCCATGACCCGCCTTTGGTTGATCTTCGCGCAGACCGCGACCGTGTGCCTCGCGGCCCTGTTCGTCGTCGCGACCCTGAAGCCCGAATGGCTGCCCGCCAAGGGCATGGGCGAGATCGTGCCCGTGCTGCAGGCGCCGCAGCCCGCGGCGCCTGCGTCGCCGGCGGCCCCCGCCGCCGGGACCCGCGCCGACTCGTACCACGACGCGGTGGTGAAGGCGATGCCCTCGGTGGTGGGCATCGTCACCTCCAAGGAAGTGCGCGCGCCGCGCAACCCCTTCCTCAGCGACCCGGCGCTGCGGCGCTTCTTCGGCGACCGCTTCGGCGACGAGGCGCAGAAGGCCACCAGCCTGGGCTCGGGCGTGATCGTCAGCACGGCGGGCTACATCCTCACCAACAACCACGTCGTGGAGGCCGCCGACGAAATCGAGGTCGCGCTGCCCGATGGCAAGAAGCTCGTCGCCAAGGTGGTCGGCAACGACCCGGACACCGACCTTGCCGTGCTGCGCGTGCAGGGCGGGAACCTGCGCGCCATTTCCTTCGGCTCGTCGGAGGCGCTGCGCGTGGGCGACGTGGTGCTCGCCATCGGCAACCCCTTCGGCTTCGGCCAGACGGTGACCTCGGGCATCGTCTCGGCGCTGGGGCGCTCCGGCCTCGGGATCAACACCTTTGAGAACTTCATCCAGACCGACGCCGCGATCAACCCCGGCAACTCCGGCGGCGCGCTGGTGGATTCGCGCGGCAACCTCGTGGGCATCAACACCGCGATCTTCTCGGGCACGGGCGGTTCCATGGGCATCGGCTTCGCCATGCCGGTGTCCACGGCGAAGATGGTGCTGGAGCAGATCATCAAGTCGGGCGCGGTGACGCGCGGCTGGATCGGTGTCGAGCTGCAGCCGCTCACCCCGGCGCTCGCCGAGTCCTTCAAGCTCGCCACGCCCGAGGGCGTCATTTTTGGCGGAGTGCTACGCGGCGGCCCCGCGGAAAAGGCGGGAGCCAGGCCAGGGGACGTTTTGCTCGCCATCGACGGCCGGCCGGTCGCCAACCCGCAGGGCGTGCTGGACATCGTGGCCGGGATGGAGCCCGGGCGCAGCGCGACCCTCAAGGTGAGCCGCCGCGGCGAGCTGGTGGAGCTGCAGATGACCGTCGGGCGGCGCCCAAAGCCGCAGAGCCGGGTGGAATGAAGGAGTCGGAACTCCCCCGCGACGCCGCGAGCGTGCTCAAGCTCGCGGCGCGCTCCATGTTCGATCTGTTCTCCAGCATGAGCGAGGGCATGATGCTGGTGGACCGCGCCGGGCGCGTGGTCTGGATCAACGACCAGTACAAGCGCTTCCTGCCGGCCCTGGGCTTCGCGCGCGAGGAGGACTTCGTCGGCCGCCCGGTCGAGGAGGTGGTGCCCAACACGCTGATGCGCCACGTGCTGGAGACCGGCAAGCCCATCCTGATCGACCTGCTCACCAACAAGGCGGGCACCTTCGTGGTGTCGCGCATCCCGCTGCGCGACGAGGCCGGCGGCATCATCGGCGTGCTGGGCATGGTGCTGTTCGACCACCCGGAGACCACGCTGCAGCCGCTGATCGCCAAGTTCGCGCGCCTGCAGACGGACCTCGACGACGCGCGCCGCCAGCTCGCCGCCGAGCGGCGCACAAAGTACACCCTCGCCAGCTTCATCGGCTCGAGCCCCGCGGCGCTGGAGGTGAAGCGCCAGGCGCGGCGCGCCGCGCAGACCGGCTCCACGGTGCTGCTGCTGGGCGAGACCGGCACCGGCAAGGAACTGCTCGCGCACGCCATCCATGCGAGTTCCGCCCGCGCCGCGCACCCCTTCGTCAGCGTCAACCTGGCCGCGGTGCCGGAGACCCTGCTGGAGGCGGAGTTCTTCGGCGTCGCCCCCGGCGCCTACACCGGCGCAGACAGGAAGGGCCGCGAGGGCAAGTTCAAGCTCGCCGACGGCGGCACCCTGTTCCTGGACGAGGTGGGCGACATGCCGCCCGCGCTGCAGGCGAAGCTCCTGCGCGCGCTGCAGGAGCAGGAGATCGAGCCGCTGGGCTCCAACAAGGTGATCAAGGTGGACGTGCGCGTGCTCGCGGCCACCAGCCGCGACCTGAAGACCATGGTCGCGGAGGGCCGCTTCCGCGAGGACCTGTTCTACCGCCTCAACGTGCTGCCGGTGCGGGTGCCGCCGCTGCGCGAGCGCCTGGCCGACCTGGAGGCGCTTGCCGAGAGCCTGCTGGAATCCATCGCGCAGCGCACCGGCATGCCGCAGCGCGAACTCGCGCCCTCGGCGCTGGCCGTGCTTGCCGCGCACGCCTGGCCCGGCAACATCCGCGAGCTGCGCAACGTGCTTGAGCAGGCGGCGATGCTCACCGACAACGGGCGCCTGGGCGCGGAAGATTTCACCCGCGTGCTGCCGGCGGTCGCGCCCGTCCGGACCGAGCCCGGCGCGACGCCGCACTTGCGCCCGTTGCCGCAACTCATTGCGGAGCTGGAGCGCAGCAGCATCCAGTCGGCGCTCGCCGCCACCGGCGGCAACAAGGTCTCGGCGGCGAAGCTGCTCGGGATCTCGCGGGCGACGCTTTACGAGAAACTAGGCCGCAATGAATATCATGACAAGGGACAAGTTCCTCTAGGCTAAGCGTTCTCACTGACTGCAGGCAGCGATTCACGAGCCATCTCACTTCGGCGTCGAAGGAGAACAAATGAAACTTGCAATCACACTACCTCTCTTGTTCTTGTTGACGGGATGCGCAGCGACAATTAGAGGTTAGTGCAACATGTTTTCTGTAATTTCGGATCGAACGACTTTGCGATTTGCAGCTGACCGGAGCGATGAGGGCGCGA
>JALHLN010000140.1 GCA_022844545.1 Burkholderiales bacterium | reverse complement strand
GCCTTGTAGATGAGCACGAAGCCCAGCGCGACCAGCGCGTAGACGCAGCCGAGCGAAACGCCCGCCACCAGCAGTTGCAGCAGATCGACCAATGCCCCTCCTCCGGCGCGAATTGTACAATCCCCCAGTGAACGCGCCTGACCAGTCGGCCGCTTCGGCCACGTTCCGGCCGCCGGCCATGGCCCCGGGCGAGGAGTTCCGCGACCAGGCACGCCCGGCGCGCCGGCTCCCGGCCGCCGAGCTCGCGCCTCTGACCGCGCTCGCGCCATGGAAAAGCATCGCGGCGCTCGCCTGGAGCTATGGCGGCCTCGCGCTGGCGGTGGGGCTCTCGCTCGGATTCTGGACTCCGTGGGTGGTGGTGCCCTGCGTGCTTGCCATCGCCTGTTTGCAGCATTCCCTGGCCATTATTTCGCACGAGGCGACGCATTACCGCCTGTTCGAATCGCGGTTCGCCAACGACCTTGTCGGCCGGGTGAGCGGCATGCTGATCGGGGTCTCGACCTTTTCCTACCGCATCGTGCACCGGCTGCACCACAACCACCTGTACCAGCCTGCGGACCCGGACATCGCGCTGATGGCAGGCTACCCGCGCGGCAAGGCCTACCTGGCAAAGAAGCTGCTCAAGGACCTGGCCGGGCTCACCGCGCCGCTCAACTACGCCTACTTCTTCGGCGCACCCGGCGCCAACCGGGTGACCGGCGTGGCGCAGCGGCCATTGGATGACACCGCCGCCCGCCTGCGGGACCAGGCCCTGCGCGACCGCTGGGTGGTGGTCGCCTTCCATGGCTTCGCACTCGGCGCCGCGATCGCCACCGGCTGGTGGCTGGAGTACCTGGTGCTGTGGATGCTGCCGCTGGTGACGCTGATGCAGGCGATCCTGCGGCTGCGCGCGGTGATGGAACATGGCGCGGTTTCCGACCTCGCGTCGCCGCTCACCGCGGCGCGCACCAATGTGGAAGTGCCCTGGTGGGGTCGCTTCATCTTCTTCCCCCACCACGTCAACTACCATATCGACCACCACCTCTATCCTGCGGTGCCGCACTACCACCTGCCGCGGCTGCACGAGGCCCTGAAGCGCCACGGCATCCTCGAGGGTGCGGAGGTGCGGCCGTTCCGCGATACGTTGCAGCGGGTGTTCGGTCCGCGCGGCAGCGTGCCGATCGTGCGCACGGCAGAACCTGCTTGACGGCAACAGAGTACTGGTTCCATAATGGATCCATTCGGATTCATTATGGAGCCACCATGGCTGCAAGCCCCACGATCAACCTGTCGGTCAAGAATGTTCCCGAGGCGCTGGCGGCAAAACTGCGGGCGCGCGCCGAGCGCAACCATCGCTCCCTGCAAGGGGAACTGATGGCGATACTGGAGGAGGCCGCAGACGCGCCTGCGGCGCTGCGCTCCGGCGCAACCGGCGCCGCGTACGGCTCTGACGCGCCTGCCACGGCCAGTCTGCTCGATCGCCTGGATGCCATCGCCCGGGGACGCGGCATCGACACGACAAAGCGGTTCACGCGGGAGCAGGCGCACGATCGCAAGCTGTTGCGCAAACTGGGCATCTGAGATGGCCGTTGCATACTTCCTCGATTCCAACGTCCTGCTGTACGCGTATTCGAAGGCACCTCGCGACGCCGCAAAAGCCAGGGTCGCGCGCGAGTGGCTGGCACGCGAGGACTGGGGCGTCTCGGTACAGGTGCTCCAGGAGTTCTATGCAAACGTCCTGCGCTCGCCCCATGACCTAAGCCATGAAGATGCGGCCGCCATGATCGACGAGATCGCGGACAGCCGGCCGGTGAGCGCGGTCGATCTGCCACTGCTCCGCCAGGCGTTGCAGGTGAAAGCGCGCTACGGCATTTCCTATTGGGACGCCGCAGTGATTGCGGCAGCCCGTCGGCTTGGCGCCGGACTGCTCGTGAGCGAGGATCTCTCCCATGGGCAGGACTACGGCGGCGTGCGCGTCCTGAATCCGTTCGTCGCATGAAATCCATCCGCATCGGCGCCGGCCTGGGCTTCTACGGCGACTCCTGGCAGCCGGTGAAGGCTTCCATCGAGCGCGGCGGGGTGCAGTACATCGCCTCGGACCACCTGTCGGAACTGACGCTCGCCATCCTGCAGAAGGACCGGCAGCGCGACCCGTCCGCAGGCTACGCCCGCGACGGCGTGCCGATGCTCGCCGAACTCTGGCCGCTGGCGGCGAAGCACGGCGTCAAGTTCATCCTCAACGCCGGCGGCCTGAACCCGCAGGGCGCCCGCGAAGCCTTGGCAAAGGCCTTCCACGCCAAGGGCTGGAAGGCGAGCATCGCCACCGTCACCGGCGATTCCGTGCTGGAGCGCATGGACGAGTTGCGCGCAGCCGGCGAAGCGCTCACGCACATGGACAGCGGCGCCGACATTTCCGGCGTGCGCGACCGGATGCTGTTCGCCAACGCCTACCTCGGCGCGCAGCCGATCGCCGAGGCGCTCGCGAAAGGTGCGGACATCGTGCTCACCGGCCGCGTCGCGGACGCCGCGCTCACGCTGGGCCCGCTCGCGCACGAGTTCGGCTGGCGCTGGGACGACTGGGACCGGCTCGCCGCCGGCCTGACGCTGGGCCACCTGCTGGAGTGCTCCGGCCAGGGCTCGGGGGGCAACTTCGGCTCGTCCGGCGAATGGGCGAAGATCCCCGACTACGCGCACCTGGGCTACCCGATCGCCGAAGTGTCCGAGGACGGGCGCGCGTTGTTCACCAAGGCGCCGGGCACCGGCGGCCGCGTTTCCTTCGACACCATCCGCCAGCAGCTGCTGTACGAGGTGCACGATCCGCACGCCTATTTCTCCCCCGACGTGGTGCTGGACATGGGCGCCCTGAAATTCGACGACGAGGGCGGCGACCGGGTGCGGGTCTCCGGAGCCTCGGGCGCGCCGCGCCCGGCGACGCTGAAGGTGGTGGCCGGCTATCACGACGGCTGGATGGGCACCGGGATGATCGGCTTCGCCTGGCCCGAGGCCTACGCCAAGTGCGCGAAGAGCGCCGAGATCATCCAGGCGCTGGTGAAGGAGCGCGGCTGGAAGGTCGAGGACAGCAACATCGAGTACATCGGCTACGACTCCCTGCTGGGCGCGAACGCGGATCCCAGGCACCGCGACGAGTTGAACGAGTGTTTCCTGCGCATGACCGTCCGCACGCAGGACAAGCGCGTGGCGGATGCCTTCGGCCGCCTGTTCCCGTGGCTGGGGCTGTCCGGCCCGCCCTACGTCGGCACCATGAAGGGCATCCAGCCGGCGAAGGAGCTGCTGGGCATCTGGCCGACGCTGGTGGCGCGCGAACGCGTGGAATCGAAGGTGAACATCGAACTGGAGCAGGCGGGATGAAGGTCGGCCTGTGGAGGATCGCGCACGCGCGCTCCGGCGACAAGGCCGACCGTGCCGACATCGGCCTGTTCGCCTACGACGCCGAGACCTACGCCGTGCTCAAGCGCGAAGTGACCCGGGAGCGCCTCGCGGCGCATTTCGCGGGCATGGGCATCGGCGCGGTGGACCTCTGGCCGCTGGACAACATCCTGGCGCTCAAGATCGTGCTCAACGCCGCCTTGCAGGGTGGCGCCGCGCGCAGCCTGCGGATGGACAACCTGGGCAAGAACGTCGCCGCTCAGCTGCTGCGGATGGAAATCGAGGCCCCGGCCGGCCTGCCGCGTCTGCGATAATCCGCCCCATGAAGCTGGCAACGCTGCGGGACGGAACCCGCGATGGGACGCTGCTCGTCGTCTCGAAGGACCTGAAACGGGCGCTCAAGGCCGACCATGTCTCCCCCACGCTGCAGGCGGCGCTGGACGACTGGTCCTATGCCGCGCCGCTGCTGGCGCAGATGGCCGCCGATCTAGACGCCGACCGGCCGGCGCGCGCCTTCGATTTCGATCCGGCGCAGTGCATGGCGCCGCTGCCGCGCGCGCCGCAACTTGTCGACGGCTCCGCCTACCTCGTGCACGCCGAGCTCATCATGGCCTCCCGGAAACAGAAGCTGCCCGACAACCTCAATTCGCGGCCGCTCATGTACCAGGGCTGCTCCGCGCCGCTGCTGGGGCCCTGCGAGGACATCGCTGCGGCCAGCGAGGCGCAGGGCATCGATCTCGAGATGGAGGTTGCGGTGGTGACCGGAGACCTCGCCATGGGCGCGAACCGGGAGGAAGCCGGCGAGGCGATCCGCCTGGTGATGCTGATGAATGACGTCAGCCTGCGCAAGCTGGTGACGGCGGACCTCGCCGCGGGCTTCGGCTTTCTGCACTCCAAGCCGCCCTCCTCCTTTTCCCCTGTGGCGGTGACGCCGGACGAACTGGGCGAGGCCTGGGACGGCAAGCGCCTGCGCGGTCCGGTGCGCGCCTCCATCAACGGCGAGCTGCTGGGCGAGCCCGACGCGGGCGAAGACATGCAGTTCGACTTCCCGCACCTGGTCATGCACGCCGCGAAGACGCGCCCTCTCACCGCCGGCACCATCGTCGGCTCGGGCACCGTCTCCAACCGCGACCGCAAGCGCGGCGCCGGCTGCCTGTTCGAGCGCCGCGCCGAGGAGATCCTGGAGGGTGGCAAGGCGAAGACGCCGTTCCTGAAGTTCGGCGACCGCATCCGCATCGAGATGAAGGACGCCGCCGGCCGCTCCGTCTTCGGCGCCATCGATCAGACGGTCGTCGAGGCCAAGTGAGGAAGTTCTATGCCGCCCCGGCGCTTGCCTGCGCGGCGCTGCTTGCCTACGGCTACTGGCTGCAGTACTTCGACGGCCAGGATCCCTGCCCGCTGTGCCTGATCCAGCGCGGGTTCTATCTCATGATCGTGATCGTCTTCACCGCGGCCGCGCTGCATGGCCCCGGGCGCGTGGGCGGCATCGCCTACGCCGCGGTGGGCGGGGTCCTCGCGCTGGGCGGGCTGGGCACCGCGGCGCGCCAGGTCTGGCTGCAGCACCTGCCGCCGGAGCATGTCCCGCCCTGCGGTCCGGACCTGTACTACATGATCGACAATTTCCCGCTGTCGCGCGTGTTCGAGAAGCTGTTCACCGGCTCCGGCGAGTGCGCCGAGGTCAAGTGGCGCTTCCTCGGCCTGTCCATCGCCGAGTGGTCGCTGGCTTGGTTCCTCGCCCTCGTTCTTTATTCGGTCTGGCTGGGATTCAGCGCGCGATCGCGCTCGCGATAGCGGCGATCACCCCGGCCTGCTCGCCGATGGGCGGGTCCACCGCGATCGCGAGGTCCGGGTAGCGCAACCGCAGTTCGTCCACCATCCGGGGCAGGTCGGACTTCAGGTGGCCGCCCGCGCCGAGGAACACCGGCACCACGCGCAGTTCGCGCACGCCGTCGGCGTGCAGGGCCGCGGCGCACTCCGGCAGCGTTGGCTGCATCAGTTCCAGGAAGGCGAGCACGACGCGCTCGCCTTGCAGCTTCTCGCCCAGCTCTATGGCGAGGCGGCGGAACGGATCCGCCCAGCCCGCGTGGCGCGCGCCGTGGGCGAAGAGAACGAGGGCTCGCTTTCCCGGTTCCAAGCGTCGATTATCTGCGAGGCGAGCGCCTCGCGGTAGACCTCGCCCAGGAGAATCAGCACCGGGCCTGCCGCCGCGTCCCCGGCGGCCGCCTCGAGATTCCCAAGCGTGGCGTAGCGCCTGCGCGCCTCCGGCAGGGATGCACTCTCGACGATCGCGACCGGCGTCGCGGCCGGCTTGCCGGCGGCGACCAGCGCCGCGGAAATCGCGCCCGCCTCGCCCGCACCCATGTAGATCGCCGCGGTGTCGGCATGGAGCGCCGAGCGCACCCAGTCGCCCGCGCGCGCGCCCTCGCCCACGCGCGGCGTGACGAAGGCGACGCTGCGCGACACTCCACGCCGGGTCAGCGACACGCCAAGTTCGGCGCTGGCTGCGAGCGCTGACGTGATTCCGGGAACCACCTCGACGCGGATGCCTTCGGCCAGCAGCGCATCCAGTTCCTCCTGTGCCCGCCCGAAGAGCATCGAGTCGCCGCCCTTCAGGCGCACCACGACGGCGTGCCTGCGCGCCGCGTCCGCAAGGCGCTTGTTGATGAACTTCTGCGCCGTCGTGCGCCGGCCGCAGCGCTTGCCGACGGCGACCTTTTCCGCGCGGGCGGCGAGCGCCAGCGTATCCGGATGCACCAGCGCGTCATGGAACACGATGTCGGCCCGCTCCAGCAGGCGCGCGGCGCGCAGGGTGAGGAGGTCCGGCGCGCCTGGCCCAGCGCCCACAAGGTAGACGGTGCCGCTCACGCCACTGCCCGCCGGCGGAACAGCGGCAACGGCTGCGCCGCGGTGGACTGGTAGTTCTCGCTCAGGTCGTCGAAAGCAACGAGCGCGTCATCGACATCCTCGCCCGCGCGCAGTTCGAAGGCGTCGAAGCCGCATTGCGCCAGCAATTCCAGGTGGTCGCGCGCCACTTCGCCTACGGCGCGCAACTCGCCCTTGTAGCCATGCCGCTCGCGCAGCAGGCGGCCGATGGAGTAGCCGCGGCCGTCCGCGTATTTCGGAAAACGCACGGCAACGACGCGCAGGTCCGCAAGCCGCTCCGCGAACGCGGCCGGGTCATCCGCCGGCTCGAGCGTCAGCTCAGGCGGCGAGGGCTGCGCGACGATCCGCCGGTGTTTGATCAGGGTGGCCATAGACGCTCTTCTTGAAGGGCTCGATGCCGACGCGGTGCACCACGTCCACGAAGCGCTCGTGCTCGCTGTCGCGCAGCGCGAGGTAGGTCTGGATCAGGCGCTCGATGACGTCCGGCACCTCGGCGCGGGCGATGGAAGGCCCGATGATCTTGCCCAGCGACGCGCCAATCGGGGACAGACCACGATTTCCCGGGCTGCCGGGGTAGGCGCCCGGATTCGCGCCGGAAATCGTGGTCCGTCCCTGATTTCCGCCGATCTCGACCTGGTACCACTCCTCGCCGTTCTTGTCGACGCCGAGGATGCCGATGTGGCCGACGTGATGGTGGCCGCAGGCGTTGATGCAGCCAGAGATGTTGAGGTCCAGCTCGCCGATGTCGTGCAGATAGTCGAGATCGTCGAACCGGCGCTGGATGTCCTCCGCGACCGGGATCGACTTGGCGTTCGCCAGCGCGCAGAAGTCCCCGCCGGGGCACGAGATGATGTTGGTCAGCAATCCGATGTTCGGCGTCGCGAGGCCCAGGTCCCGCAGTTCCTGCCAGAGCCCGTGCAGCTCGGCCTGTTGTACGTCGGCGAACACCAGGTTCTGCTCATGGGTGACGCGCAGCTCGCCGAAGGAATAGCGGACCGCGAGGTCCGCGATGCGCTCCATCTGGTCGGATGTGACGTCCCCCGGCGGCACGCCGGTCTTCTTCAGCGACACCGTCACCGCCGCGTAGCCCGGCTGCCGGTGGGGGTGCACGTTGCGCCTGCGCCAGGCGTTGAAGGGCGTCTTCGACTTCGGGAACGCGATGTCCCTCAAGCAGGCGTACGCAGGCCGGGTGAACCGGCTCTCGACCCGGCGCACCTCCTCTGCCGTCAGCGTCGCGGGACCGTCCTTCAGGCGGGCCCATTCCGCCTCGACCTCGCGCCGGAACCCCGCCACGCCGCGTTCCTTCACCAGGATCTTGATGCGCGCCTTGTGGAGGTTGTCGCGCCGCCCGTGCCGGTTGTAGACGCGCAGGATGGCGTCCAGGTATGTCAGCAGGTGCGGCCAGGGCAGGAACTCGCGGATCACCTGGCCGACGACGGGGGTGCGGCCCAGCCCGCCGCCGACGATGACGCGAAAGCCGACCGCACCGTCCGCGTCGCGCAGCGCGTGCAGCCCGATGTCGTGCACGAAGGTGGCGGCGCGGTCGGCCACCGCGCCGTTGACCGCGATCTTGAACTTGCGCGGCAGGTAGTTGAACTCGGGGTGGAAAGTGGACCACTGCCGGATCAACTCGCACCAGGCGAAGGCATCCACGATCTCGTCCGGCGCCACGCCCGCGAAATGGTCGGTGGTGATGTTGCGCACGCAATTGCCCGAAGTCTGGATGGCGTGCAGCTGCACCGTCGCGAGTTCCGCCAGGATCTCGGGCACCTCGTCCAGCTTCGGCCAGTTGAGCTGCAGGTTCTGGCGCGTGGAGAAGTGGCCGTAGCCACGGTCGTAGCGGCGCGCGATGTCGGCCAGCTTGCGCAACTGCTTCGTCGACAGCAGCCCATAGGGGATGGCGATGCGCAGCATCGGCGCGAAACGCTGCACGTACAGGCCGTTCCTCAGGCGCAGGGCGCGGAAGTCGTCCTCGGAGAGCTTGCCCGCCAGGAAGCGCCGCGTCTGGTCGCGGAACTGGGCCACGCGCTCGTCCACCAGGCGCTGGTCGATCTCGTCGTAGAGGTACATCGGGCCCGGATGCTACCGGGCGGTGATATGCTTTCAAAGACTATTAAGTTAATCCTATATACCACCATGGAATTATGAAACTGCAACAGCTCCGCTACCTCTCCGAGGTCGCCCGGCGCGACCTCAACGTCTCGGCCGCCGCCGAGGCCCTGTTCACCTCCCAGCCCGGGGTCAGCAAGCAGATCAAGGCGC
>JALHLN010000139.1 GCA_022844545.1 Burkholderiales bacterium | reverse complement strand
GCGAGGCCGCGGTAGAACTTGTTGACCATCCCCAGGTCGCGGACCATGTACCAGAGGAAGCGGATCTTCCCCTGGTACAGGTGCGTCAGGTTGATGCCGGCGCCGAAGATCCGTTTTCCCGCATGCTTGGTGTGCGTGACGACGTCGCCGCGCAGCACGCAGACCTCGGTGGCGGGATCCAGCAGCGCGAGGTCGGTGGCGATCTCCATCCCGGCCATCGTGCCCTCGTCCTCGGCGTTCAGGTACTTCGGGTTGCGCATGGTGAGGACCGCGGCCTTGCCCTCCCGCGCCAGGCGTGCCCCGGGAAACTCGATCTCGCCCTTTTTCTCGAACTCCTTCAGGTGGTCGAGCGAGTCCTGACGCGGCAGCAGCATGGCGTGGCACAGGTGCGCGCCCGCGACCGGGTCGGCGAGGACCTGGCTGAGAAAGATGCCCTGGTCCATCTCGAGACCGTCCTTGTCGCCCTGCGGGATGTTCGCGTCGCGCGCCAGTGCCGCCTCGTCCGGCGTGAGGCCGGGGAAGGCTTTCGCCGCCGCGGCGCACAGCTCGTCCACGCGAACGAACTTCGAGCGGTTGGCGGTGAGCGAGTCGTAGACGGCGCGGGCGTGCGTGCGCAGGAAGTCGGTGCGTGCCTTGCGGCCCGTATCCAGGAGTGCCGCGACGGCGTGTGATTCGCTTGGACTGCGCTTAGGCTTCGCCGGCAGCTTCGCCAGTTGCTCGTTGAGGCGTTTCAGGTGCGGGAAGAGCGCAGCCTTGTCAGTGGCGAACTCGGCGGTGAGGGCGGGGGCGGTGTATTGCATCCGTGGATGATAGCCGTTCAATCCTCGCGCACGAAGCCGATAGGGCGCTTGCGGGATGGTTCAGGCGGGCTCATCAGGCGACGGATGGTGGCGAGCACTTCGGCGATCGTCTGGTCTTGGCCTTCGAGTCGGCGCTAAATGCGGTTCTCCAGCGCGTCGAGTCGGTTGGCGAGATCCTTGTGCATCGAGGCGGCTTCGCGGAGCTGGACGAACGCTCGCACGACGTAGACCGACACTTCCACTGCCTTCTGCGAGTTGACCACGCTCGCGGTCATGATGGCGCCGTGCCCGGTATAGGCGAGGGGAGGCTTGCGGGCGCCGCCCCAACTTGAAGTCACATTCTGTGACTTCAAGTTCATAACCTACTGTTTGGTCAGGAACATTACGAAATCCGACGGGAACCGCCGCCGGTTCCGGCGGACTTGCTGATCGAGATGCTTCGTCGGGACGCCCAGCAGCGCCACGAGATCCGCGTCCAGAATCGCGCGGTGGCCGCGAAGCTGGAAGATGCTGCTTGCGGTATCGGCCAGGGGCGGTAGGGCAAGGGCGCGGTTGGATGGCATTCGATCTGCAGCCGGGATAGTGTGCAGTTCAAGCAACGCGATGCGCCGGAGAGGCGTTGACATTGGGAAGCGCAACCTCGATTCGGGATGGAGAACCAAGTGATCTTGCGAGATTCGATCGATATCGAGGCCACCCCGGACGCGGTCTTCGCCTTCTTCGACGGCATGGACCAGGACCGCTACCTCGGCTGGCATCCGGACCACAAGGTGTTCCGGTGGGTCCGCGGCCGGGGCCTGAAGGTCGGGAACGCGTTCTATTTCGAGGAAGTGATCGCGGGCAAGCTGCTGAAGAAGGAGGTCGTCTTCACGCGCATCGACGGGGGCGCGCACATCGAGTTCGCGCCGACGTTCTGGCTCATGCGCCTGTTCCTGCCGCGGCTCGTGTTCCGTCTCGAGGCGCTCGGGACAGGCCGCTACCGCTTCGTCGCCGAGATCTACCTGCGGGCGGGCCCCCTGGCGGCGCGCCTGAACAGGCGCGAGTTCGACGCGGTTCGCGAGCACATGCGGATCGAGGGCATCAACCTGAAGCGCTTCGCCGAGAGCCCCGGCCGGCAGGCTGGCACATCGACCTCGACGTAGGCTAGGCTTGCGCCTGCCATGAGAACCGCGCCTTTATTGCTGGCCGCTTTCCTGTTCGCCGCCTGCGCGCATGCGCAGACCGTCGCCGACCCCGCCTCCGATGCGCCCGAATCGCGGCCCACGGTCGCCGCCGGCATGACGCTGCCGGCGTCCTACGCGGAAGCGCTCGGCGCCTGGCGCAACGTCGAGGACGTGAACGCCTGGATCGGCGCGCGCTTCGAATACGACTTCCACCGCGCCGCACGGCTCTCGGAGACCCAGCGCGCGCAGAAGGGCCGCGTCGAGATCCACAGTCCCGAGGCCTTCTTCGCCGAGCCCTCGGGCATCTGCGTGGACCTGGCTCGCTTCGCGGTGGAGACGCTGCGCGCGGTCGCGCCGGAGGCGAAGCCCCGCTACCTCATGATCGAGTTCGACCCGGTGGTGATCAAGGGCAACACGCTGCGGCGCCACTGGGTCGTGCAGGTCGAGCGCGACGGCGCGCTCTACTTCTTCGCCGATTCCAAGCGCCCGGGCCACGTCGCCGGGCCCTACGCATCGGCCGAAGCCTATGTCGCCGAGTACGCCCGCTACCGCGGCCGGTCCATCGTGGCGCACCGCGCGCTGGATTCGTACGAGCGCCGGATGAAGGCGCGCGCGGAGAAGACCGTGCGCAGCGAAGCCGCGCAGTAGGAAAGGGATTTCGATGCTGTTCCTCGTCATCAGCAATCCGCGGCCGGAGCGGCCATCGAGCGCCACGCGCAACCGGAAGAAGTTCTGGGCCTGGCTGAAGCCGAAGCAGAAGGCGAAGCAGTGCCTCATGGTCTACGCGCGCCCCGGACGCGGCGCAGTGGCGATCTTCGACGTCGATTCGCACGAGGCACTGCACGAGCTGCTGAACGGCTGGGCGGAACTCATCCCGGCGCAGTTCGAAATTTGCCCGCTCATCGACCCGGCCGCGGCGAAGCGCTACCTGAACCGGAAATGAGCCCGCGCTGGCGCCGCTTCTTCGCGGTGCGGGCCCGGGTGCTGGCGCTGGCCGCGATTGCCGGGCTCCTGTCGCCGTTGCTGTCGCATCCTCTCGCGGACGCAGGCGGTGGGGCTTCGTGGCTGATCGACCTCGGCAGCCACTGGCAGTGGCTGTTCCTTCTGCTGCTCGTGGTGTCGTCGGCGTTCCTCGCGATACTCGATCGGCGCTGGGCGATCGTCGTGCTCGCGGCGCCCCTGCCGTGGCTGACCGCCTCGCCGTCGGCGCCGCCGGGCGAGCGGACTGCAGACGCGCTGGTGGTGGCGAGCGCCAACATCCAGTACCGCAACCCGGATGCCCGCGCGCTGGTGGAATGGCTGCGAAGGGAGAAGGTCGACGTCGCCGTCGTGCTTGAGGTTGCGCGCGCCCATGTGCGTGAGTTGGAGGCAATGGCGGACTATCCGCACCGCCACGTCGTGCCGGACGATGGCGCGTTCGGCATTGCGGTGCTGTCGCGGCATCCGCTGGCGGAGATCAAGGTGATCGAGGCTGCCGGCATCCCGCGCATCGAGGCCGTCGTCCGGTTTCCGCCCGGCCCGGTCCGCCTCACGGCGCTGCACCCGATGCCGCCGCTGACCACGGAGGACCATTTTGCGCGCAACCGCCTGCTGCGCGCGCTGGCCAAAGCAGCCGCGGCATCCGGCGAGCCGTCGATCATCGCCGGCGATCTGAACGCGACGCCCTGGTCCTCGGCGTTCGCCGGCCTTGCCGATCGCGGCCTGCGCCGCGCGAGCGGCCTCGCGCCAACCTGGCCGGCCTCGGCATCGGGCCTGACGGGGATTCCAATCGACCACGTGCTGGTGACGCGCCAGTGGCGGGTGGTGGCGAGTCGTACCGGGCCGGACCTGGGCTCGGACCACCTGCCGGTCCTGGCCACGCTTGCGCTGCCCTAAACTTCGGCCTCGAACCCTGCAAACGGAAACCTCCTGTTGAACACGCAGCGCAACACCGGCCGGGACGGCGTCGTCCGGTTCTACGACACCCATCCCATCAATGAGGACGAGATCCTCGCCAAGCTCGCCGCGCGCGGCACGAACCTGGACTCGCTCACGCAGGACGAACTGAAGGACTTCGACCAGGACCACTACGGCGGGGTGCAGGTGGTGGACGCGCTGGCGCAGAAGGCAGGCATCCGGCGCGAGCACCATGTGCTGGACGTCTGCAGCGGCATGGGTGGGCCGGCGCGCTGGATCGCGCACCGGATCGGCTGCCGGGTGACCGGCCTGGACCTGACGCAGAGCCGGGTCGAGGCTGCGCGGCGATTGACGGGCCGGGTCGGCCTGGAGGCGCTCGTCGACTTCGTGCAAGGCGACGCTACCGCGATGCCGCTGCCGGATGCGGCCTTCGACGTGGTCATGAGCCAGGAGGCTTTCCTGCACATTCCGGACAAGGCCGCGGTGGTCGGGGAGTGCGCGCGCGTGGTGAAGCCGGGCGGGACGATCGCGTTCACCGACGTCGTCGTGCGCGTCGCGTTGACGGCCGCGGAGGAGCAGCGCATGGCCGCGGAAATGCATGCGCCCGGCCTTGCGACGGCGGCACAATACGCCGGGCTGCTGGAAGAGAAGGGGTGCCGAGTGGAAGCGAGGGACGACATGGCGGAACCGTGGAAGGGAATCCTGCTCGACCGGCTGGCGATGTACCGGTCGCTGCGCGACACCACCGTCGCCAAGTTCGGCGAAGCGCGCTTCCTGCAGTACGACAGCCTGTACGATTTCTTCGTCGGCCTGTTCACGGCCGGCAAACTGGGCGGCGTGCGCATCGTCGCGCGCCGCGGGAGATGAGCTGATGAGCGTTTCGATCCGCATAGCCCCGCTGCAACCCGAGGACAAGCCGCGCTGGCTCGTCCACGCCCGCGGCTACAAGGCCTTCTACAAGACCATCATCCCGGATGCCGACTACGAAACCTGCTGGCGCCGCCTGATGGCCGAGGACCGCATCCATGGCCTGGGTGCCAAAGTCGACGGGGATCTGGTCGGCATCGCGCACTACCTTTTCCACACCACCATCTGGGCCGAATCGGCGTGCTACCTGCAGGACCTGTTCACCGATCCCGCGCTGCGGGGCAAGGGCGTGGCGCGCAAGCTGATCGAGGCCGTGGCGGCCGCGGCCCGGACGCAGGGCGCCTCGCGCTACTACTGGCTGACGCAGACGCACAACACCGCCGGGCGGACGCTGTACGACAAGGTGGCGAAGTACAACGACTTCATCCGCTACGAGTATCCGCTGGATTGATGGAGATCCGCAGCTACCGGGCCGCGGACGAAGGGGCCGTCATCGGGCTCTGGGAGGCGTGCGGGTTGACGCGTTCCTGGAACGACCCGCGCAAGGACATCGCGCGCAAGATGGCCGAGCAGCCGGAGCTATTCCTCGTCGGTACGGTCGGCGGCGATTTGGTGGCCACGGCGATGGCCGGCTACGACGGCCATCGAGGCTGGGTTTACTACCTCGCGGTGGCACCCGGGCATCGCCGCAAGGCCTTCGGCCGGGCGCTGATGCACGAGGTCGAGCGCCTGCTGCTCGCGCGCGGTTGCCCGAAGGTCAATCTCCAGGTGCGGACCGACAACGCCGAAGTGCTCGAGTTCTACCGCAAGCTGGGCTACGCGGTGGACGAGAGGGTGAGCCTCGGCCGGCGCCTGATCCCGGATCAATAGGCGAGCCGTGCCTGCGACGCTGCGCGCCCTGCGCGCCGACATCACCAGGCTGTCGGTGGACGCCATCGTCAACGCCGCCAACAACTCGCTGCTCGGCGGCGGCGGGGTGGACGGCGCGATCCACCGCGCCGCGGGCCCGGCCTTGCTCATCGAATGCCGCAGCCTTGGCGGCTGCAAGACCGGCGAGGCGAAGCTCAGTTTCGGCTACAAGTTGCCGGTGAAGCACGTGATCCACGCGGTGGGCCCGATCTGGAACGGCGGGGACCGCGGCGAGCCGGCGTTGCTTGCCTCCTGCTACCGGCGGTCCATCGGGCTGGCGGCGCAGGCGGGCGCGGCCTCGATCGCGTTCCCCTGCATCAGCACCGGGGTCTACGGCTATCCGGTGCAAGCGGCCGCCGAGATTGCGGTGGCGACGGTCCGGGAAGCGACCGCGGCGCACCCGGGCATCCGCGAGGTGCAGTTCTGCTGCTTCTCGGAGGACGACCTCACGGTCTACGAAGCGATCCTCGCGCGCCACGTCTGAGTCCATGCGACGACTTCCGGCATACTGCGCGCCGTGCTCGCGCTGAAGCTTTTCCTCGTCCCGTTCTTCCTCGCCATCGTGTCCTACGTCAGCCGTCGCTGGGGGCCGGG
Organism: Burkholderiales bacterium; assembly: GCA_022844545.1. GTDB lineage: Bacteria > Pseudomonadota > Gammaproteobacteria > Burkholderiales > SG8-39 > RBG-16-66-20. The sequence continues at coordinate 2,347 of JALHLN010000139.1, read as the reverse complement.
CGTGGGCGGCTGGCTGGCGGGCATGCCGCTGGTCACAGGCCCGATCCTGTTCATCCTCGCGCTGGAGAACGACGCCATGTTCACCGCGCACGCCGCGGCCGCGTCGCTCTCGGCGGTGGTGTCCGCGATCGTCTTCGGCGCGGTGTATTCGCACCTGTGCCTGCGCAACGGCTGGCCGGTCGCGGCGGCGGGGGCGATCGGCGCCTGGCTCGTCGCCTCGGCGGGCCTTGCCGAGCTGCCGGGCACGGTGCTGCCCGCACTCGGCGTGGCGGTGCTGTCGCTGCTGGTGGCGCCGCGCCTGTTCCCGGTGCCGCCGGCCTTCGGCGCCCTGCGCGCGGAGCGGCGCTACGACCTGCCGCTGCGCATGGTGGTGGCCGTGTCGCTGGTGCTGTTCACCACCGGCATCGCGGACAAGGTGGGCAGCGGCTGGACTGGCCTCATCGCGATGTTCCCGCTGTTGAGCACCATCCTCGCGGTGTTCTCGCACAGCGGCCAGGGGCCCGGATTCGCGGTCACCATGCTGCGCGCGCTGGCGAAGGGCCTGTACGCGCTCACCTCCTATTGCGTGGTGATCACGCTGTTCCTGCCGGAGTGGGGCGTGCCGCTTACCTACCTCGCCGCGGTGGCGGCGGCGCTGGTCACGCAGTGGTTCACGCGTCCGCGGCCGGCGCCAAATGTGCACGATCGGTAACATTTTGGCGGCCCCCGGGGCCTGCCGCCTGACAAGGGAGTCGACATGACCGCTTCGCAGTCCGAGAAAGCCGCCCGCTTCGTCGCCCTGCACCAGGGGCCGAAGGCCTTCGTCATCGCCAATCCCTGGGACGCCGGCTCGGCGAAGATCCTGCAGGGCCTCGGCTTCCAGGCGCTCGCCACCTCCAGCGGCGCCTGCGCCGCGGCGCTGGGCCGCCGCGACGGGCAGGTGACGCGCGACGAGGCGCTGGAACATGCGCGGATGATCTGCGCCGCGGTGGACCTGCCGGTGTCCGCGGACCTGGAGAAGGGCTTCGGCGACAAGCCCGAGGACGCGGCGACCACGATCCGCCTTGCCGGCGGCGTCGGCCTGGTCGGCGGCTCCATCGAGGACGCCACCGGCGACAAGGGGCGGCCGCTGTACGACTTCAACCACGCGGTGGAGCGGGTCGCCGCCGCGGTGCAGGCGGCGCGCTCGCTGCCGTTCCCGTTCCTGCTCAGCGCGCGCACCGAGAACTTCCTGCGCGGCAAGCCCGACCTGGAGGACACCATCCGCCGCCTGCAGGCCTTCGAGCAGGCGGGCGCGGACGTGCTGTTCGCCCCTGGCCTGCCCGACCTCGCGGCGGTGAAGGCGGTGTGCGCTGCGGTGAAGAAACCGGTGAACTTCATGGCCGGGATTCCGGGCAAGTCCTTCACCGTTGCGAAACTGGAAGCCGCAGGCGTGCGCCGCATAAGCGTCGCCACGTCGCTCTATCGCGCGGCGATGAGTGGGCTGGTCAGCGCCGCCAGGGAGATCCGGGACCAGGGCGGCTTCGGCTACGTCGGCACTTCGTTGCCCACCGCCGAACTGAGCGGCCTGATGAAGGGGCCGCCCGCTTAGATGCTGCGCCCAGCCTTCTCCCAGTAGGGCGCGCGCAACTTCCGCTTGAACAGCTTGCCGCTGTCCTCGCGCGGCAGCTGCTCGTGGAACGCCACCAGGCGCGGCACCTTGTAGTCCGCGATGCGCCCTCGCAGCCAGGCCTGGATCGCCGCCTCGTCCAGCTTCGCGCCGGGCTGCAGCTGCACCGCGGCGGCGAGCGACTCGCCGAACTCGGCGCTGGGCACCCCGAACACCGCGCAATCCGCGACCCCGGGCATGGTGATGAGCGCGGCCTCGATTTCCGCCGGGTAGATGTTCACCCCGCCCGAGATCACCATGTCCACCGCGCGGTCCGACAGGTACAGGTAGCCGTCCTCATCCAGCCAGCCCACATCGCCCAGCGTCCACAGCCCGTCGCGCTCGAGCTTGCGTCGCGCCTCGTCGTTGTTGTTGTACGTGAAGTCGGTGTACTGCGGCTGGCGGGCGTAGACCAGGCCCGGTGTGCGCGGCGGCAACTCCCGACCTTCCTCGTCGAGGATCTTCAGGCGTGTGTCGCCGACGGCGCGGCCGGCCGAGCCCGGGCGCGCGAGCGCCTCTTCGGCGCTGATGAAGGTCACCAGCCCCAGTTCGCTCGCGGCGTAGCTCTCGTGGATCACCGGTCCCCACCAGTCGATCATGGCTCGCTTCACCTCGGGCGCGCAGGGCGAGCCCATGGTCATGACGAACTTCATGGAAGACAGGTCGTAGCGGCGCTTCACTTCATCCGGCAGCTTCAGCATGCGGCTGAACATGGTGGGC
>JALHLN010000138.1 GCA_022844545.1 Burkholderiales bacterium | reverse complement strand
CGCTCGACGTGGAACACCATCCGCTCGCGGATATCGAGCGGCGCGGTCTGGTGGTTCAAGCCGAGGGCGTAGAGGGTCATGGCCGCAGTTCCGCGCCGCGGGCGGCGCAACTGCCTGAAAAAGAGGGATTTTACCCCTAGGCGCCGACGGGCGCGCGCAACATCGGCTCGATCTGCGCGGCCGGCACCGGCCGACAGACCAGGTAGCCCTGCATCTGGTCGCAGCGCAGCAGGCGCAGCAGGCGCGCCTGCTCCTCGGTCTCCACCCCCTCGGCGACCACGCTCAGGTTGAGCGCCTGCGCGAGCGAGATGATCGCGGTGACGATGCTGGTGTCGCCCGCGTTCTCGGTCATGCCGTTGACGAAGCTGCGGTCGATCTTGAGCGTGTCCAGCGGCAACCGGCTGAGGTAGGCGAGCGACGAGTGCCCGGTGCCGAAGTCATCCAGCGCGATGCCGACCCCCGCCTCGCGCAACTGCGCGAGCTTGGCGATGCAGGCATCGATATCCTGCATCAGGAGACTCTCGGTGATCTCCAGGTCGACGCCGCCATCGCCGCCGCCGACCGCATCGAGCATCTCGGCGACGAACGCCTTGCGGCGCATCTGCAGCGCCGAGACGTTGACCGCGATGCGCGGCGGGCGAAGGCCCTTCGCGGTCCAGTCCCGATGCGCGGCGGCGGCCGCCTCGAACGCGAGCCGGCCGGCCTCCAGGATCAGCCCGGTTTCCTCGAGGACCGGGACAAAGAGCGCCGGCGACACCAGCTTGCCGTCCGCCCCCTGCCAGCGCATCAGGGCTTCCAGCCCCAGGATCCGGTGCGTCGCCAGATCCACCTTGGGCTGGAAATGCAGGAACAGCTCGCGCTGCTCGACCGCCTTGCGCAGCCGGCTCTCCAGCTTGACCTGCTCCGAGACGCGCGCATTGATATGCGGAGCGTAGAACTGGTAGCGCTCGCCGGTCTCCTTGGCGCGCTTGAGGGAGGCCTCGGCGTTGCGGAACAGGGTCGCGGCGTCGTTGCCGTCCTCGGGAAAGACGGCGACGCCGGCGCGCGCCGCCAGGCGCAGTTCCTGGCCGCCAACCTGCAACGGGGCCCCGAACACGCGCGCCATCTTGTCCTCCATGATCCGCATCGCGTCGGCGTTGCTCTGCAACCGGGGACGCATGACGGCGAAAAGGTCGCCTCCCAGCCGCGCGATGCGGCCGAGGTCGCCCACCGCCGCGCCCAGGCGGCGCGCTACCTCGCGCAGCACCGCATCGCCCGCGCCCTGCCCCAAGGCATCATTGATCGCCTTGAAATGCTGCATGTCGAAAAACGTCAGCGAAAGCAGGTGCGAGCCCCCGCGCGCGGCCTCCAGCGCATGGGTCAGCCGGTCCATGAACAGCGTGCGGTTGGGCAGGCCGGTGAGCGGATCGTAGAGCGCGAGGTAGTCGACCTTCGCCTGCCTGGCCTGCAGTTCGAGCGCGAGCTCCAGGTTCGCCACCAGCTCCTGCAGCAGCGAAACCTCCTCCTGGTCGAAGAAGTCGGTACCGGCTGCGCGCAGGACGACGGCGCCGGCAAGTGCGCCGTCAATTCCGACCGGGAGGATCGCCACCGAGTAGTTCCCGTTCGATGTCAGGTCCGCGCGCGCCGGACTGCGCTCGTCGTTGCGCAGGTCGTTGGCGACCATCGGACGGCGCTGGCGCAGCGCCTGCGCGAGCAGGCTGCTTGCCGTCTCCGGTGAGCGGTTGTATTCATCCAGGATGCGCAGGAAGGCAGGCGAAGGCTCGGCGGACTGCGCCTCGATCGACAACCGCCCCTGCTCATCCGCGACCAGCACCCGCGCCAGCGTGAAACCGCCGCGCCCGGATGCGATGCGGCAGAACTCCTGCATGAGTTCGCGCCGGTTCCGGATCCGGATGCAGGCCGCGCCGACCGCCCCCAGCAGGTCGCGGATGCGCGCCAGGCGCGCCAGGCGCTCGCGCTGCTCGACCGCCTCGGTGATGTCCCGCGCCACGCCGTCAATCCGCATCGGCTTGTCATACGGATCCCGGATCAGCCGCGCCCGGTCGTTGATCCAGCGCTCCGTGCCGTCGGGACGCACGATCCGGTATTCGACCTCGAAGCCGCCCCCCGCCAGCAACGCGCTCCAGGCCTGCTCCACCGCGGCCCGGTCCTCGGCACGAATGACCGATTTCCACAGCTCCGGGTCCTCCACGAAAGCCTGCGGCGCATGGCCGTAAACCGTGGTGCTGGCGGGGCTGACGTAGAGCACCCGTTCGCCGGGGAGTTGCACCGACCAGATCACGTCCGGCAGCGACTCGGTGATCGCCTGCAGCCGCGCGCGCGCCTCCGCGAGTGCGCGCTCGGACGCCGCCCGCACCGCGCGCTCGCGGGCATCGCGCAGCGCGCGCTCCACCACCGCCGGCAGGCGCACCAGATTGTGCTTGAGCACGTAGTCGGTGGCGCCGTCCTTCAGCGCCCGAATGGCGTACTCCTCGCCGATCGTGCCCGAGACGAAAACGAAGGGCACCTCCGGGCGCGCCTCGCGCGCGATCTGCAGCGCGAACATGCCGTCGAACTGCGGCATGGAGAAGTCCGACAGGATCAGCGCCGGCTCGAACTCGCCGAGCGCGGCGCGAAATCCCGGCTCGGTGTCCACCAGCCGGTGCTCGACCCGGAGTCCGGCCCGGCGCAGTTCCCGCAGCGCCAGTTCCGCGTCCGCGCGGTTGTCCTCCACCAGCAGGATGCGCACCGGCCTCATGCGCCTACTCCGGCACCCGGTTGGCGAGCAGCCAGTAAAGCCCGATATGCGACACCGTCTCCAGTAGCGCCTCGAACTGCACCGGCTTGACGACGTAGCCGTTCACGCCCAGCCGGTAGCTCTCGACGATGTCGCGCTCCTCGTTGGAGGAGGTCATGATCACCACCGGCGTCGCGCGGGTGCGCGCATCGCCCTTCAGCCGCCGCAGCACCTCGATGCCGTCCACCTTGGGCATCTTGATGTCCAGCAGCACCAGCTTGAGGGCGCGGCTGGGATCCCGCCCGGCGTAGGCGCCGTCCCTGAACATGAACTCGAGCGCCTCGGCGCCGTCCTTCACCCAGTGCACTGCGTTGGCGAAGTTGTGCTTGCGCAGGGAGCGCAGCGTCATTTCGGCGTCGCGCGGGCTGTCCTCCACCAGCAGGATCTCGACCTGTTCGTAGTCAGTCATCCGCGCGCCTCCGCGGCCGGCAGGTTGAAGGTGAAGCAGGCGCCGCCATCCACCGCGCCTTCGGCGCGCACCCGCCCGCCATGGCGCGCAACCACACGCTGCACGATCGCCAGACCCACGCCGGTGCCGGGAAACGCCTCCGCGCTGTGCAGGCGCTGGAACACCCCGAAGAGCTTCCCCGCGTAGCGCGGATCGAAGCCGGCGCCGTTGTCCCGCACCCAGTATTCGGCTTCCCCGCCGTCCGCGCGGCCGCCCACCTCGACGCGCGGCTGCGGCCGCCGCGCGCTGTACTTGAGCGCGTTGCCGATCAGGTTCAGCCACACCTGCTTCAGCATCGCACGGTCACCTTTCGCACGCGGCAGGGAAGCGATTTCGATCGCGGCCCCGGGAAACGCCGCGGCGGCCTGCGCCGCGGCTTCGCGCGCAAGCGCCTCCATGTCCACGGCATCCACCTGCAGCGCCTGGCGGCCGGTGCGGGAGAACTCGAGCAGGTCGTCGATCAACTGGCCCATGCGCGCGGCCTCGCCGCGCACCACGCCGAGCAGGCGCCTGCCTTCGTCGTCCAGCACGGCGGCGTAGTCCTCCTCCAGCATCTGCGCGTAGCCGTCCACCGCGCGCAAGGGGGCGCGCAGGTCGTGCGAAACGGAATAGGAGAAGGACTCCAGTTCCCTGTTGGCGGCCTCGAGCTGCGCCGCCTGTCGGCGCAGTTCCGTGTTCAGGCTCCGTATCCGGTCATCCGCGGCCTTGCGCGCGCTGATGTCCACCACCACCGTGCGGCTGGTGACATAGGCGCCTCCCGCGTCGACGATCGCCGTGGTCTGCAACGAACCCGGAAACGTGCTGCCGTCCTTGCGCAGGTACTCGAACTCCACTTCCTTCAGCCAGCCCTGGCGCTTGAACAACGGGAACCACTTGTCGCGGAACAGCGCCGCGCTCGCCGGGGTCATCAGGTCGTAGTGAAACTTCTTTCCCACGACCTCGTCACGCGCGTAGCCCAGCCAGTCGAGCCAGGTCCGGTTCATGCGCACGATGCGGCCCTCCGCGTCCACCGAGTGGTAGCCGCAGGGGGCGTTCTCGAACAGGTCTTCGGCTTCCGCCGCCGCGGCGCGCGCCTTGCGCTCGGCCTCGCGGCGCCGCGCCAGTTCCCGGAAGTTGAACCAGTACGCGGCACCGAGCAACAGCAGGCTGGTCGCGCCGCCGCCGGCGATCGCCCACCGGACACGCGCCGACGCGGCGTCGGCCCCAGCCCTGCGCGAGTCGAACAGCGCGATCTCCTCCCGCTGCATGTCCTCGGCGACCGCGCCGATGTCGAACACCGCCTGGCGGCCGGTGGCGAACTCGGCCAGGATGTCCTCGGCGCGATCGAGCGTGCCCGAGCGCTTGCGCGCCGCGGTCTGGCGCAGCGCCCGGAGATCGGTCTCCAGCAGCTCGCCGATGCGCGCCAGGCGCTGCTGCTGGGCCGGACTGTCGTTGAGGAGATCACCCAGGCCCCGGATCTGCCGCGGCAGCGCCTGCGCGGCATCCTCGAATGCGGCATGCGCGGCGGCCTCGCCCGTGATCAGGTAGCTGCGCCAGTGATAGCGCGTCCGGCTGTAGTCCGCCTGCAGCGCCGCGATCTCCAGCCGCACGCGCTTGGTGTGCTCCACCCAGTCCGCGCGCTCGTCGAACTGCGCCGCGGACCAGTACGCCAGGCCGCCGATCGCCCCGAGCAGCGCCAGCGACAGCGCGACCAGCGCGAGGCGCGCGACACGCTCCGCGTCCGCGCCCATCGGAATGGAAACGCGACCCAGACTGAGGTTGCCCGAATCCGACATATCGCTCCATGTCGGGTCCGACCCGCGCGGTGGCGACGGTCGCGGATGGCGACGGTCGCGTTCAAGACGGCGTCCTCCCCCGTTGTTCTTGTTCCGGCGGACGGTCCCTTGTGCCGGAGCATGTTAGCCCCATGCGCCAATCGGGTCTGTAGGGAATTCTTGATGGCGGTCCGAGCCGACTCACCGTTCCGCAGGGGCGCCTTCGCCGGCGCGACGGTCGCTTATCTTTCCGTCCAGCGCCGCTCTATGCCGATACCAACCCCTGGCGGATCGCGAATTTCACCAGCGAAGGCATGTCGCCAATCTGCAGCTTGGCCATGATGCGGCTGCGGTAGGTGTCGACGCTCTTGGGCGACAGGCTCAGTTGCGCGGCGATCTCCGCGCTGGTGCAGCCGTCCACGACCAGGCGCAGCACCTGCAACTCACGGGCGCTCAAGCGCTCAAGGACGTCGTCGCGGGTCCGGGCGACCGATTCATCGACGGCAAGCTCGAAGCCGAGGGCGGCCACGCCGGCGGAGCCGCTCTCGTCCGTGAGCGGGAACTTCACCACCAGCAGGCGCGCGAGGCTGCCGTCCGCGCGCGGCCACCGACTGACCATCTGCAACGGTTTGTCACGGCGCAGGACAGCCTCATCGGCATGGTGTTGCCTGAGCGCGAGCCCCTCGGGCCAGACCTCGGTGTTGCGGCGGCCGCGCAGTTGCTCCAGCGACTTCCCGAGCATGCGCTCGTAGCTCCTGCTGACCCAGACGTAGCGCAGTCCGGCGTCCTTGATCCAGGCGATCGCAGGCATGGCGTCGAGGAACGCGCGCATGCGGCCGACCGCCTGTCCCAGCGCCTGCTCTGCGCGCTTGCGCGCGGTGATGTCGCGCCCCACGCCGCGGTAGCCGGTGAACCGCCCCGTGGCATCGAACACCGGTTCGCCGTCGATCGAGTAGTGGTGGATCTTGCCGTCGTCGCCGCGGCGCGCGGTCTCGAAGTCGCGGAACGGCAGGCGCCGGCGCAGCGTCTCGCGATGCACGCGCCAGCCCTCGGCGTCCGGCAGCACGCTCGGCGCCTCCCAGCGCGTCCTGCCGATCCGCGTGGCGACGAACATGACGGTTTCGAATCGCCCGCCGGTCTCCAGCACCGTGAAGCGGTGCTCGGCGTCGGTCTCCCAGTAGAAGTCCGAGGTCAAGGTCATGATGCTGCGCAGGCGCTCGGCGGCGTCCCCGCCGTCGCCGCGGCCAGCGAGAACCCGCGACGCCTGCAACTGGTCCTCGATGTCGGTGCCGCTGCCGACCCAGCGCAGGATGCGGCCGGCCGCGTTCCGTACCGGGCGCGCCGCGACCACGTGCCAGCGATACTTGCCGTCGGCGCGGCGCAGACGGAACTGAACCTCGAAGGGCTCGCCCTGCGCGACCGCGGCTTTCCAGCGCTGGATGCCGTAGGGGAGGTCCTGCGGGTGCACCGTCTTGTGCCAGCCCAGTCCCGACAATTCCGCCTCGCGGCGGCCGCTGTACTCCGTGACGCGGGCGTTGACCCGTTCGACGCCGCCGTCGGGACGGAAGGTCCACAGCAGGACGGGCGAGAACTCCGCCATCGCCTGGAAATGCGCCCCGGCCGACGCGATGCCGGCCTCCGGGAGGGCGCGTATCTTGCGGGTGCTCACCCTTGGCAGCCTTTCCTGTCGGAACCTCGGATCGATGCCTCCGGGAAAGATACTAGTGCGGCGGCGGGATCTTCGGGGCGGTACCCGCGGCGGTTCGCAATGCGATCGTGTAAAAGATCGTTACGGACCGCGCCCGAAGCCGGGCGCATCGAGTTTCTCGATCGCGAACGGCTCGGCGATGCCGAAACCCTGCGCGAAGCCGACCCCCAGCGCCTTCAGCCGCAGCAGGATGTCCTGGTCCTCCACGCACTCGGCGAGAACCTCGACGCCGATCACCTCGCCCACCCGCACCACGGCCTTCAGCTTGGCCAGCGCGCTCTCGCTGGTCAGGATCTTGCGCACGATCGAACCGTCCACCTTGACGCAGGCGACCTGCAGCGTCTTCAGCGGCAGGAACGAGACCGAGCGGCGCCCGAAGCCGTCGATCAGCAGGCCGCAGCCCGCCGCCTTCATCGCGGTGGCGAATCCCTCCGCCTCGGCGGGCTGTCGCAGCGCATCCGATTCATCGATCTCGAACGCGAGCCTGGCCGCCGGAATGCGCGCGGCGCGCAGCGCATCGGCAACGAATCCCGGAAACTGCTCGTCGGCGAGGGTCTGGCCGGAGACATTGATGGAGAACAGGCCGATGCGCCTGCTGCCCCGCAGGTGCGCGATGGTCCGGCTGACGACCCAGCGGTCGAGTTCGGGCATCATGCGGAAGTGCTCGAACACCGGCAGGAACTCGCCGGGGGGCAGCAGCGTTTCCTCTTCCTCGTGCATGCGCACCAGCACTTCGGCGCGCTCGAACTGGCCGTTGGCCAGGGTGAGGATCGGCTGCGTGTAGAGCGCCAGGGCGTCGCTTTGCAGCGCGGCGCGCAGTTTCGCCGCGGGATCGCTCCATCCCGTCAGCGCCTGCCCCATCTCCTCCAGGAACCGGGCCTCGGATGCCGCGCCGGCCGATCGCTGCTTCGTCACATCGCCTCCAGGTAGTCTGTCCGACCCGCCCTGAAGCTACCTGCTTTGCGCTGCCTCGTCGATAATCGGCGCGCAACGGAAGATGGTGGCCAAGGGCGGAATCGAACCACCGACACAAGGATTTTCAGTCCTCTGCTCTACCAACTGAGCTACTTGGCCTTGAGGGACGCGCCCCTTGACGTACGTACAGTGCAAACAGCGGGCACGGTTTGAAGGGGGCGGATTATAGCAAACCCGCCTCTGCGCCCGGCTCAGCGCGCCTCGGGCTTCTCCAGGCTGTAGCCCAGGCCGCGGACGGTGACGATTTTCACCCCGCCCGGCTCCAGCTTGCGCCGCAGCCGGTGCACGTAGACCTCGATGGCGTTGGCCGAAACCTCCTCGCCCCACTCGCAGAGATGGTTGACCAGCTGGTCCTTGGACACCAGGCGCCCGGCGCGCTGCAGGAAGATCTCGAGCAGGCTCAGTTCGCGCGCCGAAAGGTCCACCGCGCCGCCGTTGAGACGCGCCACGCGCCCGACCTGGTCATAGGCGAGCGCGCCATGGTTGATGAGCGTGGGACCGCCGGACATGCCGCGGCGCGCGAGCGCGCGCACCCGGGCTTCCAGTTCCGCGAGGTCGAAGGGCTTGGCGAGGTAGTCGTCGGCGCCTGCATCGAGGCCCTTGACGCGGTCGTTGACCCCGTCCAGCCCGGTCAGGATCAGCACCGGAATGTGCGACTGGCGCGCGCGCAGGCGCTTTAGCACCTCCAGCCCGGATTTCTTGGGCAGTCCGATGTCGAGGATCAGCAGGTCGAATTCGTTGGCCTCGATCGCGGACTCCGCCTCCGGCCCGGTCTGCACCCAGTCCACCGCGTATCCGGACAGGCGCAGGCTGCGCGTCACCGCGTCGGCCAGTACCGCGTCGTCCTCCGCGATGAGAATCCTCAAGCCCGCACGCCTCCCGCGTCGAGTGTAATACAAAAGAAAAGGGGCGCCGAAGCGCCCCT
>JALHLN010000137.1 GCA_022844545.1 Burkholderiales bacterium | reverse complement strand
GACCCGAACAAGGGGAGCAAACAGGTTGCGAATTGCCTTCATGCCGCCGTTTCGATACCTCGATCCCGCAATGTGCAATCACGCTCCTCTCTAAACCTGGAAATTCAGAGCTTCCCTAGGGTGGCGTGATCCGGGCAGGCGATCCCGGCATCACTCCTCTTTCATGATGGCAAGCGCGTCCACGGCCACCACACCGTCGCGCTGGACGATCACGGGATTCGCCTCCGCCTCGCGTACCGGCCGCCCGGCAAGCAGCGCCAGCCGGGAGATCGCCGCCAGCGCCCGCGCCAGCGCCTCCAGGTCGCCTTGCGGCAGGCCGCGGTAGCCGCGCAGCACCGCAAATCCCTTTACCTGCCGGATCATCTCCCGCGCCCCGGCCTCGTCGACTGGCGCGAGGCCCAGCGCGACGTCATCGTAGAGTTCAGCGAGGATTCCGCCCGCGCCCACCATCACCAGCGGCCCCACGATCGGATCGTCGCGGTACCCGATGATCGCCTCGCCGAGGCCGGCTGCCATGCGTTGAACCAGCAGCGGCTCGCCTTTGGCGGCAAGCGATTGCACCTTGCCGGCGAACGCCTCGCGCGAAGCGATGCCGAGAATCACGCCCCCCGCCTCCGACTTGTGCGCGATGTCCGGCGAGAGGATCTTCAGCGCGACCGGATACGGCAGGCCATGCTCGTAGTCCGGCGCCTGCGCCACGGCCGCCTCGACCACCGGCACGCCAAGCGACGCAAAAAGCGTCATCGCCTGCATTTCATCGAGCCTTCCCCTGGCGGGAACCCCCTCCGGCCAGTCCAGCGGCCGAGCATCGTTGCTCGCTCGCGGCGTTCTCCAGGAAAGGTAGGCCCGGAAAGCGTCCGCGCACGCCTCGGGCGTGCGGAAGGCGGCGATACCCGCCCGCGCCAGCAGCGCGAGCGCCCGGTCCGCCTGCGGCGTCAGGAATACGCCAAGCGGCTTTGCGCTGCGGCGTGCCGCAGTTCCTGCCGCCAGGATCGGCTCCATCGCGCGTTGCGGATAGGAATGGGAACTGGATCCCACCACCGCCAGCACCGCGTCGCAGCCCGGGAAGTCGAGCATTTCCCCGAGGACCGCGCCGTAGGTCATGCCCTTGCGGCCCATGGTCAGGTCGACGATCGGGGCGTCTGATCCGGGCGCGACGGTCTCAATGCCCGTCATGCCGAGGCGGTCCACCACGCTCGCCGCGCCGCCACCGGTGTTGGTCACCACAGCCACGCGCGGCGCGCGATCCGGGGCGATCCCATGGTCGGGCGGTCGGTGGTCCGCCAGCAGCGGCCCGATTTCGATCAGGGTCTCGAGCAGGTCTACGCGCACGATGCCGCAGTCGCGGAAGTAGGCATCCAGCGCCCTGTCTTCGCCGGCGAGGGCTCCGGTGTGGCTGCGGGCAAGGCGCGCGCCCAGCTTGGAGCGTCCAAGCTTGTAGGCAACCACGGGCTTGCCCGCGGCATGCGCCGCGCGCGCTCCGGCGGCGAGCCGCGCCGCGTCACGCACCGTTTCCAGGAACAGCAGGATGATGCGCGTCTCCGGATCGGCGGCGAGCAGCTCGACCAGTTCGCCCACGCCCAGGTCAGCCTCGTTGCCCACCGACAGCAGCTTGGAAAAGCCCAGGCCGCGCGCCGCGCCGCGCGAGAGCACGGTGCCCAGCATGGTGCCGCTTTGCGAGACGATGCTGGTGCTGCCCGCCGGCGGCACGTCGGCCTCCAGCACCGCGTTCGCGCTGAGGGCGACGCGCCCGGTGAGATTGATCATGCCCATGCTGTTCGGCCCGAGCAGGCGCACGCCGAGCGCCCTCGCGCGGGTCACCAGCCGCGCCTGCCGCGCCGAACCCTCGCCGCCGGCGTCGGCAAAGCCATCGCTGAACACACAGGCCAGCGGTACGCCCTTGGCACCGCAATCCTCCAGCGCGCTCTCGACGTCCTCGACCATGATGAACGCGTGATCGACATCGAAAGGCACTTCCTTCAGGCTGCGGTAGCTGTTCAAGCCCAGGACGTCGGTCCGGGAAGCATTGATCGGCGCGATCCTCCCGCCGTAGCCATGCTTGACGAGGTAGCGCTGCGGTCGCGCGGTGTTCTTCGCGGCGTCGCCGGAGGCGCCGACCAGGGCCACCGCGCGCGGTGCGAACAGAATCTGCGCCAGGTTCATATGCGGGAACCGAAAATTGCAACCAAACGCAAGCACAAGCGCATGCGACCAAGTATGGCACGGCCCGGGCAGGGAGCGGATTGAGGCGGCAACCGAGTTCCTGCTACGCTGGGCGTATGGACTTCCACTTCACGACTGAGCAGGCGGCGTTCGGCGACTCAGTACGCAGGTTTGCCGAGAAGCATCTTCGAGCCGGCGCGCGCGAGCGCGCGCACGCCACGGAGTATCCCTGGGACGTGGCGAAGCTGATGGCTGCGCAAGGCCTCCTCGGCATCGTCATCCCGGAGGCCGACGGCGGCCAGGGCGGCACGCTGATGGACGCCGTGATCGCCATCGAAGCCGTCGCCGCATCCTGCCCGCGCAGCGCGGACGTGGTGCAGGCCGGGAATTTTGGCGCCATCCGCGTGCTCGCCGAGTACGGCACGCCAGGGCAAAAGGAGCGTTTCCTCAAACGTCTGCTCGCGGGTGAAGGCGTGATTTCCGTCGGCATGACCGAGCCCGAGGCCGGCTCGGCGGTGACCGACCTGAAAACCACCGCGACGCCCGACGGCGCCGGTTTCCGCATCAACGGCAGCAAGGTGTTCACCACTCACGCGCCCTATGCCGACGTCATCCTCGCCTACGTGCGCTTCGCCCCCGGCGTGGGCGGCATCGGCTCGGTGCTCATCGAAACCCGGGCTGAAGGCGTGCGTTTCGGCCAGCGTTCTAGCTTCATGTCCGGCGAAGAGTGGGCGCAACTGTATTTCGAGAACGTCTACGTGCCGCCGGAGATGGTGGTGCTCAGGGAAGGCGGCTTCAAGAAGCAGATCGCCGGCTTCAACGTCGAGCGCATCGGCAACACCGCGCGCTCCCTTGCGCTCGGCCGCTATGCATTCGAGCAGGCGCGCGAATGGGCGCTGCAGCGCAGGCAGTTCGGTCGCCTGCTCGCCGAGTTCCAGGGGCTGCAGTGGAAATTCGCCGACATGAAGATGAAACTCGACGCCGGCCAGCTGCTGCTGTACCGCGCCGCGGCCAATGCCGACCGGGGGTTTCCCTCGGCCGAGGAGACCTCCATCGCCAAGGCGTTCTGCAACCAGGCGGGCTTCGAGATCGCCAACGAGGCGCTGCAGGTGATGGGCGGAACGGGCTACAGCCAGGAGCTGCTGGTCGAGTACTGCATGCGCCGCTGCCGGGGCTGGATGATCGCCGGCGGCTCGATCGAGATCCTGAAGAACCGCATCGCCGAGGGCGTCTTCGGCCGCAGCTTCTCGCAGCGGCCCTAGCCTTTCAGTCGATCTTCGCGCCGGAGGCCCTGACCACCTGCGCCCACTTGTCGATCTCCGACCGGATGTAGGCGCGGAACTGCTCCGGCGTGCTGCCGACCGGCTCCGCGGCCTGCGCGGCAAACCGGTCCTTCACGTCCTGCGTGGCGAGAATGCGCACGAGTTCCTGGTTGAGCCTGGCGATGACCTCCGGCGGCGTCTTCGCCGGCGCCAGCACGCCGTTCCAGGAGCTCACCTCGAAGTCCGGCAGTCCGGCCTCGGCCATGGTGGGCACATTGGGAATCTGCGCCAGGCGCTTCGTCGCCGCGACGGCGACCGGCTTGAGCTTGCCGCTCTGCATGTGCGGAATCGCCGACAGGGCGGTCTTGAAGCCCATCGACACCACGCCCGAGACCACGTCCAGCAGCGCCGGCGCCGCGCCCTTGTAGGGCACGTGGATGATGTCGATGCCGGCGCGCAGCTTGAGAAGCTCGCCCGCGAGGTGCGGCGATCCGCCCGCGCCGGAGGACGCGAAGCTGAGCTTGCCGGGCTGCGCCTTGGCCAGCGCGATCAGCTCCTTGAGACTGTTCGCCGGCAGGGCATTGGTCACCACGAGCACGCTGGGCGCCGCCATCGTCTGCGTCACCGGCGCAAAATCGCGCAGCGTGTCGTAGGGCATGTTCTTGTAGATCGACATGTTGGTCGCGTTGGCGATCGTGCCGAGCAGCAGCGTGTAGCCGTCCGGCGCCGCCTTCGCCACCTGCTCCGAGCCGATGTTCGAGCCGGCGCCCGCCTTGTTCTCCACCACCACCGGCTGGCCGAGCGCTTCCTGCAGCCGCTGCGCCACCAGCCGCCCGACGATGTCGGTCGCGCCGCCGGGCGGGAACGGCACGATGAGCTTGATCGGCCGCGATGGGTAGTTGTCCTGCGCGAATGCGAAGGGAGTGAAGAGGAGTGCCAGGATGACAAGGGTCTTTTTCATGGGTTCAGGCCTTCTTCAGGTGGTCCAGAACGGTGTCCAGGTCTTCGACATCGGCGAACTTCATGTCCATGTCGAAGAGGTTGGCGCGGTGCGCCGACGGGCTGCGGTCGCCGCAGGCCTCGCCGACGACGATGACGCGGAAATTGTGCGAGAAGGCGTCCTCCACCGCGCCGCGCACGCAGCCGCTGGTCGAGACCCCGCACACCACCAGCGTGTCCACGCCGTCGTAGCGCAGGAACGATTCCAGCGGCGTGGCGAAGAAGGCCGAGGGCTTGTTCTTCAGGATGACGCGGTCCTCGGGCCGCGGCGCGAACTCGGGCGGCCACTGGTCGGCGCGCGGGTCGTTCTTGTACTGGAAGGTGTCGGCGGTGCCCAGCTTGTAATTCCAGATGCCGCGATAGGTCGGGTGGCTGCGGTCGTCGCGCCGGCTGTAGTAGATCGGCAGACCCGCCTTGCGGAAGGCGGCGGTCAGCGTCGCCAGGGCCGCCTCCACCTCGGGCATGCGCCGGCCGCACATGTCGTAGGCCGGGTCGATGAACATCCAGGTGGTGTCGATATTGAGCAGCGCCGTCTTCGCGCCGAAGCCGATGCGCTCGCCGAAGCCCGCCTTGCGGTAGACCTCGAGCTCCGCGTCGGGAACGAACCCCTTCCAGCGCTGCAGTTTGTTCATATGCCAGCTACGCAATCTGCCACACAAACGCCCCTGGCTCGAAACGGATGCAATGCGCTGCCTGCCATGCGCTAGCCGGCATGGCCGACCCGGAAGTCGTTCCGGCCGGTACGATCCGCCCCGCGCAGCAGCCAGAGCGGTCGGGTGCTGAAGTCCACCCGGTAGCCGCTGGCGTCCCCCGGCGCGATCAGGCCGCGCTCGAACACCGAGGTTCCCGGCATGTAGCGGATCGCCACGCCGGCGCGGCGCCGGGGCGAGCGGTTCACGTTGGCGCCGTGGATCATGTAGATGTCGTGCAGCGACATCTGGCCGGGTTGCAGCTCGATGTCCACCGCGTCCTCTTCGCGGAACGCGGGATCGCTGATGCGCTGGGTCAGCACCAGGTCCGTGCGGTCCTCGCGCAGGTGCGCGAAAAGCTTCCTGTCCCGGTGCGATCCGGGAACCACGCGCAGGCAGCCGTTCTCCCGCGTCGAGGCATCCAGCGCGACCCAGACGGTGCAGTTGGCAAGCGGCCGGATGGGCCAGTAGTGCCCGTCCTGGTGGAACGGCGTCTCCAGCCCGTCGCCGCCCGGCTTGCAGAACACCTGGCAGCCCCACAGGATCACGTCCTCGCCGATGGCGCACGAGACCAGCTCCACCAGTTCCGGGTCGCGCGCGAGATCCAGGAACGCGCGCGAACCATGGACGCCTTCAGCGTTCTTTCCCTCGATGTGCGCGCTGACCAGTTTCTCCGGGCGAACGCCCGGGTTGTCCGCGATCAGGCGGTCGAGCGCCTCGCGCATGGCATCCACCTTCGTCTGCGGCAGGCGCCACGCCGGCACCACATACCCGTCGCCCTGGTATTTCGTCCGTTCGTCGGCGCTGAGCAGGGCCATCGGCGCTATTGCGACTGCCCCAGCCGCAGCTTGAGCTCCAGCGCCTTGCCCGCCCGCTGCAGCGTCAGGGAAACGGTGTCGCCGGGCTGGTGGCGCTCCAGTTCGTCGAGCATCTCGTCCAGGGTCGCCACCGGCTTGCCGGCGAAGGCGACGATGAGGTCGCCCGCGATCACCTCGCCTTTCGGCCCGCGGCGAAACGGCACGATCCCGGCCGCCTCGGCCGGGCTGCCCTTGATGACGCCGATCACCGCCAGCCCCTTGGGCAGGCGCAGCGCCGCGTGCAGCTGCGGCGGCGCGGACTGGATGCCCAGCGTGGGACGCAGGAACTTGCCGTCGCGGATCAGGCGCGGCACGACCCGGTTGACCTCGTCCACCGGGATCGCGAAGCCGATGCCCGCCGAGGCGCCCGACGGGCTGTAGATGGCCGTATTGACGCCGATCAGCCGGCCGGAGGAATCCAGCAGCGGCCCGCCGGAGTTGCCCGGATTGATCGCGGCGTCGGTCTGGATCATGCCGCGGATGGTGCGCTGGGTGACGGACTGGATCTCCCGGTTGAGCGCGCTGACGATGCCGGTGGTCAGCGTCTGGTCGAGGCCGAAAGGGTTGCCGATGGCGTAGACCCGCTGCCCCACCTGGAGGTCCTTGCTGGTGCCCAGCGCGATGGGCTTGAGTTTCTCCTTGGGCGCGGAAATGCGCAGCACGGCGAGGTCGCGGTCCGGGAACACGCCCACCAGCGAGGCCTGCCACTCCGACTGGTCCGACAGGGTCACCCGCGCCCCGCTCGCGCCCTGCAGGACGTGGAAATTGGTCACGATGTGGCCGCGCTCGTCCCACATGAAGCCGGTGCCGGTGCCCTGCGGCACCTGCGTCACGTCCAGGGTGAACAGGTTGCGCTGCGCGGCGACCGTGGTGATGTGCACGGTGGAGGGCGACACCGCCTTGAACACCGAGATGTTGATGAGTTCGTCTTCGGCCAGCTTGCCCCGAGCCTGCGCCGAGGCGCCGGCCGCGCACAGGGCGAGCAGGGCGAACAGCGACGGGAACACGAGCAGGCGGCGGGACAGGATCATGGCATCAGCCTTCCACAAGCCGGATCGGGGCGCCAGCCAGCCACGCCTCGAGGTCTTCCAGCGCATCGTTGAAATAGACCTGATAGCTCTCGCGAGTGACATAGCCCAGGTGCGGCGTCAGCACGGTATTGGGCGCCTTCAGAATCGGCGCCTCCGGCGGCAGCGGTTCCTCGTCGAACACGTCCACGCCGGCGCCGGCGAGCCGGCCCGCCTGCAGCGCCGCCACCAGCGCCCCGGTATCCACGATCGCGGCGCGCGAGGTGTTGATCAGGATTGCCGTCGGTTTCATCAGTGACAGTTCGCGCGCGCCGACCAGGCCGCGGGTGCGTTCGCCGAGAATGACATGGATACTCAGGACATCGGCCCCGGCGAAGAGTTCATCCTTCTCCACCCGCCGCGCGCCCAGGACCGCCGCGTCCTCCGCCTTCAGGTTCTGGCTCCACGCGATCACGTCCATGCCGAAGGCCTGGCCCACCTTCGCCACGCCGGCGCCCAGCTTGCCCAGGCCCAGGATCCCCAGCGTCTTGCCGCGGATGCCGAACCCCAGGCCATCCTGCCAGCGGCCGGCGCGCAGCGCGCGGTCCTCCGCCGGGATGCCTCGCGCAAGGCACAGGATCAGGCCCCAGGCCAGTTCCACCGTCGGGTCCTGTCCGGTGCCGGTGCCGCAGACGACGATGCCCCGTTCGCGGCAAGCGGCGTGGTCGATGGCGCGGTTGCGCATGCCCGCGGTGATGATGAGCTTGAGCTTGGGCAAGCGCTCGATGAGCGCGCGCGGCATCGGCGTGCGCTCGCGGATCATCATCAGCGCGTCGTAGGGCTGCAGGCGGGCGGCCAACGCCTCGCCGCGCACATGGTCGGTGAAGAAGTCCGCCTGCGCCCTGCCGGCGAGCCGCTGCCATGGCGCCGCGGCCCGGGCGCTGCCGGAGAAGTCGTCGAGGATCGCGAACCGGATCATCCGCCATCATCCCAGAATCCAGGATCGCGATGCCGTCGGCGGCGCGCACCAGCGCCTCGCCGTCGGCCGCCGGCGCGCCGCGGAATCCCTCCAGCAGCACCCGCGCCTTCAGTTTCGACACCATCCGCGCGGCTTCGCCCGCGCGCAGCGGCAGCAGGCGCATGGCGGTGTCCCCGTAGAGTTCGGTGGCGATGCCGCCCAGCCGCTTGCCGGCGCGCAACGCCATCGGCACGTCGAGCAGGTCGGAGAAGGCCGACACCCGGATCGCCCCCACCTGGCGGAACAGCGCGTCGAACATCTCGTCCGATCCTGCGATGGCGCCGGTATGCGACACCGCGGAGCGCCGGCCGGCGCAGGCCCTCCATGTACTGCGCGATCACCGCGGTGCCGGGATCGTCGGCGAGAAAATCGACGAAGTCCGCCGCGTCCAGGTCCGCCTCGTTGCCGGTGCAGACCAGGCTCGCGAAGCCGACGCCGCGCGCGGCGGCGCGCGCGAGCAGCGAACTGAGCAGCCCGCCACTCCGCGACACCATGGAAATGTTACCGATCGGTAACATTTCCAGCTCCAGCGCGCCGCTCGGGGTGAGCATGACGCGATCGGCGAGGTTCACCAGGCCGATGGTGTTCGGCCCCAGCAGGCGC
>JALHLN010000136.1 GCA_022844545.1 Burkholderiales bacterium | reverse complement strand
AGGCCGGCAGGCGCATGTGAGTTTTATGGTGATGTTTTCCGGATTGATGCGCATCCTGAAGACGACGATGTTCTTCGAGGACGGCAAGGACCCGGTGCTCATGGCTGTTCCTGCCGCCCGTAGAAGCCTGTTGATTGCCAAACCCGGCTACGAATTCAATATCCGTCTGCGCGGAGAGAACGAAACGCCGTTCTTCGACGACTGATGCTGCAGCGCGCCGCCCCGACCATCAAGGAACTGCTGTCCTACCGCCTGCACCGGGTGGCGAACCTGCTGTCGCGCGGCGCGGAGATGCGCTATCGGCGCGAGTTCGGCGTCAGCCTGTGGGAGTGGCGCACCGTGGCGCTGCTGGGCGGCGCGGACCAGCCGCTGTCGCTCAATGACCTCGCGCGCGCAGCCGGCGTGGACAAGAGCCAGATGAGCCGCGTGGTGTCCGGCCTCTCCGCGCGCAAGCTGGTGCTGCGCGCGGACGACAAGGCGGACGGCCGGGGCGTGAAGCTGCGCCTGTCCAGCGCCGGCCGCAAGGTCTACGCCGGCCTGATCGCCGCCGCCGCGGAGCGCAACGAAGCCTTCCTCGGCTGCTTGAGCGCGAAGGAGCAGGCCTGTCTCGAGGGCGCGCTAGAGAAGCTCGCGCAGGAAGCGCGGCGCTTCATCCAGGACGAGGCTCGCGGCTGAAAACGCGCATCACCAGTCTGCTCGGTATCGAGCACCCGATCATCCAGGCGGCGATGAGCTGGGCCTCGTCCAACTCCGCGCTCGTCATCGCGGTGTCGAACGCCGGCGGCATGGGCGTGCTGGCGGGCGGGCCGATGCGGGTGGAGGATTTCGCCCGCGCGGTTGCGCAGATCAAGGCTGGCACCTCGAAGCCCTGGGGCGTGAACATACCGCTCAACAATCCGCGGGCGCCGCAGTTGCTGGACATCGCTTTCGAGGCGCGCATCCCGGTGATGGTGGCCTCGCAGGGCGGGGTGCGGGGGCACCTCGCGCGCTTCCGCGGCATCGGCACCAAGTGGCTGCATGTCGTGGCGTCGATCGAGCACGCGCTCAAGGCGCAAGCCGCGGGCGTGGATGCGCTGGTGGTGGACGGCGCGGAGGCAGGGGGCCACCCGCCGCCCGCGGAAGTGAGCACGCTGGTGCTGGTGCGCCGCGTGGTGAAGTCCGTGAAGCTGCCGGTGGTCGCCAGCGGCGGCATCGCCGACGGCTACGGCATCGCGGCCATGCTGGCGCTGGGCGCCGAGGGCGTGCAGCTGGGCACGCGCTTCATCGCCACGCCGGAGGCGAGCGTGCACCCGGCCTACAAGGAAGCGGTGCTGAAGGCCGATGTGGGCGACACCGCCTTCGTCGGCCGCGGCGGCCATCCCATCCGCCAGTTGCGCAATGCGTTCTCGGACAGGTACGCCACCGCCGAGCGCGCCGGCACCACGGCGGAAGAACTGGAGAAGCTCTTCGCCGCCGCGACGCTGAAGCAGGCCGCCCTCGACGGCGACGTCGCTTGGGGCAAAGTCGAAGCCGGCCAGTCCGCCGGCCTCGTCGACGACATCCTCCCCGCCGCCGAACTGATGCGCCGCCTCGTCGCCGAGCTGAACCAAGCCAGCGCCCGTCTAAATCAGGGACAGTCCACGTTTTCGGAGGCGCGATGACGGAGAAAACGTGGACTGTCCCTGTTTTACTGGTGGAGGACCGGGGGGCGGTGCGGGTGTTGACGATGAACCGGCCGGAGAAGCGCAATGCACTCAATAGCGAATTGACGCGGCAGCTGCTCGAGGCCTTGCGGGCCGCGGACAAGGACGAGGCGGTGGCCTGCGTCGTGCTCGCGGGCGCGGGGCAGGGGTTCTGCGCCGGCGCGGACCTGTCGGAATTCAAGGACTTGACGCCGGAGAACCACGACCTCGTCGAGGCGCGCGCCGAGCTGACCATGCAGCTGCATCTCGCGTTCTCGAAGATGACGAAGCCGGTGGTGACCGCGATCCAGGGCGCGGCCATGGGCGGCGGCGCGGGCCTCGCGATCGCCGGCGATATGGCCGTCATGGCCGCGGGCGCGAAGATCGGCTACCCGGAGACGCGCCACGGCATCGTCGCCGCGATCGTGATGGCGAACCTGTCGCGCCAGGTCGGGCGCAAGGCCGCCTTCGAGCTGGTGGCGCTGGGCGAGCCCATCGGCGCGCAGAAGGCGCTCGCGCTGGGCATGGTGAACCGCGTGGTGCCGGATGCGGACCTGATGCCGGAGGCGATGGCGCTGGCGGAGAAGCTGGCCGCGGTAAAGCGGCCGGCGATGGCCGCCACCAAGCAGCTGTTCCACGAGGTCGCCGACCTGCCGCTCGCGCAGGCGCTCGAACGCGGGCGCGAGGCGAACCGGCGCATGCGCGCGTTCAGGAAGGGCTAGGAATGCATGGGCGTTCTCCTCGCCCTGCTGGCGATGGCGTCCTTCGCCTCGAACATCGTCCTCACGCGCTACGCCGTGGCGCGCCTGCCGGTGGAGTCGGGCTTCTTCATCGTGCTCGCCACCAACATCCTGTTCCCGGCCCTGATCTACCCGTTCGAGCTGGCGGCGCGAGCCGCGCCCGGGTCCTGGGATTGGAAGGGTGCCGGCATCTTCGCGCTGGGCGGCATCATCGGCACCTTCCTCGGCCGTCGCTTCCTGTTCGACACGGTTCAGTTGCTGGGGCCATCGCGCGCCAGCGTGTTCCATTCCACCGCGCCGGCCTTCGCGCTGGTAGGCGCCTGGCTGCTGGTGGGCGAGCGGCTGGGCTGGTACGAGATCGGCCTGATGGCGGTGGTGTGGCTGGGGCTGTGGTTGACGCAGCCGCGCGCCGGCGCCACGCAGGTGAGCGCGGCGCAGGCCCGGCGGGGCTTCATCGCCGGCCTGCTGACCGTCGCCGGCTTCGGCTTCGGCAACGTGCTGCGCGGGGTGGCGACGCGCACCTGGGAGGAGATATTCCTCGGCACCGCGATCGCGTCGGTCGCGGCGCTCCTGTGTCAGGTGCTCGTCACGCGCGACTGGGGCCGCATCGGCGCGCAGCTGCGGGCGGCGGACCGCAAGGCGATCGGGCTTTACCTGGCCTGCGGCGTCACCACGAGCCTGGGTTCGGTGTTCATCTCCGCGGCCATGCTGAGGATGGAGATCGCGCTCGCGACGCTGGTGGTGCACACCACGCCGCTGGTGATCTTCCCGGTGAGCGTGTTGCTGCTGAAGAACCGCGAGGAGCTGACCGGGCGCACGCTGGCAGGCGCCGCGCTGGTGCTGGCCGGCATCGCGGCGCTGATGCTCAGGTGAAGACATGAAGCCCCTCGACCACGTCACCATCCTCGACCTCTCGCGCGTGCTCGCCTGCCCCTTCGCGAGCATGATCCTCGCCGAGCTGGGCGCCACCGTCATCAAGGTGGAGCAGCCCGGCGCCGGCGACGAGACGCGCGGCTTCGAGCCGCAGCTCGCCGCGGACAGCGCCTACTACTTCGCCTGCAACCGGTCGAAGTCCTCCATCACCGTCAACCTGCGCCAGCCCGAGGGGCAGGCCGTGATCCGCGAGCTCGCGCAGCAGGCGGACGTGTTCGTCGAGAACTTCCCCGTGGGCACGCTCGGGCGCTACGGCCTGGACTTCGCCACGCTGTCGGCGCTCAACCCGCGCCTCGCCTACGTTTCCTGCACCGGCTTCGGCCAGACCGGGCCCTACGCGCACAAGAAGGGCTACGACACCGTGTTCCAGGCCATGGGCGGGATCATGAGCCTCACCGGCGAGAAGGGCGGCGGGCCGGTGAAGCCGGGCCTGCCGGTGGCCGACCTCACCTCGGGCCTGTGGGTGGCCATCGGCATCCTCGCCATGCTCGCCGGCCGCGAGAAGACCGGGCGCGGCGCGCGCCTGGATTTCTCCATGCTGGACGGGCAGGTGTCGCTGCTCACGCTGGCAGCCGCGCGCTACTTCGCGCTGGGGGAAGTCCCTCCGCGCCTGGGCACCGAGCATCCGGGGCGCGTGCCCTCGGCGACTTTCCGCTGCAAAGACGCGCGCTTTGCCCATATCACCGCGAGCGACCAGCACTGGGAGCCGCTGTGCCGCGTGCTCGGGCTGGAAGACTGGGGCAGGGCCTACGGCACGAACGAGATCCGGGTGGAGAAGCGCGACGAAGTGATGCCGATGCTGACGCAGAAGATCGCCGCCTTCGACCGCGACGCCCTCATCGCGGCGCTGGACGCGGTCGAAGTCCCCATCGGCCCGGTGAACGATGTCGCCGAGATCCTCGCCGACCCGCATGTGCGCGCGCGCCGGCTGGTGGGCAGCTTCGACTATCCCGGCGTCGGCGAATTCAAGGCGCTGGCGCTTCCGTTCAAGTTCCTTGGCTGGGACAACCCCGAGATCGGCCGCCCGCCGGCGCTGGGGGAACAGACCGAATCCATCCTGCGCGAGCGGCTGGGCTATTCCGCCGAGCAGATCGAGCAGCTGAAGGCGGCGAAAGCGATATGAGCATCCTCTATGCGAAAGACGGCGGCGTGGTCACCATCACCCTCAACCGCCCCGAGAGCCGCAACGCCCTCAACCTGGAGATGTGCGAGGGCCTGCTGGACGCGGCGCAGGCCGCCGCCATGGACGAATCGGTGCGCCTGGTGCTGGTGCGCGGCGCGGGCGCGGTGTTCTGCGCCGGCGCCGACCTCAAGGAACGCCAGGGCATGAGCGAAGAGCAGACGCGCGAGCGGCGCATGAAGGCGTTCGCGGCCTACTCGGCGCTCGAAGCGCTGCCGATGCCAGCGGTCGCGGTGGTGAACGGCGCGGCGGTGGGCTCGGGCGTCGAGATCGCCGGCGCCTGCGACTTCATCGTCGCCACGCCGGAGGCGTGGTTCGCGACGCCCGAGGCGGTCCGGGGTACCGTCGGCGCCACGCAACGGCTGCCGCGCGTGCTTGGGTTGCGCCTCGCCAAGGACCTCATGTTCACCGGTCGGCGGCTGCCGGCGGAGGAAGCGTTGCGCCACGGCTTCGTGTCGCGGGTCGTGCCCGCAGCGGGGCTGGAGAAGGAACTGGCGGTGATCGCGAAGACCATCTGCGAGGCGCCGCCGAAAGCGCTGCGCTTCGCCAAGCGCTGCGTGGACGCGGCCGAGGACGCCGCGCGCGCCGCGGCGTTGCAGGTCGAGATCGACGCCATCGAGGCGCAGTTGAAGCAAGGCGGCGGGCTGGGCAAGCCGTAGGCTTGCCGTGATAGCATTCGGCAATCTGCTCTCAAAGCCAGCCGGACCATGCCTAACCTGAGCCTTCGCGGCCTCGACGATGCAACGCTCACCCGGATCCGCGCCAGCGCGCGGCGCCTGAGGATCAGCGTCAATCGATTGATCGTCGATACATTGCGGCGTCAGTACGCGCCCGCGCCTCGCGCAAGGGACGCGGTGGACCGCCTGGCAGGTTCCTGGAGCAAGGCCGAGGCCGACGAATTTGACGCGGCAATCGCGCAGTTTTCGAAGATCGACCCGGAGCTCTGGGTCCGCCAGGACCGGGCGCCGTACCGGGTGCGGCCACGGCGCAAACGCCGGTGAGCGGGCTCGTACTCGACACCAACGCCTACAGTCGCCTGTTCAGGGGGGACGCGGAAGCCGCCAAGGCGCTTCGCGAAGCGACCGAGATCCATGTTCCGCTGATCGTCATCGGCGAGCTGTTGGCCGGATTTGCCGGTGGCGCGCGTCCGGAACGCAACCGCGAGGCACTGGCGGAGTTCATGGCCGCGCCCCGGGTCAGCCTGATGCGGCCCGACGAGAGAACCGCCCATCGCTATGCATCGATCGTCACCGCATTGCGGGATGCCGGCCGGCCCATTCCCACCAACGATGTCTGGATCGCCGCGCTGGCTTTGCAGTTTGGGCTGCCACTGCTGACTTTCGATGCGCATTTTGCCGTCGTGCCCGGCCTGGCGCTGGTGCAAGCATGATGAAGTGGCAGCCTAGGCCACTCGGCTTGTTGCTGGAAGCAAACGCGCGCGAGCGCGGCGGCGCCGAGGCGCTGGTGACGTCGACGGCGCGCCTGACCTGGTCGCAACTCCTGGACCGCGCGCGCAGTGCGGCGGCGGACCTCCAGGCACGCGGCCTGGGCCATGGCGACCGCGTCGGCATCCTGATGGGCAATGGCGAGGAGTGGCTGTCGCTCTTCTACGGCGCGGCGCTGATCGGCGCGGTGACGGTGCCGGTGAACACGCGCTTCAAGGCCTCCGAAATCGCGTTCTGCCTGAAGCAATCCGATGCGAAGGCGCTTTACTACGCCGAGACCTTTCTCAAGATCGATTTCGGCGCAATGATGCCCGAGGTCGCCGCGGAGTTGCCGGCGCTCAAGCGCGTCCCGCTCGGGTCGGTCGACTGGAAGGCCGCGATGAAACCGGTGGCCGACCCATCGCCCGATGACCTGCTGCTGATCCAGTTCACCTCCGGCACCACCGCCTACCCCAAGGGCGTGATGCTCACGCACGACAACATGCTGCGCAACGCCTGGGCAGCGGGCACGCGCATCGGCTGCCGGGCGGAGGACCGCTATTTCAACTGCCGGCCGTTCTTCCACGTCGGCGGCTCGACGCTCTCGGCGCTGATGTCGCTCATGTTCGGTTGCTGCCTCGTCACGCTGCCCACCTTCGAGGCCGGCGCGGCGCTGGAGATGCTGGAACGGGAGCGCTGCACGCTCATTTCCGGCAACGACACCATTTTCCAGATGCTCATGGGACACGAGGACTTCAGGAAACGGAAACTCTCCCTGCGCGGCGGCTGGGCCGCCTCCGGCCCGCAGACCATGCGCGCCATCATCGACAAGCTGGGCATGAAGCACGTCTGCGCCGCCTACGGGTTGTCGGAAGCCTCCCCCAACGTGGTGATGAATGACTGGCGCGACCCCGAGGAACTCCGGGTGCAGGGCCTGGCGAAGACGCACGAGGGCCTGGAGATCCGCATCTCGCCCGAGGGCGAGATCCAGGTGCGTGGCTGGAGCGTCATGAAAGGCTACTGCAACAACCCGGAGGCGACCGCGAAGGCTTTCACCGAGGACGGCTGGCTGCGCACCGGGGACCTGGGCGAGATCGTCGCCGACGGCCGGTTGCGCATGGTGGGGCGCCTCAAGGACGTGTTCCGCGTCGGCGGCGAGAACGTCGCGCCGGCTGAGGTCGAGGAAGTGCTGCTCGCGCACCCGGCGGTGGAAACCGCGCAGGTGGTCGGGGTGCCGGATGCGCGCCTGGGCGAGGTGGCCTGCGCCTACGTGTCCCTGAAGGACGGCGCCCGCGCCACCGAAGAGGAGCTCACGGCATTCGCGAGGGCGCGTTGCGCCAATTTCCGCGTTCCGCGCTATCTTCGCATCGTGGCCGATTTCGAGGCCATCGGCATGACCGCCAGCGGCAAGGTGCAGAAGGCGAAGCTGCGCGAGCACGCGCTCAAGGAGTTCAACCTGGGAGGGGTGACATGAGGAAAAGCCTGCTTTTCGCGATCCTGTGCTCTGCCGGTACGGCCTGGGGACAGGCGTACCCGGCGAAGCCC
This sequence comes from Burkholderiales bacterium, assembly GCA_022844545.1. Classification (GTDB taxonomy): domain Bacteria; phylum Pseudomonadota; class Gammaproteobacteria; order Burkholderiales; family SG8-39; genus RBG-16-66-20. Next base: position 1,280 of record JALHLN010000136.1, on the reverse strand, counting down.
GTCACCATCCTGAACGGCTTTCCGCCGGGCGGGGCCACCGACCTCACGCTGCGCCAGGTATCGGCCAAGCTCTCGGAGCGCCTCGGCCAGCCGGTGGTGATCGAGAACCGCGCCGGCGCGGCGGGCACCATCGCGGCCGCCGCTGTCGCACGCGCCCCGGCGGACGGCCACACGCTGCTGTTCGGCGTCGCGGCCAACCTCGCGGTGGCACCGGCTGCGATGAAGAACCCGCCCTATGACCCGGCGACGGCGTTCACGCCCATCATCGAGATCGCGCGCGGGCCCTACGTCTGGATGGTGAAGCCCGACGTCCCGGCGAAGAACCTGAAGGAATTCCTGGACTGGGCAAGGAAGAACGCAGGCAAGGTGAACTACGGCTCGCCCGGCCAGGGCAGCGTGCATCACCTCGCGGGCGAGATGTTCCGCCGCGCCGCGGGCCTGGAAATGACCCACGTCCCCTACAAGGGCGGCACCACCGCCTATACCGCGATGCTGGGCGGGGAGATCGACGCCATGTTCGATTCCATGCCGGCGCCGATGGCGCACTTCCAGGCCGGGAAGATTCGTCCCATCGCCGTGACCGGCGGCAAGCGGCTCGCGGCGCTGCCCGAGGTCGCGACGCTGGCCGAGCAGGGCGTGAACGGCATCGACGTGCACTTCTGGTGGGGCTTCGTCGGCCCGGCCGGCCTGCCCAGGGACATCGTGGCGAAGCTGAACGCCGAGATCGCGCGCGCGCTCGCCGACCCGCAGCTGAAGGGCGTCTTCGCGAAATGGAACATCGAGACCTCGACTGGAACGCCGGAGGCCTTCGGCGCCTACATCGCCCAGGAATCCAAGCGCTGGCGCGAGTTCATCGCCAGCGCCGGCCTGCCGCTGCAGTAGGGAAACCCTTGCGGGAACTTCCGCAACCGGCGCCGGTCAAACCCGCGCAGGACATTTGCTTTCGCCGTTCCATCAACCTACCCATGGAGGCTGCTGTGGTTCGAAGATCAAACGCAATGCACGCAACTCCAGCCCGTAGCTGGGGCCGCTCGGCCCGACCTGGTCCCGCCCGGGCGCGCTAAGCCCCGGGCCGTTCTCCGGAGTTGCTGTTCCTGGCGCCGCCGCGCTTCGCGGCGGCTCGTGCGGCTTCATTTGCAGGAAGGAGATGGACATGGTCACGAACGAAGACAGCGAAATCCTGGCGCGGGTGGCGGACGAGTCGAGGATGGAACCGAATCGCGCCGCCGTCGGCAGCGTGGTGTCCTACTATGAACTGGCCTCCCGCACGCGCCGGGCGG
>JALHLN010000135.1 GCA_022844545.1 Burkholderiales bacterium | reverse complement strand
GGCGGCTCGCCGCCGCCGGCCAAGGTCATCCAGGGCATGGAGGAACTGGGCTTCAAGGTGCTGCACATCTACGGCATGACCGAGCTTCAGGGCCCCTCGACGCTGTGCGCCGAGCAGGAGAGCTGGGCCCCGCTGCCGATCGAGGGGCGCGCGGTGGAAATGGCGCGCCAGGGCGTGCGCTACCAGGTGGTCGAGGGCCACATCGTCGGCGACCCGAAGACCTGCAAGCCGGTGAAGAAGGACGGCGCCACCATGGGCGAGGTCCTGGTCCGTGGCAATACCGTGATGCTGGGCTACCTCAAGGATCCCAAGGCGACCGCGGAAGCGTTCCACGGCGGCTGGATGCACACCGGCGACCTCGCGGTCTGGCACCCGTCCAGCTACATCGAGATCAAGGACCGCAAGAAGGACATCATCATCTCCGGCGGCGAGAACATTTCCTCGGTGGAAGTGGAGATCGCGCTGTACAAGCATCCCTCGACGCAGCTGGCGGCGGTGGTGGCGCGGCCCGACGACAAGTGGGGCGAGACCCCCTGCGCCTTCGTGCAGCTCAAGCCGGGCGAAAGCGCCACCGAGGCGGACTACATCGAGTGGTGCCGCAAGCACCTGGCGCGCTACAAGGTGCCGAAGAAAGTGGTGTTCGGGCCGGTGCCGACCACGGCGACCGGGAAGATCCAGAAGTACGTGCTGCGGGAGCAGGCGAAGTCGCTTTGAGGGCGCCTGTGCCCGGGTTCAGGCTTTTTGCCGGCGCCGCGCTCGATACCACGCCTCGATCAGGACGGCGCCACCGGAGATTCGGTAGTTCATGACGTGGCCGGTTCCCGACACCGGGAATCGGCGTCTCGCGCGCGGCGCGACCATTCAAGCGGCTTTGCGTGACTTGCGGGCTTGCGCGGCATCGATGATCCGCTGCGCGTCCCGCTGCACCTGGTCGTTCGGGATAGCGTCTCCCCCCCTGGCCGCCTGGCCGGCAGCGGCGGACTCCCGAACCTCCCATTCGCAGAACTCGAATCCGTCCTTGAGGACGAATTTCAGTGTCTGGGCGGGGGAGCGTCCGGCATCCTGCGCCAGCTTTTCGAGCCGGCGTTGCTGGGCGGCAGAAAGGACCAAGGGCTTCACTCGGCGGTCTCCTGAACGCATAAAACGAGTTTAGCACCCCGGCGGTTGACAAGCCTCATCGCCAGGGTGCGCTCGCTGTATCTGGCGCAGTATGCTCCGGGACCGTAAAGTCGCTCCCATGAAAACGCTCCGCTTCAAGCAGGTCGACGTCTTCACCACGGTGCCGTTCCGCGGCAACCCGGTCGCCGTGGTGCTGGAGGGCGACGGGTTGGGCGGCGAGGAGATGCAGCGCATCGCCGGCTGGACCAACCTCTCCGAGACCACCTTCGTCCTCAAGCCGACCGTCCCCGAAGCCGACTACCGGCTGCGCATTTTCACGCCGCGCGACGAACTGCCCTTCGCCGGGCACCCGACCATCGGCAGCGCGCACGCGGTGCTGGAGGCCGGGCTGGTCAAGCCCCGCGAGGGGCGGTTCCGGCAGGAATGCGGCGCGGGCGTGCTCGAACTGACTGAGGCGCAGGGCGTGATCGAGGTCAAGGCCCCGCCGGCGCGCGTCGCGCCGCTGGATCTGGCCAGGATCCCCGAACTGGAGCGGACGCTGGGCGCGAAGGTGCACACGCCGCCCCGGATCGTCAGCGTCGGCCCGGTCTGGCTGATCGCCGATCTCGGCGGCGCAGGCATCGTGGATGCGCTGGTTCCCGACATGGCGGCCATCGGCGCGTTCACGGACTCGCTCGCGGCGACCGGAATGACGGTATTCGGCGCCACGGGCCAGTCCTGCGCCGCCATCCATGTGCGGTCCTTCGCGCCCTCGCACGGCGTGCCGGAGGATCCGGTCTGCGGCAGCGGCAACATCAGCGTCGCCGCCTTCCTGCGCGAGAGCGGCCAGGCGGCGCGTTTCGGCACGTCCTACCGCTCCCGCCAGGGCATGCAGCTGGGCCGCGACGGCAGCGTCTCGATCCGCATCGCCGGGGACGGGATCCACCTCGGCGGGCAGGCCGTGACTTGCATCGAAGGCGCGCTGCGGGTGCAATAGGGGGGTGGAACCCCTTTCCCTGAAACTCATCGGCTGGATCTACGCGCTGCTGTGCGGCGCCGCCATCCTCGTCGGCGCCTGGATCATCGTCGCGGTCCACCTGCGCGGCGACCGCGGCGCGCTGGCGGCGCGCGTGGTGGAGGACACGATCCTGTTCGGCATCTGGACGCTCGGCCTGGCGGGCGGCATCGGCGTGCTGCTCGGCCGCGCCTGGAGCCGGCCGGTACTGGAGTTGTTCTGCTGGGCCTTCACCGTCCTGCTGCTGCTGAACGCCTGGGCGCGTTGGCGCGCCGCGCCGCCGCCGCGCTTGGGCTTCAGCGTCAGCCTGGTGCTGTTCGTCGTCCCGGTGATCGCCTTCACCGGCGCCACCATCCTGACGCTGCGCAGCGAAACCGCCTTGCGCGCCCTGGCGGGCTGAGGAGTAGGATGGGCCATGTTTCCGATCCTTGAGCTGAAGGGCGCCGCATTCGAGCGCGGCCGCCTGCATGGCGAGCTGGCGCGCGCCCGGGTTGAGCGTTCGCTGGCCAACTACCGAAACCTGTTCGGCCACGCCGGCCTGGACTGGGAGGAGGCGCAGGCGATCGCGGGGCGTTTCGCGCCGGTCATCCGGGAACTGGACGCGGGGATCTACGAGGAGATCGAGGGCATTGCGGCCGGATCCGGGCGCAAGACCTCGGAGATCCTGGCCCTCAATGCGCGCACCGAGATCCTGCCGCCCACGTTCCCGGAGAAGGCGAGCCCGGAATGGCTGGCCGCGATGCGCAAGGGCGCGGACCTGGGCGAATGCACGGCGATCGCGGTGCTGCCGGGCCGCAGCGCCAACGGCAAGACCTTGCTGGCGCAGAACTGGGACTGGCTGGGGGCGCAGCGCGATTGCCTGGTGCTGCTGCGGGCCGCGACCGGGGCGGATGCCTACCTGACGCTGACCGAAGCCGGCATGGTGGCGAAAATCGGCCTCAACAGCCGCGGCTTCGGCGTCTGCCTCAACATCCTGCGTTCGCGCGACGACGGCCTCGGCCTCGGGGTGCCGGTGCATGTGGTGCTGCGCAAGCTGCTCGAGTGCGCCGATGTCGCTGAAGCCGAGCGGTTGCTCAAGCGCCTCAAGTACGCCAGTTCGTCGAACATCCTGTGCGCCGACGCCAAGGGCGGGTCGGCCAGTTTCGAGGTTTCGCCGGTCGCCATCGGCGTGGTGCGCCAGTCCGACGGCACGCTGTGCCACACCAATCACTTTCTGGTCGCAGCGGCGCAGCGCTCGGTGGTCGGGCCGCCGGCCAGCCTGTCATCCGAGCCGCGGCTGGCGCGGGCCGAAGCGGTGGCGCGCGAGCGCGTGAAGCACGACCTGGACAGCGTCAAGGCGCTGCTGCGCGACGAGACCGACGGCCTGCTGTCCATCTGCCGCAAGCCCGATCCGGCGATTGCCGAGTTCGCGCGCGTCGAATCGGTGGCGTCCGTGGTGATGGAACTCGCCAGGGGCGTGATGCATGTGGCGCCCGACGTGCCGTCGCGCTGCGAGTACGAGGCGGTCGTGCTGCAGGCGGAGGCCGCCGTCCACTAGTTTGCATTCCACCGCAAGGATTTCCATGACCGATATCGCAGAAACCTATCGCAACCTGGTAGCGCTCCAAGGCGTCTCGCTGGACGAGAAGCGCGCCGCTGCGGCGGCCGAAGTGCTGCAGCGCCAGCTTGCCGCAGAGCAGGCGGCGACGCGCGAGCTCGCGTTCGAAGTCGAGCCCGCCGGCTTCGCCGGGACCCTGAACGCAGGCGCGAAATGAGCGAGCTGCTGCAGGCCGGCGCTGCCGAACTGGCACGGATGCTGCGCGCGAAGAAAGTCGGCGCGGCCGAGGTGATGCAGGCGACCATCGGCGCAGCGAAGCAGGCGCACCAGCGGCTGAACTGCTTCGTGCGCATCGATGAGGAAGATGCGCTGTCGGCTGCGAGGGCGGCGGAGCGCTCGCTCGGCCGCGGCGGCATCACCGGCCCGCTCGCCGGCGTCCCGATGGCGCACAAGGACATGTATTACCGCGAGGGCGTGCCCTCGTCCTGCGGCTCCAGGATCGGCCCCGGGCGGCCGGCGCCGGCGACCGCCACCGCGCTCAAGCGGCTGGATGCGGCCGGCGCCATCCAGTTCGGCGTCCTCAACATGACCGAGTTCGCCTACGGACCGACCGGGCACAACTACCACCTGGGCCACTGCCGCAACGCCTGGAACCCGGACTACATCACGGGCGGCTCTTCCTCCGGCTCCGGCACGACGGTCGCGGCGCGCGTCAGTTTCGCCGCGCTGGGCTCGGACACCGGCGGCTCGATCCGGTTGCCGGCGCATTTCTGCGGCGTCGCGGGAATCAAGCCGACCTACGGCCGCGTCAGCCGCGCCGGGGCCATGCCGCTTTCCTTCTCGATGGACACGGTGGGGCCGCTGGCGCGCAACGTCGAGGACTGCGCGCTGGTGCTGCAGGCGATCGCGGGGCAGGATCCGGCCGACGCCACCTCGAGCGCGCAGCCGGTGCCGGATTACATGGCGGGGCTGTCGCGCCCGGTGAAAGGCCTGCGCATCGGCGTTCCCGCGGGCTATTTCTACGACCAGGTCGATCCGGGGGTGGAGAAGCTGGTGCGTGGCAGCCTGAAGGCGTTCACTGACTTGGGGTGCGAAGTGGTGGAGGTCGGTCTGCCCGACATCGAACCCTGGAACAGTGCCGGGGTCGCGATCATCGCGGTCGAGGCCGCGGCACTGCATTCGGCCTGGCTGCGCGAGCGGCCGCAGGACTATTCCGACCAGCTGCGCGCGCGGCTGGAACTGGGCCTGGGCGTGACCGGCGTGCAGTACATCAACGCGCTGCGCTTGCGGGACCATGCGCTGAAGACCTGGCTCGCCGAGGTGATGTCGAAAGTCGACGCGCTGCACGCGCCGGTGGTGTCCTTCGCCACGCCGACCATCGCCGAGACCGATGTCGGCGGCGGCGCCAAGATGACCGAGGTGCTGGCAAAGGTGACGCGGCTGATGCGGCCGGTGAACTACCTCGGGTTGCCGTCGCTCGCGGTGCCCTGCGGTTTCCAATCCCACGGGCTGCCCTGCGCGTTCCAGCTGATCGGCCGGCCCTTTGACGAAGGCCTGCTGTTCCGGCTGGGGCATGCCTACCAGCGGGTCACGGACTGGCATCGCAAGCTGCCGCCGCAGGGCTAGGGATGGCGAAGCGCCGCGCCGCCCGGATCGGGCGGATCGCGATCAGCACCGGCGGCGGCGACGCGCCGGGATTGAACGCGGTCATCCGCGCGGTGGTGATGACCGCGCACCGCCAGGGCTGGGAATGCGTCGGCATCCGCGACGGCTACGAGGGCCTGCTCGGGCCCCGGAGCGCCGGCGGCCTGGTGCCGCTGACCCCGGCCAGGGTGCAGGGCATCACCCAGCTGGGCGGCACCATCCTCGGCACCACGAATGCGGGGAATCCGCTCACGTACCCGACGCGGCAACGCGACGGCAGCATCGTGCTCAAGGACCGCAGTTCGGAACTGGTGCGCGCGTTCCGCCGCGAAGGCCTGGATGCCCTGGTCGCCATCGGCGGCGACGGCTCGCTGCGCATCGCCAACGCGCTGGAGAAGAAGGGCCTGCGCGTGGTCGGCGTGCCCAAGACCATCGACAACGACCTCGCCGACACCGTGGTCACCTTCGGCTTCGACACCGCGGTGTCCTTCGCCACCGAATGCATCGAGCGCCTGCACACCACCGCGGCGTCGCACCGGCGCCTGATGGTGGTGGAGGTGATGGGCCGCTACGCGGGCTGGATCGCGCTCAATGCCGGGGTGTCCGGCGACGCCCATGCCATCCTGATCCCGGAGATCCCGTATCAGATCGACAAGGTGGCGGCCGCGCTGCGCGCGCGGGAAGCGGCGGGGCACTACTACGGCATCGTCGTTGTCGCGGAAGGCGCGCGCCCGAAGGGCGGGCGGCGCTACGTGCTGGACCGGCGGGCCGGCCGCGCCGAACGCCTGGGCGGCATCGGCGAGCGGGTGGCGAAGGAGCTGGCGGCGCTGACCGGCAAGGAGGCACGGCATGTGGTCCTGGGGCACCTGCTGCGCGGCGGGTCGCCGACGACTTTCGACCGCCTGATCTCGCTGCGCTTTGGCGCGGCGGCGGTGCGCGCGCTCGCCGAGGGCCGCGGCGGCGTCATGGTGGCGCTCGCGCCGCCGACGGTGCGCTACGTGCCCCTGTACCAGGTCGCGCGCAAGATCCGCAACGTGCCGGTCGCTTCCGACACGGTGCGCACCGCGCGCGGCCTCGGGATCAGTTTCGGCGACTGAGGCGGGCCGCCGCCGCTGTTGGAAGGAATCAAACGGCGAGGTGGCGCTCGCGCAGCGCGGGATCTGCGTCGAGTTCAGCCATGGTGCCGGAATAGCGCAGCTGTCCGGTCTCCAGGATGCAGGCGCGGTCCGCGACCCGGCGCGCGAAGCGCAGGTTCTGCTCCGCGAGGAGCACGCACAAGCCCTCGCGCTTGAGTTCCAGGATCGTCCTCGCCATGCCATCGACGATCACGGGCGCCAGGCCCTCGGAAGGCTCGTCCAGCAGCAGCGCAAGGGGGTTGCCCATCAGGCTGCGCGCGATGCTCAGCATCTGCTGCTCGCCGCCGGACATGCTGCCGCCGCGGCGGTCACGCATGCGGCCAAGGTTCGGGAACAGCTCGAACAGGCGTTCCACGCTCCAGTGCATGGCGCCCTCGCGCCGCGGCAGGCGGCCGGCCTCGAGGTTCTCCATCACGCTGAGGTCGGTGAAGATGCGCCGGTCCTCCGGCACGTAGGCGAGGCCAAGGCGCGCGATGCGCCAGGACGCAAGGCGTTCGACGCGCCGCCCTGCGAAGGTCACTTCGCCGGAGGCGACGGGCACCACGCCCATCAGCGCCTTCAGGGTGGTGGACTTGCCGGCGCCATTGCGCCCCAGCAGGGCGACCACTTCGCCCGCGCGCAGCTGCAGGTCGAGCCCGGACAGGACACGCGCCAGGCCGTAGCCTGCGGCCAGTTGGCGCGCCTCAAGCATCATCGGCCGCCTCGCCCAGGTAGGCTTCGCGCACGCGCCGGTCCGCGCGCACCTGGGCGGGCGTGCCCTGCGCGATCAGCTCGCCGTCCGCCAGCACGATGATGCGATCGGCGTGCGTGAACACCGCATCCATGTCGTGTTCGGTGAACAGCACCGCGATGCCGGAGGCCTTCGCCAGCGTCGCGGTCAAGCGCATCAGGGCCGCGCGCTCGCCCGCCGCCATGCCCGCAGTGGGCTCGTCCATGAGGAGCAGGCGCGGCCGGTTGGCGAGCGCCATGGCGAGTTCCAGGCGCTTCAGGTCGCCGTAGGCAAGCACGGCCGCGGCGCGATCCGCCTGCGCCTGCATCCCCACCCGGCCGAGCAATGCGTCCGCTTCCGCTGCATGCAGGCGCGCGGCGGACGCGAATGGCGAGGCAAGCCGGCGCGCATGGGAGAGCAGGGCCATCTGCACGTTCTCGCGCACCGACATGGAGGCGAAGGTGGCCGTGACCTGGAAAGTCCTGCCGACGCCCAGCCGCCAGATGGCGCGCGGGGCAAGTCCGGCGATGCTGCGGCCCTCCAGTTCGATGCGCCCCGCGTCCGGAGCGAGCTGGCCGTTCACCAGGTTGAAGCAGGTGCTCTTCCCCGCTCCGTTGGGGCCGATCATCGCCAGCATCTCCCCCGCGCCGACCGAGAAACCGACGCCGCGCAGCGCCTGCACGCCGCCGAAGGCCTTGGCGAGCCCGGAAACCCGGAGGACGCTCACGGCGCCGGCCTCCGGCGCAGGATGCCGCCCAGGCCCTGCGGCAGCGCCAGCGCGAGGACGAGGATCACCGCGCCGATGACCGCGCGCCAATAGTCGAAGCCGCGCGCCACCGCGTCCTGCAGCCAGGTGAAGAGGGCCGCGCCCCACAGCGGGCCGGTGAGCGTCTGGATGCCCCCCAGCAGCACCATCACCAGGCCGTCCACCGAGCGCGGCACCGCCATGGACTCGGGCGAGATGGAGCCCTTGGAGAACGCGTACAGGGCGCCCGCGATGCCGGCGAAGGTGCCGGCGAACGTGAATGCCGCCCATTGCAGCGCGCGCGCGTCGATGCCGATGGCACCGGCGCGCAGCGGGGAATCGCGCGCGGCGCGCAGCGCGTAGCCGAACGGGGAGTACAGCGCGCGCCAGGTTAGCGCGATGCAGGCGGCCGATACTGCGAGCACGAGGTGGAAGTACGCCGTCTTCGATGCGGCCCAGGAAGCCGGCCAGATCCCGATCAGGCCGTTGGAGCCGCCGGTCACCGCGTCCCACTGGAAGGCGACCGACCAGGCGATCTGCGCGAACGCCAGCGTGAGCATGGCGAGGTAGATGCCGGAGAGCCGGACGCAGAACCAGCCGAACGCCAGCGCGCCGGCGAAGGCGGCGAGCGGCGCGGCGGCGAGCGCCAGTTCCATGGGGGCTCCGGCGCGCAGCAGCAGCACGCCCGCGCCGTATGCGCCGAGGCCGAAGTAGGCCGCATGGCCGAAGGAGTGCAGGCCCGCCGGGCCGCTGATGAAATGCAGGCTGACGGCGAACAGGGCGAAGATCAGCATGTCGGTGAGCAGCACCAGCGCATAGCCCGAGCTCGCCGCGGGCACCAGGGCGAGCAGGGCGACAAGGGCTGCGAGGCCCGCGACCACCCGCGGCGAGGGCGGCTGCAGGCGCGGCTCGACCGCC
>JALHLN010000134.1 GCA_022844545.1 Burkholderiales bacterium | reverse complement strand
AGAAGGCCGTCGCGGTGGACCCGATCCTGCTGCGCCCGGTCGACGACCTGGAGCTGACGGTGCGCTCGGCCAACTGCCTCAAGGCCGAGAACATCTACTACATCGGCGACCTGATCCAGAGGAGCGAGACCGAACTCCTCAAGACCCCGAACCTCGGCCGCAAGTCGCTCAACGAGATCAAGGAAGTACTCGCCTCGCGCGGCCTCACGCTGGGCATGAAGCTGGAGAACTGGCCGCCGGCCGGTCTCGAGCACCACAGGGCATAAGGAACGCAACATGCGCCACGGCCACGGACTTCGCAAGCTCAACCGCACAAGCAGCCACCGGCTCGCCATGTTCCGCAACATGATGAACTCGCTGCTCGCGCACGAGGAGATCACCACCACGCTGCCCAAGGCGAAGGAGCTGCGCCGGGTGGTCGAGCCGATGATCACCCTGGGCAAGTCGCCCACCCTCGCCAACCGGCGCCTGGCCTACAACCGGCTGCGCGACCGCGACACGGTGGCCAAGCTCTTCGGCGAGCTGGGTCCGCGCTACGCCAAGAGGAACGGCGGTTACCTGCGTATCCTGAAGTGCGGCTTCCGCAAGGGCGACAACGCTCCGCTGGCGCTGATCACGCTGCTGGACCGGCCGGAGCCCGCCGCCGAGGCGGCGCCGGAGAAGAAGGCCGCGAAGAAGGAAGCGGCGCAGGCCGCCTGAGCGTCCCCGCGCAGGCGGCACCCGCGGGCACACCGGATTCCGCGCGCCCGAGCATGTTTCCGATCTCCGAGGTCTTGCCGCCCCTGGCGCGCATCAAGATCATCGACGTCGGCGCAATGGCGGTGGATGACCTGAACGACGCCTATGCGCGCCTGGCCAAGGTGGTCGCATGCGAGGTGATCGGGTTCGAGCCGGTGGCGCAGGAGTGCGAGAAGCTCAACCGCCTGGCCATCCCCGGCCGCCGCTACCTGCCCTATGTGATCGGCGACGGCACCGAGCAGACCTTCCACGAATGCAGCCATGCGATGACTTCGTCGCTGTTCGAGCCGAACACCCCGCTGCTTGAGAGCTTCATTGACCTGGCGCACTACAGCCGCGTCGTCGGCAAGCGGCGCGTGGTGACGCGCCGGCTCGACGACATCCCCGAGGCCGCAGGCGCCGATGTCCTCAAAATAGACGTCCAGGGCGGTGAACTGATGGTGCTGCACGGCGCGGTGGCGACGCTGCGCGACGTGGTCCTGGTTCACACCGAGGCCGAGTTCGTCCCGCTGTATCGCGAACAGCCCCTGTTCGGCGACATTGACGCGTTCATGCGCAGCCAGGGCTTCATATTGCACAAGATCGCAGGCGTCAGCGGGCGGATCTTCCAGTCGCCCGGCATGACGCTGCCGGCGAACCGCGTCGCCAATCAGATGCTCTGGTCGGACGTGGTCTATGTCCGCGATTTCATGTCCCTGGACAAGCTGTCCGACGGGCAGCTGCTCAAGCTGGCGGTCGTCCTGCACGAGAACTATGGTTCGCACGACCTGGCCGCCTTTGCGCTCGGGGCCCTGGACCGCAGATCCGGTTCCTCGCATCAGCCGAGCTACGTGCGCCGCCTGGCGGCCGCCAGAGCATGATCGCGCGGCGCCAGACCCTGCTCGCCCTGCTCGGCCTGTGGCTTGCCCCTCGCCTGGGGCTCGCCGGCGGCTCTGGCGCGGAAATGCCGGACGGCGGACCCTACGTTCCGACCCCGCAACTTGTCGTCGAGCGCATGCTGGAACTGGCCGGCGTCGGCCCCGATGATACCGTCTACGACCTCGGCTCCGGCGACGGCCGGCTGGTGATCGAGGCCGCGAGGCGCCACGGCGCGCGCGGCGTCGGGATCGAGCGCGACGCGCTCCTCGTGGAGCGTTCCCAGGCGGCGGCGGCCGAGGCGCGCGTGGCGGACCGCGTGCGCTTCATCCGTGGCGACATCTTCGAGGCCGACCTGCGCCGGGCCTCGGTGGTCACTCTCTACCTCCTGCCCGCCATGATGCTGCACCTCTCGCCCAAGCTGCGGGACGAACTGCCCGCCGGCGCGCGCGTCGTGTCGCACGATTTCCCGCTGGAGGACTGGCCGCAGGAGCGGATGGTGCAGTTCGAATCCGAGGAGAAGGAGCAGAACCTCGGCACCGGCGCCACGCAGCTGTTCCTGTACCGGGCGCCGGGACCCCGCCCGGCGGAAACTAGGTGATCAGGATCGCCCGGTAGTCGTTGACGTTGGTGAGCGTCGGTCCGGTGACCACCAAGTCGCCCAGGGCGCTGAAGAACCTGAAGCTGTCGTTGCCCGCGAGGAGCTTGCGCGCGTCGAATCCCAGCCCGCGGGCGCGGCTGACCGAGTCCGGGGCGAGCAGCGCGCCCGCGTTGTGCTCCGAACCGTCGATGCCGTCGGTGTCCGCTGCGATGGCGTGCACCCCGGCGACCCCCTCCAGCTCGACCGCGAGCGAGAGCAGGAACTCGCTGCAGCGCCCGCCGCGCCCGCCGGGCCCGCGTACCGTCACCGTGCATTCACCGCCGGAGATCAGCGCCACCGGCGGCTTGAACGGCGCCCCCCGCGCGCGGATCTCGCGCGCCATGGCCGCCATCACCTTGGCCACCTCGCTCGCCTCGCCGGTGATGGAGTCGCCCAGGATAGCGGGCTCGATGCCCTGGGCGCGGAACACCTGGGCCGCCGCCTCGAGCGACTGGTGCGCGCTGGCGATGACGCGGTTCTCGACCGTGCGGTCCGCACCGCGGAACACGGCGGAATCCGGCTTCGGCGTCTCCTCGCGCTCGCCGCGCACGCCCGCGATCAGGTGCTCGAGCACCGCGCGCGGCGGTTTGATGCCGTAGCGGTTGAGCACGTCCACCGCGTCCTGGAACGTGGTCGGGTCGGGCGCGCAGGGACCCGAGGCGATGTGCGTGGGATCGTCGCCGGTGACGTCCGACACGATCAGGGCCAGCACGCTGGTCCGGCAGGCCGCCGCGAGCCGCCCGCCCTGGATCGCCGACAGGTGCTTGCGCACCGCGTTGATCTCCTGGATGGCGGCGCCGCAGCGCAGCAGGTCCCGGGTGACCCGGCGCAGGTCCTCGATGGCGATGCCGGGCGAGGGCAGCGACAGCAGCGCCGATCCGCCGCCGGAGACGAGCGCGAGCAGCAGGTCCGAGGAGCGCAGCGCGCCGGCGGCGCTCAGCATCTCCCGCGCCGTCTCCTCGCCGGCGCCATCGGGCACAGGATGCGCCGCCTCGACCACCCGCACGCGCTCCAGCGGCAGGGCATGGCCGTAGCGGGTCAGCGCGATGCCGCTGATCGGCTTGCGATCCGGCCAGTTCTGCTCCACGGCGCGGGCCATGGACGCGGCCGCCTTGCCGACGGCAAGCACCAGCGTGTGGCCGTGGTCCGGGGGCGCGGGCAGGTGCCGCGGGACGATCTGCATCGGGTCCGCCGCCGCCACCGCGGCGCGGAAGCTCGCCTCGAGCAGTTCCGCCGGATTCAGCCTGCCTTCTCCCCGAACGTGTCCGCGGGCGCCTCGCCGCGCAGCGCGTAAAGGACGGGGTAGGCCTCGCGGAACGCCCGGGTGATCTCCTCCACCGGGACATCGGCGTGGCTGCCGCGGTCGCGCAGGTACTCCATGTGGCGGCGCTCGTCGGCGTCGAAGGGATGGAAGATGGAGTCCTCGCGGCCGTCGAACTCCAGCGGCTTGACGCGGAAGCGATCGCACAGCGCGCGGTTGAACGCCGGGGTCGCCTTGACCCAGCGGCCCTCGAGGTGGAACTCGGTGTAGCCGTGGTAGATGAAGAGGTCGCTGCCCATGCGCTCGCGCAGCGCGGGGGTGGTGAGGTGGTTCTTGACGTCCGCGAAGCCGACGCGCGACGGGATGCCTGCGGCGCGGCCGCAGGCCGCCAGCAGCGCCGCCTTGCCGATGCAGAAGCCCTGCCCGGTCTCCAGGCAGACCGAGCCCCGGAACACCGCGTCGTCCGAAAAGTCGAGGAACGGGTTGTAGCGGATCTCGTCGCGCACCGCGTAGTAGAGCGCAACCGCGCGGGCGCGGTCGTCGCCTCCCTGCGCGTGCGCGGCGGCGAACGCCGCGACCTCGGGGTGCGCGCTGTCGACGTAGCGCGCCGGTTCCAGGTATTCCCTCATCGGTCCAGCTTCATCAACCGCCGCGCGCCAGCGAACAGCGGGCTCGCTTGCACGCCGAGGCCGTCGATCACGGAAAAATGGTTGCAGCCCGGCATGGCGATGTCGCCGGCGAAGGCGCCGCGCCAGCGCGTACCGAGCAAGGCGTTCTGGCGCCGGAACTCCGAGCTCTCCTCGCCGCCCACCGATGTCATCACCGGCGCCCGGGTCGCCGGCGGCAGGAACGCCGGCGACAGGCGCCAGGCGGATCCCTCGTCCAGGCGCAGGTCCGGCTGCAGCCAGTCCACCTGCGCGAGCGGCCGCATGTCGTAGACGCCGCTGATGGCGAGCCCGCCCTTGAAAAGGTCGCGCGGCAGCCGCGCGTCGAACACCGGCCACAGCGCCGCCATCATCATCGCCGTCAGGTGGCCGCCGGCGGAGTGCCCGGAGACATACAGGCGGTCCTCGTCCATGCCGTAGTCCTCGGCATGCAGCCAGAGCCAGCGCGAGGCGCGCAGCATCTGGCGCACGATTTCCTCCACGCTCACCTTCGGGCACAGGTCGTAGTTGACCACCGCGAGCGACACGCCCGCGTCCACCCAGGCCGGGGCGAGGAAGGAGAAATCGGACTTGTCCAGGGACCGCCAGTAACCGCCGTGGATGAACATCATGCAGCTGCCGTCGCCCTTGCGCGCCGGGAAGATATCGATGGTTTCGCCCGGCGCCTCGCCGTAGCGCTGGTCCAGCGAGCAGGTCATGGTCGCCCGCGCCCGCGCCGAAGCCGCCTGCCAGCGCTCGAAATAGCGCCCATGGTCGGGCACCAGTTCGCGGTTGTTGTACTCCCGCGAGTAGAACGTGCCGTCCGCCGTCATCTGGGTCGTGGCTTTCATCCCCGGTGCTCCCGCCACAGGCCGAGCGCGATCTGCGCCGGGCGGTCGGAATAAGAGAACAGCACGCATTCGCCCTGGGCCGAGAAGCTCGCCGGCTGCCAGCCGGGCACGACGAAGGTGTCGCGCGGCTCGAAGGCAAAGTCCTGCCCGCCGATGCTCGCCGTGCCCCTGCCCTCGATCACCGAGAAGATGGTGGCGTCGCTGGAGCGGTAAGGCGCGGTGCGCAGGCCCGCCGGCAGCAGCTGGATGAAGGCGCCGATGGTCGGCATCGCCGGTCCGCCGGTGGCGGGATTGATGAACTGCATCTTGTAGCCATGGCAGGGGTCGGGATCGCCGCCCCTGGCGAGCGTGGCCAGCGCTTCGCGGCTCTTCGCGTACGGGTAGCTGAATACCGGCGAGGTCTTGCCGAAGGGGGACTCCGCGGAGAGCGGCGCGAGGTTGCAGCCGTAGCGCGCCCAGGAATCGCCTTCGCGGCGCGTCACCGGCTGCACTTCCTCGGGGTAGTTCTCGGCGAACGTGGCGTCGAACAGGTGCGTGATCGGGATATCCAGCCCGTCCATCCACACTACCGGTTCGCTGCCCTCGTTGCCGTGGTCGTGCCAGGTCCAGGACGGCGTGATGATGAAGTCGCCCTGGCGCATGGTCACGCGCTCGCCGTCCACAGCGGTATAGGCGCCGGCGCCTTCCACGATCAGGCGCAGCGCCGACTGGGTGTGGCGGTGGCTGGGGGCGATCTCGCCGGGCAGGATCAGCTGCAGCCCGCAGTACAGGCTGCGCGTGATCTGCGATTGCCCGCGCATCCCGGGGTTCTCCAGGATCAGCACGCGGCGCACCGCCTCGCGCGCGGTGATGACCCTGCCGGATTCCTCGATATAGGGGCGGATGTCCCGGTACTTCCACAGGGCCGGGCGGCAGGGGCTTTGCGGCTGGGGCGGGACCAGGGCGTGCAGGACCTCCCACAGCGGCGCCAGGTTGTCCTTGTCCATGCGCCGGTAGAGGTCCTGGCGGGCATTGCCGACGCCAGGCTGCAGAACGCTCGCCATCCGGATCTCCGCTCGGGTAAGGCGACGATTCTCGCCCGTTCGCGGACCGGCCGCAATCGCCTCCGCACCGGGTTTCGCGTCCCCGGGCCCCGCGCCCGCCGGGTGATGCGAGAATGCCCGCACTGCCCCGGAGGCGGGCAACCTGAAGGAGGAACCCATGCATCGCTTTGCAGTTGCGCTCGTCGCCGCGCTCGCCGCGGCCGTTGCATCCCCGGCCTGGTCCCAGGCCTGGCCGTCCAAGCCGGTCCGCGTCGTGGTCAATTTCCCGCCGGGGGGCGCCGCGGACCAGCTGATGCGCGCGCTCGCGCCGCGCCTGCAGGAAGCCCTCGGCCAGCCGTTCGTCGTCGAGAACCGGCCCGGCGCCAACGGCTCCATCGGCGCCGGCGAAATCGCCAAGGCGGCGCCCGACGGCCACAGCATCCTCATGTCCTCGGGCGGCGCCATCGCGCTCAACGGGCTCATCTACGCCAACCTGGGCTACGACCCGATGAAGGCGCTCGATCCGGTGGCGCCGGTGGCCGTGGTTTCGGTGTTCCTCGAGATCCAGCCCTCGATTCCGGCCGCAAATCTCTCCGAGTTCATCGCCCATGCCCGCGCCAACCCCGGCAAGCTGAACTACGGTTCGCCCGGCAACGGCAGCTCGCCGCACCTCGCCGGCGAGATGTTCAACCGCGCCGCGAAGATCCAGACCACGCACGTTCCCTACAAGGGCGCGGGCCCGGCGATGACCGACCTGCTGGGCGGCCAGCTGCAGTTCATGTTCGACCCGGGCATCGGGCTGCAGCATGTGCGCGCGGGCAAGCTGAGGATGCTCGCGGTCGGCAGCCCGAAGCGCCATCCGGCCTGGCCGGATGTGCCGACAGTCGCCGAGGTGGTGGGCGGCGAGTTCGACACCGACACCGTGTTCGGGCTCTACGCGCCGGCCGGGACGCCGAAGGACATCGTGGCGCGTCTCAACCAGGAAGTGACGCGCCAGATGCAGGGCGGGCCGATGGCGGAGCGGGTCGCGGCGATCGGCGCCACCGGCCTGCAGCTGACCCCGGAGGCCTTCGTCGCGCGCGTGCGCGCGGAGCACGCGCGCATGGCCGGGCTGGTGAAGGAGATCGGCCTGAAGGCGAACTAGGGAAGGCGCCGAATGTAACCGATCGGTTACATTCGGCCGCATCCCGGGGCGCTAGCGGCCGTCGGTCGCGCGCTCGCCGACGTAGGCGCCGATCGCGCCGCCGATGATCGCGCCCAGCGAACCCTGGGGCGCCTGGTTGTACACCGGCTGCTCGACGTACACATGCCGTTCCACCACGACCGGGCGCCGGTCGATGTACATCGGCCGCGCCACGACGACGTCGTGGCGGCGGTCGAAGCGGTGGCGGTTGTGGGAGTAGCGATGGCGATGGTCGTCGCGGTAGTCGCGCTCGTAGCGGCCGTGGCGCGAATGGTCGTCGTAGCCGCGGGCCCAGCCGGGCGCGCTGGCCGCCAGGGACGCGACCGCGAGGCCGGCCAGGGTGAGGATGCGGAGATTCGGTTTTTTCATGGACGGCTCCTGTGGGTTTTTCGTGACCCATTAGAGCGCCCGGGGTGGTCAGGACACTACCGCGATCGTGTAAGTAGTGTAAGGGACTGTGTCCGGCGCGCAGGCCGGATGCGGGCTCAGCTCCTGACCGGCTTCAGCCAGGTCACCGGCTTGCCGAGCGCGCCGCCCAGGGCCTTGCCCTCGGGATCGGCCAGCGCCGCCTCGCGCGCCTTGCGGACCGCCTTCGCCTGCTCGGCGGGATCCGCGGTGGCGGGGTTCTCCACCAGAGCGTCGAAAATGGCCAGGAAGTTGGCCTTGCCGCGGCGGTGCGTCTCGCCGTAGCCCTTGATCAGGCGCGCGCATTCGGCCACTTCCAGCGCCAGCGGCACGCTGCGCGCCGCCGCTTCCTTCACCCGCGCGAGCCAGCGCTCCATGAGCTGCTGCTCTTCCTGGTAGCGGAAGGAATGAGGCCGCCAGGGCTTGAGCCAGGCGAGCGAGCGCACCATCAGGTAGCCAAGCAGGCCGGAAGTCCTGATGTGCATGCCGACGTTGTACGCGTCCAGCTTGCCGTTCTTCTCCGCCCAGGCCATGAGCGCGCGACCCATTCCGGGCGGCAGCAATGAGGCGAACTCCTCCACGCCGGGCTTGAGGAAGTCGATCACCACCACCGGCTCGCCGTCCTTCGCGCCGACTTCCTTGCGCACGCGCTCGAAGCGCGAGGCGCGGGTTTTCAGGTCCGCGACGCGGATGATGTCCTCGTAGCTCATCCATAGCGCGAGATGGCGGGCGGTCTCGGCGGCCAGCTTCTGGTCGCCCTCCAGGAACGGTTTCATCCGCTCGAGGAACCGCGTGGCGTAGGCCTCGCCCTGGTAGTCCTGCAGGCGCGACACACTGAGGTCCATGACCTCCTTCAGCGCGTCGGCGCGCTTGACCGGCGCCGGCGGCAGCGGCGCGGCCCTGGTGCCCGCCGCGATCTCGAAACCGGCGGCAAAGCCGCGCAGGCTCGCCTCGGCGCCGCGCCCGCCGCCGCGGATCGCCTGCTCGCAGGCCTCGCGTGGCAGGGGCAAGCGGCCGCTGCCCGCCATGGCGCCGAACAGGACGGCGTTGATCACGGTGCCGTTCTCCTGCGCCAGCTTGCGCATGTCGAACATCACCGCCTGCTTCGCCAGCTGCGGGCCGGCCGCGATGACGCGCTCGCTGTCGAAGCGGCCGTCGCCCATCTGCATCTTCTCCACGGTGGCGTAGATGCGGTGGGTGGAGGCGACCAGCGTGGTGCGCTCCGGGCTGACGTAGCCGTTCTGCATCGCGCGCCCGGCCTCGA
>JALHLN010000133.1 GCA_022844545.1 Burkholderiales bacterium | reverse complement strand
GGCTCGCCGCCCCCGCCGCCGCCGCGTTAGACCGGGGCGGCCGCCCGGATCGCCGCGCCGAGCGCGGCGTAGTCGCGGGTCACCGGAAACTGCGGGAACTGCTTCACGATGCTCTCGGGCGGGCAGAAGAAGATGCCCGCGTGCGCGGCGCCGAGCATCGACGTGTCGTTGAATGAATCGCCCGCTGCAATGACGTGGAAGTTGAGGCTGCGGAACGCCTCGACCGCGAGGCGCTTCTGGTCGGGCATGCGCAGCCGGTAGCCGGAGACGAAGCCCTCGGCATCAGCCTCCAACCGGTGGCAGAACAGCGTCGGCCGCCCGAGCTGCGCCATCAGCGGCGCGGCGAACTCATAGAAGGTATCGGACAGGATCACCACCTGGCATTGCGCGCGCAGCGCATCCAGGAAGTCCCTGGCACCCGGCATCGGGCCCATGGTGGCGATCACCGCCTGGAGGTCGGCGAGCCTGAGCCGGTGCTCGGCGAGGATCGCGAGCCGGCCCTGCATCAGCTTGTCGTAGTCCGGCTCGTCGCGCGTGGTGCGCGAGAGCGCGCCGATGCCGGTGCGCTGCGAGACCTCGATCCAGATTTCCGGGACGAGGACCCCTTCGAGGTCCAGGCAGACGAGGGTGTCGGGTTTCATGGCCGGGCGGATTCTACATTCCCCTGGTCTCGTCCCCAATGTAACCGATCGGTTACATACGGTGCCTGAGCGGCGCCCGCGCCTTGCCGCGCCGGATGCAGAACGGGGCGGGAACGCGATAACATCTGTGCACCATGACCATCGCAGCACGCTGGATACGGCAGGGCACGATGGAGCCGCGGGCTCTGCAGGCGGCGATCGCCGGCCTGGCGCTCGCCCAGTCGCCGCGCGCCGCGCCCATCGTGCTGTGGGCGAGCGCCGCGTCCGCGGCAGACGGCGAATGGCTCCAGTTCGAGGCAGGCCACCACGCCTTCGCGCTCATCGCGCCGGAGCGATTCGCCCCCGGACGCGCATCGCGCCGGGTCGCGTGGGCATTGGCGCCCGCGATCGCGACCTACCGGCAGCTGGGCGTGCGCGCGTACGCCAACGGCAACGATATCTGGCTGAACGGCGGGCGCATCGCCCGAGGCGCCGCCGCAACGCTTGGCGAATGCGTGATGGTCTCCGGCAGCTTCCTGCCCGGCCTGCCGGGCGCCGGATTCGAGGAGCGGGTGCTCGAGGCGGTGTTCCGCATGCGCCTGGAGGCGCAGCACGGCTGGCAGTTCGACACTTCCTGGGCGGACGAGGCGGAGCGCGCGGCGATCGTGGACGCGCTGACCGAACCGGCGGTGACGCGATGAGGTCCGGGCGCAGGGCCCTGCTGGTGCTGCCGCTGGCCGCATTGTGGGCGCGCGCCTTCGACGCCCTCGCCGCCGGCTCGGTGGAGAAGGGCATCCACCGCATCCGCGGCGACGTGCGCGTGAACGGGGCGCCGGCAAAGGAAGGCCAGGACGTGCGGGCGGGCGGCGTCATCACCACCGGCGTCGCGAGCGAGGCGGTGTTCGTCGCGGGCAAGGACGCGTTCCTGGTGCGCGAGCGCTCGCGCGTCGAAGTCGAGGGCGCGGCGGGGTCGCTGCTGCTCACCGGCCTGCGCATCGTCAGCGGCGCCGTGCTGTCGGTGTTCACGCCGGGGGAGGCAAAGACGCTGCGCACGCCCACCGCGACCATCGGCATCCGCGGCACCGGCGCCTATGTGGAAGCGCTTGCCGACCGCAGCTACGTCTGCATCTGCTACGGCGAAGCGGAACTCGTCGCAAGCACGGATCCCTCGGTGCGCGAGACCATCCATACCTTGCAACACGAGCAGCCGCGCTATGTCATGGGCGAAGGCGCACCGCGGATGCTGGTGGTGGCGCCGGTGATCAACCACACCGACAGCGAACTTGAACTACTAGAATCCCTCGTCGGCCGCGTGCCGCCGTTCCTGCAGGACCCGTTGCGGCGGCCCGGCGGCTACTAGCCAGGCCCAGGGCCTACGCCGGCCCGTCCAGCCGCGGGCGCAGCTTGGCGAGCACGGCCTCGAAGCCCGCGAGACGCTCGCGCTCCTGCTCCACCACCTTCGCCGGCGCGCGCGCGACGAACGATTCGTTGCCGAGCTTCGCCTTCGCCTTCGCGATCTCGCCTTCCAGCCGGGCGACTTCCTTGCCGATGCGCTCGCGCTCGGCCACCGGATCGACCTCGATGTGCGGCATCAGGCGGTGCGGGCCGGCGACGGCGACCGGCGAGTCGGAGGCGGGCAATTCATCCACGACACGCAGATCCACCACCCGGACGAGCGAAATCACGGCCGAGGCCGTCGTGGTGGAGGGTTGGCCGACGATGTAGAAGGGAATGCGATCCTTCGGCGGCACTTTCGCTTCGCTGCGCAGATTGCGCCCGGCGTTGACCACTTCCTTCGCCAGGGCGACATCGCGTTCCGCCGCCTCGTCGATGCGCTCCGGCTGCGCCTTCGGATAGGGCGCGCGCATGATGGTCTCGCCCTGGCGACCCGCGAGCGGCGCGACGGTCTGCCACAGCTCCTCCGTGATGAACGGGATGATCGGGTGCGCGAGGCGCAGCGCGGTCTCCAGCACCCGCACCAGCGTGCGGCGCGTGCCGCGCTGCTGGGACTCGTTGCCCTTCGCGAGCTGGTCCTTGGCGATCTCCAGGTACCAGTCGCAGTACTCGTCCCAGACGAAGCGGTAGATCGCGGCGGCGACGTTGTCGAAGCGGTATTCGGCGAAACCCTTCTCCACCTCGGCCTCGGTGCGCTGCAGGGTGCTGATGATCCACTTGTCCCACTGCGACAGTTCGACCGGTTGTGATTCATCCAGGCCGCAGTCCTTGCCCTCGGTGTTCATGAGGACGAACCGGGTGGCGTTCCACAGCTTGTTGCAGAAATTGCGGTAGCCCTCGCAGCGGCCGAGGTCGAAATTGAGCGTGCGCGCGAAGCTGGCGAGGGCGGCGAAGGTGAAGCGCAGCGCGTCGGCGCCGAAGGCCGGGATGCCGCCGGCGAAATTGCGCCGGATCGACTTCTCGATCTTCGCCTTGTGCTCGGCGCGCAGCAGGCCGACGGTGGACTTGGCGAGCAGGTCCTCCAGCGTGATGCCGTCGATGAGGTCCAGGGGGTCGAGCGTGTTGCCCTTGGACTTGGACATCTTCTGGCCCTCGGCGTCGCGCACGATGGCATTGATGTAGACGTCGCGGAACGGCACCTTGCCGGTGAAGTGCAGGCTCGCCATCACCATGCGGGCGACCCAGAAGAAAATGATGTCGAAGCCGGTCACCAGCACGGAGGAGGGCAGGAACAGCTCCAGGTCCTTCGTCTTCTCCGGCCAGCCCAGCGACGAGAACGGCACCAGCTGCGAGGAGAACCAGGTATCCAGCACGTCCTCGTCCCGGCGCAGCGCCTTGCCGCCCGCCCTGGCGCGCGCCTCTTCCTCCGTGCGCGCGACGTAGATGTTGCCCTCGCCGTCGTACCAGGCCGGGATCTGGTGGCCCCACCACAGCTGGCGCGAGATGCACCAGTCCTGGATGTTCTCCAGCCAGTGGTTGTAGGTGGAAGTCCAGTGCTCCGGATGGAACTTGACCTCGCCCTTCGCCACCGCGGCGAGGCCCGCCTTCGCCCAGCCGTCCATCTTCACGAACCACTGGTCGGTGAGCATGGGCTCGACCACGACATTGGTGCGGCCCGAGCGCGGCACGCGCAGCTTGTAGGGCTTCTCGGAGACGAGCAGGCCCTGCGCCTTCAGGTCCGCGAGCACCTTCCTGCGCGCCTCGAAGCGGTCGAGGCCGTCGTAGGCGGTGCCGCCGGTGACCTTCGCTTCCAGCGTCAGGACCTGGATCAGCGGCAGCTGGTGGCGCTGGCCGACGGCGTAGTCGTTGAAATCGTGCGCCGGGGTGATCTTGACGCAGCCGGTGCCGAAGGCCGGGTCGACGTAGTCGTCGGCGATGACCGGGATCCTGCGTCCGGTGAGCGGCAGCTCGACCGTCTTGCCGATGAACCCGGCGTAGCGCGCGTCCTTCGGGTTCACCGCCACTGCGGCGTCGCCCAGCAGCGTTTCCGGGCGCGTGGTCGCCACCGTCAGGCTGAAGCCCTCGCCGGGATAGCGGATCTCCCAGATCCTGCCGTCCTCCTCCTCGCTGTCCACCTCGAGGTCGGACACCGCGGTGCCCAGCACCGGGTCCCAGTTCACCAGCCGCTTGCCGCGGTAGATGAGGCCCTCCTCGTGCAGGCGCACGAACACCTCGACCACGGCGCGCGACATCTTCGCATCCATGGTGAAGTAGCCCGCCTTCTGCCCTTCCGTGTCCGCGTACTCCCAGTTGCCCGAGGCGCCCAGCCGCCGCATCTGGCGCGTGATGGTGGCGCCCGACTGCTGCTTCCACTGCCAGACGCGCTCGATGAATTCCCCGCGCCCGAGGTCATGCCGGGTCCTGCCTTCCTCCTGCAGCTGGCGCTCGACCACGATCTGGGTGGCAATGCCGGCGTGATCGGTGCCCATCACCCAGTTGGCGTTGAAGCCGCGCATGCGGTGGTAGCGGATGAGCGCATCCATCAGCGTCTGCTGGAAGGCGTGCCCCATGTGCAGGGTGCCGGTGACGTTGGGCGGCGGCAGCTGGATGCAATAGCCGGGCCCGGCGGCGGAGGCGTCGGCGCGGAAATAGCCGGCGGATTCCCATTTCGCGTACCAGCGTTGCTCGATCGCGCGCGGATCGAAGCTCTTGTCCAGCGCCATGCTCAGTCCTTCGGGGGTTCGGCGCGCCGCGCCGCAAGCGCGTGCGCCACCGCGTCGCGCACGGCGCGGCGCAGTTCCTTCTCGAGGTCAGAGCGCAGCGCCGTGAGCCGGCGATCCAGCTCGGGCGCGAGGCGCGCAACCAGCGCGCGCTCCAGGTCCGCGGCGAGCGACTCTTCGTCGATCGCTGCCGCGGCCCCGGGCACGGGCGCCGCCGGATCGGCGATCTCGGTGAGCAGGGGCACTTCCTCCTGCGCCGCTTCCTGGTTCTGACGCGCCAGTTCGTCCACGCGCCGGAACAGCGCGTTGGGCTCTCTCGCCGGCCTGCGTGCGGGTTCTTCCGCGCTCATGACGCGAGCTTCGCCAGGTCGTGGTGCCGGATTTCGTAGCCGCGGTCGCGATACCAGGCGTAGCGCGCGCGGCCGGCGGCGCGACCCTGTTCCTCGGCCGGAACCACCTCGAGCAGGCGCTCATAGCGCTCGAACAGCGGCGGGCACTCGGCCCCGAGGTTGAGCAGGATCTCGCAGCTGGGCGCCGCCTCGGGTTCGGCGGCAATGAGCACCGGGGTCTCGGCGGCAAGCGGGTCGTCGGCCGCGCAATGCGGCACGAAGCCGGTGGCCGGCCAGGTCCACAGCAGGTGGTCGAGGCGCCGCGCGAGCTCCGGGTCGGGCGCGAACACGAGCGTGCGTTTGCCCTGCGCGAGCGCCTTGCCGGCGAGCCGGCAGGCGACCTGCAGGCGGTCCGGGGCGTTGAAGTAGAAGTCGATACCGGTCAAGCTCAGCCTGCCTATGCCTTGCCCGCCTGCTTGAGTGCCAGGCGCACCAGCAGCGGCACCGGCCGGCCGGTGGAGCCCTTCTCGCGCCCGCTTTTCCACGCGGTACCCGCGATGTCGAGATGCGCCCAGCGCAGCTTGCGCGTGAAGCGCGCGAGGAAGCAGGCCGCGGTGATGCTGCCGCCGGGGCGGCCGCCGATGTTCGCCATGTCGGCGAAGTTCGAGCGCAGCTGCTCCTGGTAGTCCTCCCACACCGGCATCGGCCAGACCCGATCCCAGGCCTCGTCCCCGGCGGCCCGCACCTGCGCCGACAGCCGCTCGTCGTTGGAGAACAGGCCCGAGGCGACATGGCCCAGCGCGATGACGCAGGCGCCGGTGAGGGTGGCGATGTCCACCACCGCCGCGGGCTCGAAGCGCTCGCTGTAGGTGAGGGCGTCGCACAGGATCAGGCGGCCCTCGGCGTCGGTGTTCAGGATCTCGACGGTCTGGCCCGACAGCGTGGTGACGATGTCGCCCGGCCGCGTCGCCTGCCCGTCGGGCATGTTCTCGCACGCGGCGACGATGCCGACCACGTTGACCGGCGCCTTCATGCCCGCGAGGGCGCGCACCGCGCCCAGCACGCTGCCGGCGCCGGACATGTCGAACTTCATCTCGTCCATCTCGGCGCCGGGCTTGAGCGAGATGCCGCCGGTGTCGAAGGTGATGCCCTTGCCAACGAGGACGAGCGGTTTTTCCGCCTTTCGTCCACCCCGGTAGCGCAGCACCACCAGCTTCGGGGCCTGGCGCGAGCCCTGCGCCACCGCGAGCAGCGAGCCCATGCCGAGCTTCTCCATGTCCCTGCGCTCGAGCACCTCGATGCCGAGCTTGAACTGGCGGGCGAGCTTGCGCGCCTCGTCGGCGAGGTAGGCGGGGGTGCAGATGTTGGGCGGCAGGTTGCCCAGCGTGCGCGCGAGGTCGACGCCGTCGGCGGTGGCCGAGGCTTCCTTCAGCGCCGCCTGCGCCTGCACCGTCACCGGTCCGGAAGCGAGTGCCAGCGTCATCGCGGCGAGCGCGGGGGCGGGTGCCTTCTTCTGCGTCTTCAGCTGGTCGAAGCGGTAGAAGGCGTCGCGCACGCCGAGGACCGCATGGCGCACCGTCGCCGGCAGGCCGTGGCCGGCAGGGACCATGTCGCCAAGGTACAGGGTGGCGTCGCGGGCGCCGAGGTCCCTGAGCGCCTGCGCGGCGCCGCGCACCGCGTCGCGCAGCTGTGCGACGCCGAACTCCTTGCGCTCGCCCAGGCCCACCAGCAGCACGCGCTCGGCGGCGAGGCCGGGCAGCCGCTGCAGCAGCAGGGTGGCGCCGGCCTTGGCGGCGAGGTCGCCCTGCGCGAGCACCCGGCGCAAGGCGCCCTGCGCGGCCTTGTCGGCCTGAAGGCCCGCCTTGGCGAGCGTGGATCCATGGACGCCGAGCACCAGGCAACCGCTCTTCGCCCGCTCCGGCGCGAGGCTCCGTATGCTAAATTCCACGACGCTTCTCCAGACGATTTTTCAACAGGGCGAATGATCGCATGATCTTCCAGCGCGCGCTGCTGCGCGAGTTCGCCAACCTCGCCGTGGCGGTGTTCCTCGCGCTGTTCCTGATCGCCCTCACCACGCGCCTGGTGCGCCTGCTGGGACAGGCCGCCGGCGGCAAGATCCCGTCGGACGCGGTGGTGGCGTTCCTGGGTTTCTTCGCGCTGCACGTGCTGCCGATCCTGCTGTCGCTGACGCTGTTCGCCGCGGTACTGCTGACGCTGAACCGCGCCTACCGCGATTCGGAGATGGTGATCTGGTTCAACTGCGGCCTGGCGCCGAGCGCCTGGATCCGGCCGGTGCTGACCTTCGCCGTGCCGCTGGTGGCGGTGATCGCCGCGCTGTCGTTCTTCATCTCGCCCTGGGCGGCGATGAAGAGCGAGCAGTACCGCAGCCGGATCGACTCGCGCGACGACATCGCGCGCGTCGACCCGGGCACTTTCGGCGAGTCCCGCGGCAGCCGGCGCGTGTTCTTCGTCGAGTCCATCGCCGGCGACAAGGGCTCGGTGCAGAACGTGTTCATCAACTCGACGCAGCACGGCCGCAGCGGGGTCATGATGAGCGCGCGCGGCTACACCGAGACCGCGCCCAACGGCGACCGCTTCCTGGTGTTGGTGGACGGGCGGCGCTACGAGGGCTCGCCGGGGGCCGCGGACTTCCGCGTCATGGAGTTCGAGCGCTACGCCACCCGGGTCGAGACCCGGGAGGGCGAGGAGCCGGAGGCGACCAGCAAGAGCCTGTCGACGCTGGCGCTGATCGAGTCCCCGGTGGCGCAGAACCTGGGCGAGCTGGTGTGGCGGATCGGCATCCCGGTGTCGGCGCTGGTGCTCTCGCTGCTGGCGATCCCCCTGAGCTTCGTCAACCCGCGCGCCGGCCGCTCGGTGAACCTGCTCTTCGCGCTGCTTGCCTACATGGTGTACTCGAACCTGATCTCGGTGAGCCAGGCGCGCGTGGCGCAGGGCAGGCTCGACTTCGGCACCGGGCTGTGGCTGGTGCACGCGATCATGCTGCTGGTGCTGCTGGCCCTCTTCGCGTACCGCCAGTCGCTGTTCCGGCTGCCCTGGCGCCGCTGAGCCGTGGCGGATCCCTCGTGACGCGCATCGGCACCATCGAGCGCTACCTCGCGCGCCAGATCTACGCCGCGGTCGGCTTCGTGCTCGCCGGGTTCCTCGCGCTGTTCGCCTTCTTCGACCTGATCGGCGAGCTGAAGGACCTGGGGCTGGGCGCCTACCAGCTGCAGCAGATCTTCACCGTGGTCGCGCTGTGGGTGCCGGCGCATGCCTACGAGTTGTTCCCGGTCGCGGTGCTGATCGGGACCCTGTACGTGCTCGCGCACCTGTCGAGCAACTCCGAGTACACCGTGATGCGCGCCTCGGGGCTGTCGCCGGCGCGGGCCGGGCTGGTGCTGGCCAAGGTCGGCGTCGCCTTCGTCGCCCTCACATTCGCCATCGGCGAGTGGATCGCGCCGAACACCGAGGAAATGGCGCAGCAGACGCGGATGCGCGCCATGAGCTCGCTCATCGGCCAGGACCTGCAGTCGGGGCTGTGGTTCAAGGACGAGCGCAGCTTCATCAATGTCGCGCAGGCGCGCGAGGCGAACCTGCTGCAGGGCGTGCGGATCTACGAGTTCGATTCCGCCTACCGCCTGCGCATGGTCAGCCAGGCGCGCGAGGCCGAGTACGCGGGCGATGGGCTTTGGCGCCTGCGCGAAGTCGCGCAGACGCGCTTCGAGGGCCCGGTGGCGGGCGGCGGGGCCGCGCAAGCCGGGCCGGTCACCGCGCGCTTCGACGAGGCGGAGTGGCGCTCGGCGGTGAACCCGGACCTGCTGAGCGTGCTGATCGTGGCGCCGGAGCGGATGTCGGCCTGGAAGCTGTACCACTACACCCGGCACCTGGCGGGC
>JALHLN010000132.1 GCA_022844545.1 Burkholderiales bacterium | reverse complement strand
ATGCGGCCTTACGGGCGGATTTTCAACCTGGAAGGGTGGCAGAGCGGTCGAATGCACCGGTCTTGAAAACCGGAAGGGCCTAACCGCCCTCGTGGGTTCGAATCCCACCCCTTCCGCCATAATATCAGGTGCTTGCGTTCCAATCCGCACCTGAATTCTCTCCTCTGTTTTTCCCGCCCTTTCCCCATCCGCACTCAGCGCGGCGCTCTGAGTTCTAGGGAACGTGGCGATGGCGCTGGCCGGGGCTGCGGCTCTTGAGCGCCCAAGTGCGAACCCGCGTGGGGCGTCACGACAGGCCCGACGCGTCGATGTAGACGATCAGCCGGCCCTCGCGGCGGGCTTTTTCTTAAGCCCTGGCCAAGTGCGCTTGTTCCAGGGCTCGCCGGTGTTCCTGGAGCGCGCGCTCGAAGGCGGCCACTTGCGCAGGCGGCACCGGCGCGCCGCACTCGTAGCAGGCGTTGTTCCGGCGGTCGAACCAGCGGCAGCCGCACTCGTCGCAGGCGAGCTCGGGCGCGGCGGACGGATTGGCGAAGATCATCGGCAGGCCCCGAGGAACGCGAGGCCCAGCGTTTCGAGGAAGTCGTCCCAGCCGTCGTCGATCAGCTGATCGCGCGGTTTCAGGACGAAGAGGAACAGCTCGCTGCGGCGCAGCGCGGCCTTCATCTCGCCGAGCGGCCGGTCGGCGAGCGCGCGGTGGATGGCGGCGAGCCCGGATTCCTCGGCGACGAACAGGATGTCGACGCCGCAGTCCTTGTAGCCGGTGAAGGGACGCAGCCCCGCCTGCATGCCGCCGCCTTCCGCGCGCGTCCAGACGAGCATGCGGCCGGGCCGGCGTTCGGTGTCGTCCTTCGGCACGAGGCCGAGGCCGCAGCCCGGCTGCAGCGCGGCGAACGTGTCCGCGTGCCGCTCGAGCATCGCCTCCCAGGCGGGGAGGTCGGCGAGCATCTCGTGCGTGCTGGGTGCGGCGCCCACCGGCTAGATCCTCGCGCCCAGCCGGTAGCCCTCGTGGATCGCCTGCGTGAGCCCGCGCGGCACCAGCGCATCGCCGCAGCCGTGCAGCTCGTCGATCATCCATTCCAGCTCGTGGAACAGCTCCTGGTTGCCCTTGCGCATCACGGCGGCGACCACGGTGTCGGCCGCGAGGAAGCGCTCGGCGCCCTTGGCGTCGAGCACCGTGACGCCCTCGCGCGCGATGCGCGTCACCCGCGTGCTGGTGAGGCAGGGAATCCCCAGCTCCTCGACCCAGGCGTTGTGCCGCCACTTGAACGAGGGCTGCACGTCGCCGGCGATGCGCTTGTCGGCCTCGACCAGGGTGACGTCGTGGCCGCGGCTCTTCAGCGATTCGGCGAGCGTGAGGCCGATCTTGCCCGCGCCGAGGATCACCACGCGATGGCCGCACTGCACGCGCCCGGCGGCGGCGTCGAGCGCGTCGACCAGCGCTCCGGGATCGCAGGGCGGCAGCAGCTGGCGATCGACGCGCGCGCCGGCGGCGACCACCGCCACGTCGAACTGGTGCAGCAGGCCGCGCATCAGCTTCGGGTTGACTTCTGTACCGAGCCTGAGCTCGATGCCGAGCTTTTTCGCCATCGTCTCGTAATAGCGCACGACGCTCATCAAGTCGTCGCTGTTGGCGAGGTCGAGGCCGGCGTAGCTCCTGAAATTCCCGCCGATGCAATCGCCCTTCTCGTACACGGTGACGCTGTGGCCGCGCCTGCGCGCGACGATCGCGCATTCCATGCCCGCCGGGCCGGCGCCGATCACCATCACGTTCTTCTTCACCGCCGCGGGCGTGATCGCGTATTCGGGCTCGACCTCGTGCCCAAGCGCGGGATTCATGGTGCAGGTGTAGGGCAGGTCGCGGAACAGCCGAGACAGGCAGTTGAGCGAGCCGACGCAGCGCCGGTTCTCCGCCATGCGCGCCTCGGCCGCTTTCTGCAGCAGCTCCGGGTCGGCGAGCAGCGGGCGGCAGACTTCCCAGAAGTCGAAGTCGCCGTCGCGGATGCATCGGTCGGCCATCTCGGGATCGGGCAGGCGCACGCCGAACGCGATCGGCACATCGGGCAGCATCAGCTTCGCGCGCCGCGCCAGGCGGTTCCAGTGGCCCGGCGCAATATCGCGGCCGATGGACGATTCCGGCGCCTCCTGCCAGCCGACCGTGACGCTGATCATGTCGGCGCCGCGCCGCGCCGCCAGCGCCATCAGCTCGTAGCATTCGTCCTCGCTGTTGCCGCCGACGCGGTCCATCAACTCGGCGCCGTTGAGCCGGATCACCAGCGGGTGGCCGGGCGTCGCTTGCTTGATGGCATCGATCAGCTCGCACATGAAGCGGCCGCGGTTCTCGACCGAGCCGCCGTATTCATCGCTGCGCTGGTTGGTGAATTTCGAGTTGAAATTGGCCAGCAGGTAGCCCATGAAACTGGTGATCTCGGTGCCGTCGAAGCCCGCCTTGACTGCGCGGCGCGCCGCGTCGGCATGCTGAGCGACGATCGCGTGGATCTGCTCGCGGCTCAGTTCGCGTGGCGGACGGAAATGCGGCAGCGTCTGCGGCACGACCGACGGCTGCACGCAGTACCCCAGGTCGATGCCGCCGTAGCGGCCGGCGTGCAGGATCTGCTGGATGGCGACGCCGCCGGCATCGTGGATGTAGCCGGCGATCTTTTCGAATTCCGGCAGGAAGCGGTCGTCGTGCAGGGCCACTTGGCGGAAATAGGCCTTGCCTTCGCCCAGCGGATCGGGGTAGGCGCCCTGGTTGGTGATGATGCCGCAGCCGGTGCCGGCGATGACCTCGGTGCGCGCCAGCTCGCGCGCGGTGATCCGGCCCTCGCGCTCGTTGTAGTTCGATACGCAGCAGGCACCGTACTTGATGCGGTTCTTCAGCGCGAAGCGTCCCCAGCTCGCCTTCTGGAAGAGGTGAGGCAGATGATTTTCCACGGGCTTGTTCATTGGGCGGCTCCTTGTCTGGCACACTGACAGGCGCGCCGGACCATGTATTTGAGGCAAATCAAAAAGACGGGAACATGGACTTTCGTTACTGCTGGGAGGACTTCACGCCCGGACGCGTGTTCGAGCACGGCGAGCGCCGCCTGAGCGAAGACGACATCCTGCGCTTCGCTCGCGAATGGGACCCGCAGCGCTACCACACCGATCCGCTGCTGGCGAAGCAGACGCCGTTCGGCGGGCTGATTGCCTCGGGCTGGCAGTCCTGCGCCGTGCTGATGCGCCTGATGTGCGACGCCTATCTCAACGAATCGTCCTGCGTCGGTTCGCCCGGCATCGACGAGATCCGCTTCCTGCACCCGGTCCGCCCCGAAGACAGTCTGCGCTTTCGCTCCACGGTGCTCGAGTCCAGCCCGTCGCGCAGCAGGCCGGGCCGGGGCAGCGTCGTGTTCCGCTGGGAATTGCTCAACCAGGACGCGGTCGTGGTGCTCTCGATGGTCGGCCGCCAGTTCTACTTGCGCCGCGCCTCGCCGTAGTCGCGATCGGCGCTCTGCTCACTGACTTTGCCCTCGCGCATGTCGCGCGCCAGTAACTCGGGGTCGCGCTCGCCGGGGTCGCCGTAGCCGCCGCCGCCGGCCGCATCCATGACCACGGTGTCGCCGGGCTTGAGCTGCGTGAGGCCGTAGGGATCGCCAGGCTTGCCGTTGACGAGGAACTGCGCGAGCGCGCCGGGCTTGCCGCCGAACAGACCCTCGGGCGGCAGGCGAAAGCGGCCCGACTGGATGGCAAGGCTCACCGGCGCCTGCGGCGCATAGGCGTCATCCGGCACGCGGAACACCTCGCGCCGGCCGAGCGCGCCGCGCTGCTTGCCGGGGCCGCCGGAATCGGGGAGCAGCCCGCGCCGCTCGACGATGAGGGGCGAATCGCTCTCGAGGATCTCGACCGGGGTGTTGGCGCCGTTGGCCGGGAAGATGAAGCTGCCCTCGCCGTCGCGCGCGGCGCTCGCGCCCAGGCCCCCGCCGCGGATGAGCACCGTGTGAAAAGGCCGTCCGTCCCCGTGCCGGCCGTAGAACATCTGCATCGTCGCCGGGGTGCCGCCGCCCGCGGCGACGACGCGCTCGGGCAGCGCCTTGGCGAGCGCGCGGTAGATCACCTCGGTGATGAAGTGGCCGATCTGCATGCGCGCCGCCACCGCCGCCGGGTGCCGGCAGTTGACCACCGAACCCGCGGGGGCGACGAGGCGGATCGGCGCGGCGATGCCGTCGTTGTTCGGGATCTCCGGGTCGAAGATGCTCTTCACCGCCATGTGCACGTAGGCGTAGGTGAAGTTGTAGACCACGTTGCCGCCCCAATCCACCTGCGGCGAGGAGCCGCTCAAGTCCACCGTGATGTCGCTGCCCTGGATGGTGACCGCGCAGCGGATGCAGACCTCGGGTTGCCCTTCGGTCTGTTCGATCAGGGCCTGCGAGCGGTAGACGCCCGCGGGCGCCCTGGCGATCGAGTCGCGGATGCTCTTCTCGCTGCGGCCAATGACCTCGTCGGCCAGATCGTCCAGACCCTCGAGCCCGTACTCCTCCAGCATGCGCACGACCTGCGCCGCGCAGACGTGGTTGGCGGCGATCTGCGAGCGGATGTCGCCGTTCACCTGCTCCGGCGTGCGTACGTTGGCGCTGATCATGTCGAGCACGCCCTGGTTGAGCGTTCCCGCGTCGTAGAGCTTGACCAGCGGGATGAACAGGCCTTCCTCGAACACCTCGCGGTTGTCGGAGGCGACGCGACCGCCGATGTCCGAGTGATGCAGGATGCAGGCGGTGAAGGCGGCAAGGCGGTCGTGATGGAAGATCGGGCTGAGCACGCAGACGTCGTTCAGGTGGCCGGCCAGCGCCCAGGGATCGTTGGTGATGTACACGTCGCCCGGCCGGAACGAGCCCGGCGGCAGGCCCTGTACCAGTTTCCTGATGCCAAGCGCCATCGCGCCCGACTGCCCCGGCGTGGCGAGCGTGCCCTGCGCGAGCTCGCGCCCGCGCGAGTCGGTGAACATGCAGGTGTAGTCGTGCGCGTCGCGCAGCAGGCTCGAGAACGCGGTGCGCGCCACCGCCGCGTCGGACTCGTCCACGATCGAGATCAGGCGCCGCCAGAGAATCTCGAGCGTGATCGGATCAAATCGCTGTGCCATGAGGCCTCTCCTTTGGCAGGGTGACCCACAGGAAGCCGAACTCGTCGACCCGGCAACGCGCCCCTTCGCCGACGATCACCGTGGACTCGCGTTCCTCGAAAATGCCGGGACCCTCGATTTCGGCGCCCGCTGCGAGCCGGTAGCGGTCGTAGACGGTGTGCGCGATGAAGTCCCGCGCCGTTGCGCAGTATGCCCTGCGCTCGCCCTTGACGGCGTCCTGGGTGCGTCCCCGGTGCGTGATCTTCGGCAGCACCAGCGGCTTCACCGGCAGGCTCGCGCGCACGCAGAAATTGACGAACTCGACCGGCGACTGGGGATAGGTGCGGCCGTAGAGCCGCGCGTAGGCCTGGTCGAACCTTCGGCGCAACTCGGCGGCATCGAGCGCGCCGAAATCGCCTTCCGGCACCGGCAGGCTGGTCTCGGAGCCCTGGCCGATGAAGCGCGCCTCCACCGAGCGCGCGAAACCGATCGGCCCTTCGGCGCCGGCGCGGCGCAGGGTGCGCTCGCCCTCCACCTCCAGTTCGCGGAACAGCGCTTCCAGCTTGCCGAAATGCGCGCTCGCGAACGGCACCTTGTGGCTGCGCACCAGGTCGAAGGCGCGTGGCGCGGTGAAGAAACCGAGCGCCGACCCGACCCCTGCGTTCGGCGGCACCACCAGGCGCGGCGCGCCGAGTTTGCGCGCGAGGCCGTAGGCGTGCACCGGCCCGGCGCCGCCGAAGGCGGCCACAGTCACCAGTTGCGGGTTGCCGCCGCGCTCGGCGATGTGGGTTTTCGCCGCCGCCGCCATGGTTTCGTTGATCAGGTCGTGGATGCCCCACAGCGCCTCCAGGTACGAAACGCCAAGCGGCAGCGCCACGCGCTCCTCGATGCCGCGCCGCGCCGCGGCGGCGTCCAGCTTCATCGTGCCGCCGAGGAAATAGGCCGCATCCAGATACCCGAGCAGCAGGTCGGCGTCGGTTACCGTAGGCTCGGTGCCGCCGCGCCCGTAGCAGATGGGCCCCGGCTCGGCGCCGGCGCTCTCCGGGCCGACCTGCAGCGTGCCCAGCCGGCTCGCGCGCGCGATGCTGCCGCCGCCGGCGCCGATTTCCATCAGGTCCACCACCGGCACCTGGATGGTGAGGCCGCTGCCTTTCTGGAAGCGCTGCACGCGCCCGACTTCGAAACTCTGCACCACCGAGGCGACGCCGCCCTGGATCAGGCAGGACTTCGCCGTGGTGCCGCCCATGTCGAAGCAGAACATCTCCGGGCAGTCGAACAGGCGGCTGTAGTACTGCGCCGCGATCACCGCCGCGGTCGGGCCCGATTCGATGATGCGCACCGGGAATTCGGCCGCTGTCTCGGCCGAAGTGACGCCGCCCGAGGAGAGCATGATGAACAGGCGCCCGCGAAAGCCGAGGCCCGCCAAGCGCTCGCGCATCCGCCGCAGGTAGGTCTCGGTGAGGGGTTTCACATATGCGTTGGTCACCGTGGTGCTGGTGCGCTCGTACTCCCGGATCTGCGGCAGGACCTCGTAGGAAACGGACACCGAGGCCTGCGGGAACTCCTCGGCGAGCAGGCGCTTGAGGGCCAACTCGTGCGCCGGGTTCTCGAAGGAATTGAGCAGGCACACGGCGACCGACTCGACGCCGAACTGCGCCATCTCCTGCACCGACCGGCGTGCCTGCGCCTCGTCGAGCGGCGCGAGCACGCTGCCATCGGCGCGCAGGCGTTCGTCCACTTCGAGGCGCCGCTCGCGCGGCACCAGCGGCTCGGGCATCTGGGCGAAGGCGTCGTAGGCGGCGTAGCGGATCTCGCGCCCGAGTTCCAGCACGTCGCGAAAACCGCGCGTGGTGATCAGGCCGGTGCGCGCGCCCTTCCTCTCGATGATCGCGTTGATGACCAGCGTGGTGCCGTGGATCACCTCCTGCAGCCCTTCGATGCAGTCCGGCAACTCGCCGGCGAGGGCGCGCAGGCCCGCCTCGATCGCGTCCGACGGATCGCGCGGCGTGGTCAGGCACTTGTAGGTGCGGGCGCGGCCGCTGGCATCGTCCAGAAGGACGAAATCGGTGAAGGTCCCGCCGACATCAATGCCGATGCGCATGGGGCTTGAAATTCATTTGTATACCGTATACTGTACACGTAATGGCCGGATGCCGTAACCCCCTGCTCGCAGCGCCCGCGCGACCGATGCCGCGGCGCATCGCCGTGATCGGCGCCGGCACGATCGGTCCCGACATCGGCTACTACCTGAAGAGCGCCCTGCCGGCGCTCGAACTGGTCCTGGTGGACGTGGCGCAGGCGGCGCTTGAGCGCGCGCTGGCGCGCTTCGGCGGGTATGCGAAAAAGGCGGTGGCGCGCGGCAAGATGACCGAAGCCGAGGCCGCCGCCGTGACGCACGGCGTGCAGGGGACCACCGATTACGAAGAAATTCGCGGCGCCGACTGGGTGCTCGAGGCCGCCACCGAGGACCTCGCGCTGAAGCAGCGGATCTTCGCGCAGGTCGAGGCGCTGGTCTCGGCCGACGCGCTGATCACCTCCAACACCAGTTCCCTGCCGGCGGCGCGCATCTTCTCCGGTCTCAGGCACAAGGCGCGCGCCACGGTGACGCACTTCTTCGCCCCCGCCTGGCGCAATCCGGTGGTCGAGGTGATCCGCGCGCGCGACGCCGATCCGGCCGTGCTGCACTACCTGCGCTGGTTCTTCTGCATGACCGGCAAGCTGCCGCTCGTCACCGAGGACGTCGAGTGCTTCATGCTCGATCGCGTGTTCGATAACTGGTGCAACGACGCGGCGCTGTGCCTGGACCGGGCGAGCAGCGCGCAGGTGGACAGTGTTGCCGGCGAGTTCGTGCACGCGGGCCCGTTCTTCGTGCTCAACCTCGCCAACGGCAACCCGATCATCACCGAGACCAACACGCTGCAGGCCGAGGCCGAGGGCGAGCACTACCGCCCGGCGCCGATATTCAAGTCGGTGGCGAGCTGGGCGACCGCGCCGATCGGCAAGCGCGTGCCCGTGCCGGCGCAAACGGCGGCGGCGGTGCGCGACCGGCTGCTCGGCGTGCTGTGGTCGCAGTCGGCGGACATCCTCGACCGGGGCATCGGCGAAGCCGCCGACCTCGATCTCGGCTGCCGGCTCGCGCTCGGCTTCCGGGAGGGACCGCTCGAGCTGATGGCACGCCTGGGCGAGGCCGAGGTCGGCCGCGTGATGCGCCGCTTTGCCGCCGAGCGCCCGGGCATGCCGCTGCCGCGGCGCGCGCCCGGCGAGTACCTCGGCTTCGAGCGCGGCGTGCTGGCGGACCGCGTCGGCGGCGCGGTCGTGATCACCCTGCGCCGGCCCGAGGCGCTGAACGCGCTGCACGACGGGCTGAACGAGGAGATCCTCCAGGTCATTCGCCGCCACGAAGCCGATCCGCAGGTGGCGGGTTTCGTCCTCGTCGGCTACGGCCCGCGCGCGTTCTGCGCGGGCGCCGACATCGGGCGCTTCCCCGGCATGCTCGGCGATCCCGCGGCCTCGGCGCAGTACGCGCGCGACTGCTCGCGGCTGCTTGTGCACCTGGACCGGATGCACAAGCCCGTGGTCGCGGCGCTGAACGGCATGGCGCTCGGCGGCGGGCTTGAGCTGGCGATGCGCTGCCACGCGATCGTCGCGCAGCGCGAGGCCTGGCTGCAGTTTCCCGAGATCACGCTCGGCATCGCGCCGGGCATCGGCGCGATGGTGGTGCCGTATCGCCGCTGGCCGCAGGCCGCGCCCCTGTTCCACGGCATGTTGCGGCGCGCCGAGCGGCTCGGTGCGGCCGAAGCGCACGCCGCGGGCATCGTCGCGGAGCTCGCGGACGACTATGCGTCGCTCGTCGCGCGCGCCGTCGCGCGCGTGCACGCGCTC
>JALHLN010000131.1 GCA_022844545.1 Burkholderiales bacterium | reverse complement strand
CCGTCATCGAAAGCGCCTGTTGCTTCATTTGGTTATCGCTCCGTCGTCCCATTACTATTCAACGCATGATCGAGCTTCGGGATGACAGAAATGACCGGTAATTCAGAGTTTCCCTAGGCACGAAAAACAGGGACAGTCCACGTTTTCTCCTGGACGTGGGCTGTCCCTGGGCAGGTCAGGCCTAGAATGGCGCCTCTGCAATGACCGGCGCCTCCCTGCACCCGCCCTCGCCGCTGCGCGGCATCCTGCTCATGGTCGCGGCGGTCGGCATGTTCGTCATCATGGACGCCGCCGCGAAGTACCTCGCGCGCTGGTACCCGGTGCCGCTCATCGTCTGGGCACGCTACGCCGCGAACCTGGCGCTGCTGCTGGCGTTTTTTGCCGCACGCGGCGAGTTGCGCTATCTGCGCACGGCACGACCCGGCCTTCAGTTCGCGCGCGGCCTGCTGCTGGCGCTGGCGACGCTGCTGTTCTTCACCTCGCTCAGCGTGCTGCCCCTCGCGGACGCCAACGCCATCGGCTTCGTCATGCCGCTGTTCGTGGCCGCACTGGCGGTGCCGATGCTCGGCGAGCGGCTGGAAATGGCGCGCCTGCTGGCGATCCTTGCCGGCCTGATCGGCGCCCTGATCATCGTGCGCCCGGGCTCGGAACTGTTCACGCCCTATGCCCTGCTGCCGCTTGGCATGGCGCTGTGCAACGCGCTCTACCAGATCCTCACGCGCAAGATCGCCGGGCTGGAACCGCCGCAGACCTCGCTGGTCTGGGGCGCGATCGTCGGCGCCGCGCTGCTGTCGGTCGCGGCGCCGTTCGTCTGGACCACCCCGCGGGAGCTTTCGCACGGCGCGCTGATCCTCTTCATCGGCGTGCTCGCCTCGGTGGGCCATTTCCTGCTCATCAAGGCCTACGACTACGCCGGCGCCGGCCTGCTCGCGCCCTATACCTACAGCGCCCTGGTCTGGGCCATGCTGCTGGGCTGGCTGGTCTTCGGCGACTTCCCCGACGGCTGGTCGCTGCTCGGGATGGGCGTCATCGTGCTCTCGGGCCTGTACATCGCCAACCGGCAGCGGCTCACGGTGCACCGCGCCTGACCTGGAATCGGCCATGCCCGCGGCGACCTGGAACGGGAAAATCCTTGCCGAGGCCGCGCCCGGCCGGACGCGGCTGGTCGAAGGCAACGTCTACTTCCCGCCCGACACGGTGAACCGCGCCCATATCCGGGACTCGGGCACCCGCACCGTCTGCCCGTGGAAAGGCACCTGCAGCTACTACGACGTGGTGGTGGACGGGCAGGTGAACAAGGACGCGGCCTGGTATTACCCACAGACGAAGGACGCGGCCAAGCACATCGAGGGCTACGTCGCGTTCTGGAAGGGCGTCGTGGTGGCCTGAAGCGGCCCGTGATGTAACCGATCGGTTACATCGGGACGGAATCGCGGTCGAAGAGCAGTCGAAACACCCGCGTCAGACCGTTATCGCCAACCGTTCACGCAGGGACTCCGGCGCGAAATCAGCGCCGCCGGGCCAGGCGAGCGTGTGCAGGACGATCGAGAATCGCTTGAACGCCTCGACATCCTTCACCAGTCTGAGCGCCCGCCGCCCGAGGCCGCCGTCAAGTCTCTCGCCATTGTCGATCCGGATCGACGCCCGCTCGTTGCCGTACCGCGCGTGAAATTGCGGAGGACCATGGTCCGCGTAGTACATGCAGATCTCGATCCCGAAGAAGCGGCTGAGCTCCGGCATGGGCTTCTGGATTCAACGAAGCAGCGGGGATTCCGTTGACCCACTTCAAGCATCCCGCCCTACTTCGCGATGCCGGCCGGTCAACTCTCGCTGCGAGTCGTTCGGCGCAACGTGGAAGTGTGCGGCGCGGCGGGCGCGTCCCACAATAAAGCGAGGCGCTCGCCGCCGCGTCCGACACCACTGCCAGGTTGTGTGGCATCACAGCTGATACTTCGTGATGTCCAGCGCGCCATGGAACACCCCAAGGATGTCGACATTGCCGTCGTCCTTGAAGAGGTATGCGATCCGGTAGTGCCCGTAAAGCAGAACCCTGACGTGGCGCGATGAGGCGGCGTAACGGGATCCGAGTTGCGGAAAGCGCTTTAGATCCTGCGCCCGCTCGTAGATGCCCTGCACGGTCCGCGCGGCGGCCTGGGGATTGTCCGCCGCGATGTATTCGAAGATGTCCTCAAGCCAGCGCTGGGCCTCGGCCGTCCAGGCTATTTCTGCCATGAGCGGATGCGGTGGCCCATGTCTTCGTTCGACATTGTGCGCCTGGCATCCGAATCGGCGAGGCCGCGCTCAACCATGACGTGAAACGCGAGCTCGCGGACGATTTCCTCGCGCGAACTGTCGTCCGGTTGTCCCGCGATGAGGCGGGCGAGTTCTTCTTTGACGGTAGACATGGCTGACGCCTCCGATCTGCCTCAATTCTGCCTGAGTCCCCCGGCACACGCCAATGCCACATAGACAGAATGGCTTAACGCGAAGGGGCGGCCTGCCTCCGGCGTATCGTGGATTGCGTGCTGCGAGCACGCAGAGCCACAAGTTGAGCACGAGGGCATCAACCACCATTCGAGGAGGCAGGCCATGGAAAAGTCCAGCACCGTGTTTGTGGGCATGGACGTGCACAAGGAATCGATCGATATCGCGATTGCAGATGGCAGGGAGGCGCGCCACTTTGGGCGCATCCCCGGGGACGCGGACGCGGTGGACCGGGCGGTGCGCAAGCTGCGTTCGGTGCACAAGCACCCGGTGTTCGTCTACGAGGCGGGGCCCTGCGGGTTCTGGTTGTACAGGAAGCTCACCGCGCAGGGGCTGGCCTGCATGGTGGTCTCGCCCTCGTTGACTCCGAGGAGCGCCGCGGACCGGGTGAAGACCGACCGGCGCGATGCGCTCGATGAGGCGATCCGGGACCTGGTGCGCACGCGCGAGGACGCGGTGGCGATGCAGCGCCAGGCGCGCCAGCGGCTGCAGGCGCTGCGCGGGGTGTCGGCGATCCACGGGGTGCGGATCGTGGCCGAGCTGGGGGACTTCCAGCGCTTCGAGTCGCCCCGCAAGCTCATGGCCTACCTGGGGCTGATCCCCAGCGAAGACTCCTCCGGCGGGCGGCGGCGGCAGGGCTCGATCACCAAGGCGGGGAACTCTTCCGCCCGCCGCGCGCTGGTGGAGGCGGCCTGGGCCTACGCCCATCCGGCGCGGGTGTCCTGGGTGATCGCGCGCCGCCAGACGAAGCTCCCCAAGGCGATCTGCGACTCTGCCTGGAAGGCGCAGCTTCGCCTGTGCGCGCGCTTGCGGAAGCTTGCCTCGCGCGGGGTGCCTCGGAACAAGGTGGTGGTGGCGGTGGCGCGCGAGCTCTCGGGCCAGCGCAGCGCGGCCACGGCTGGAGAACCCTCGTCGAAACGTTATTGATCCGGCAGCGATACCGGCACCTCAGAACCTAGAGCGAGGCAGCTCCGCGACGCAGGACAGTCTTGCGCTACCCAACGCGCGCATATCAGCTTGATCGACCGTCGTCATCCGGCCCCGCTGCGCTGCCCATGGGGTGTTATGTGAATCGAAAACCAACTGCGGAAAAGGCGGAGAACCTCGCTCGCCTCTTGACAGCTTTAAGCCATATCAACGTCCCGGTTTTGCCGCGCGGTGCGCGCGGCGTAGCTGCAAGCGTAACGCGTCGGTCAACGACCGGCTGTTAGCCTGCATTGGGCTCAATCTCTGCACTTGGCATGCTCCGGTTTGCCATCAGTTATTACCCCGTAGCACCCAAACGGGCTGTTGCTCCGCGAACAAACCCCGACTGCTCGGCCGTCGACAAAAGTCGGTTTGCCTTGATACTCACATCGAAAGTCACACTGACTGGAGTCAGAACACGGCCGACCAGGATCAGAGGCAGCAATGAGACAGCCATATGATTGGGCTTTGCCCATCGGTGTCCAAACACCACCCTTCGCTTCACATTCTGATTGGCGCTTAGTCTCGACACTGTTGTTAACTCCTTGACCTAGCGCGGGCGTCGCCAAGACCAGCAGCAGGGTGAGTACTCTGTGCATGACGGTCACTGAAGCAGGCTAACGAACAGGATCGTATCCGTCGTGCGGCAGCATGACGGATACGGTCAGTTGGACTGAACCGCCCGGATCAGGGCGCGGGCGGCGGTGCTTGGGAAATGAATCGAACTGGAGGGCCGACCAGGAGCGCGAGCGGTTGTGCATGCGGATGGTGGTACCCGATCCGGAGGCCAGTGAACGGTTGAGCGACTATGGCAGAGGGGGCCGGGCAGGTCAACGAAACCGCAGGGCGCGAGCACCGGCGCGAGAACGCGAAGCGCGGTCCCGAGGGCGTGGCATCTTGGAATGCGATGGCACAGGTCATGGCGGGCGAAGCGCTTGCGGGGCGAGGTGCTTGATCACGCGCAGCGTGCCCAGGTGGCAGTGGGTGCAGCGCGTGATGTCGGTGCCGGCGATGCGCAGCCAGAAGGCGGCGACGGACTCAGGGGGCGCTGGGGCGGCGCAAATGTTACCGATCGGTAACATTTGAGCGCCCAGGGCGGCTCGCGCACAGCGCAGCGCCTCGCGCTTGCGCTGGTTGGCGATGAGGCCGTAGTGGCGGATGCGCGTGAAGCCGCGCGGCAGCACGTGCAGGCAGAAGCGGCGCAGGAACTCGGTCGCCGCAAGCGCCATCACGCGCCGCCGGCCGCCGCGGGCGTAGTCCTTGTAGCCAAAGCGCACCCGCTCGCGGTCCAGGGACACGAGCCGCTCGTTGGACAGGGCGACGCGGTGCGTGTAGCGGCCCAGGTACTCCAGCACCTGAGCGGGCCCGGCGAAGGGGCGCTTGGCGTAGACGACCCAGGTCTTGCGGTACAACTGGGCAAGCAGGTTGCGCTGAGCGCCGGCCTGCGCCAGTGCCAAGGTGCCCTCGGCCAGGCGCAGGCGCTCACCGGCGAACGCGAGGCGCAGCGCGTCCAGGAACTTGGCGCGGAACACCTGCGACAGGGCCTTCACGGGGAACAGGAACCCGCGCCGAGGGCGAACCCAGGCGCCGGAGGCGGCCAGCGCCCCCGCAGCCACCAACGCATGCACATGCAGATGCTGGCCGAGGCTCTGGCCCCAGGTGTGCAGCACGAGCGTCGCGGCGATCTCGCCCCCGAGCCAGCGGGGATTGGCTCCGAACTCGGCGAGCGTCTCGGAGGCTGCCGCGAAGAGCATCGCGTAGAGCGCGCGCGGATTGCCCTGGGCCAGCGCATTGAGCTCGTGCGGCAACGTGAAGACCAGATGGAAGTACGGCACCGGCAGCAGTTCGGCGCGCCGCGCCGCGATCCAGCGCTCCTTGGCCAGGGTCTGGCACTTGGGGCAGTGTCGGTTGCGGCAGGAGTGGTACACGTAGCGCTGCGTGCCGCAGGCGTCGCAGGCGCGCAGCTCGCCCCCGAGCGCCGCGGTGCGG
Source organism: Burkholderiales bacterium (assembly GCA_022844545.1). Lineage (GTDB taxonomy): Bacteria > Pseudomonadota > Gammaproteobacteria > Burkholderiales > SG8-39 > RBG-16-66-20. The sequence continues at coordinate 3,594 of JALHLN010000131.1, read as the reverse complement.
CAGCGCTCGATCGCGCGCAGCGCCCGGTGCTGGACGGCGCTCAGCCGGTGCGCGGCGCGAAACGGCTCGCCGTGCAGGCGGACGATATCGGCCAGCTCCGGCCTCGCGCCCGTTCGGCGCGCGGCCACGGCGCCCTACCGGGGCTTGGGCCGTGCCGGTTCCAGCAGCTCCAGCGGCGAGGGTGTACCCACCAGGTGCTTCCTCGCCAAATGGAAGTAGCGCAGCGTCGTGCTGATGTGGCCGTGGCCGAGCAGCCGCTGGATGGTGTGGATATCCACCCCCGCCTCCAGCAGGTGCGTGGCGAAGGCGTGGCGCAGCGCGTGGATGCCGCCGTGCTTGATCACCCCGGCGCGCGCCTTGGCGGCCTTGAACAGCTTCTGCACCGTCGCATCGCTGATCGGTCCGCTGCCGTCCCGGCGCGGGAAGAGCCAGTCCGTGGGGCGCTGCGCGCGCCAGTAGACCCGCAGCTCGGCGAGCAGCCGCGGCGAGAGCAGCGTGTAGCGGTCCTTCGCCCCCTTGCCCTGTTCCACCCGGATCGTCATCCTCGCCGAGTCGATATGGCTCACCTTGAGGTGGCACAGTTCGTTGAGCCTGAGCCCCGCCCCGTAGGCGGTCATGAGCATCACCCGGTGCTTCAGGTTCGCGGTCTTCTCGATGAGCGCGGCCACCTCTTCGCGCGACAGGATCTCCGGCAGCTTCTGCGGCTGACGCGCCCGCGGAATGCCGAACTGCGCCGCCGAGCGCTTGAGCGTGACGCGGTAGAAGAACTTCAGCCCCTGCGTCACGATGTTGCAGCTGGACCAGGCGAGCTTGCGCTCCTCGATCAGGTGCAATAAGTACTTCTGCACCTCCTGCTCCTCGATCCGGTCCGGTCGCCGTCCGTAGTACTTCGCCAACCCGGCCACCGCACCCAGGTACGCCTCTCGCGTGCGCACCGCCATGCCGCGCACCACCAGATCTCCATCCATTTGCTTGCGCAACGCGCCCATTGCCGTCTCCTCGTTCGAGTACGCGGGAACATCCCCGCGCTCGAACGCTGACACGGCTCACGCATCCCTTCGGCCACGCGCCGCAACTCGCTCACTCTCGGATCGCCTCGCCGGACAGCGAAGCTCAGACCATCACCACCGCGAAGCGGTTTAGTTCAACTTAATGTTTATCCAGCATGGCAGGGATGCTAGAAGCATCTACAGCTAGGCGCAAGTATCTGCGCGTAGAGACTGGTTTATGCCGGCAGGTGCCTGCAATCAGATACCCCGGGTCACGGCGTCGATGTGACAACGCGATCTGCCAGACCGATCCGCTTGGCGTCGAGCCAGGAGATTTCCCACAGCCTCTGCGACGGCCGCCAGACGGCGCCGAGGCGCTTGGCGCGCTCGCGCAGGTCGGCTTCCTGATACGCGATGCGCACGGCAACAATTTCGTCGTCGCGGCGCCGCGGCAGGCGCGGCTTGGGACGCCAGGGGCCGGAAGAGACGATAAGTTCAACGGTGGTGTGGCGCCGGCCTGCTTCGGGGTCGTACAGGTAGCGCACGCAGACCAACCGGTCGCCAAACCGTGCGGCGAGCTTGCGCGTGCCCTTCTGCCCGGGGCGCAGGGTGGTTCGCGTCTCGATCGCCTGAGCAACGGGCGAAGCGACGACGCGTTGACACCCGGGCCGCCCGCGGCTTCTCGACAAGGGAGGCGGCGGAGGAGCAGCCGGTCTGCCCTGCCGTGTCGCGGAAATCCTGATCGCTCGCCGGCAAGGGACAAACGTTGTCCGTCCCCATTCCCGGCAAGCGTCGCCAAAGGACATCCGATGTAACCGATCGGTTACATCTGGCGGCGAATAACGGGGTGCGTCCCTGTTTTTGCCGCGGTCAGGCGCGCTCGAAGATGGCGGCGATGCCCTGCCCGCCGCCGATGCACATGGTGACCAGGGCGTAGCGGCCCTTGACGCGCTCCAGCTCGTAGAGCGCCTTCACCGTGAGGATCGCCCCGGTGGCGCCGATCGGGTGGCCGAGGGCCACCGCGCCGCCGTTGGGGTTCACCTTCGCCGGGTCGAGGCCGAGGTCCTTCGTCACCGCCATCGCCTGCACCGCGAAGGCCTCGTTGGATTCGACCACGTCCATGTCGGCGGGCTTGAGGCCCGATTTCTCGAACACGCGCTTCACCGCCGGAATAGGCCCCAGGCCCATCACCTGCGGCTCGACGCCGGCGTGGGCGTAGGCCACCAGCCGCGCCATCGGCTTCGCGCCCGCAGCCTTCGCCGCGCCCGCCTCCATCATGACGATGGCGGCGCCGGCATCGTTCAGGCCCGAGGCGTTGCCCGCGGTGACGCTGCCGTCTTTCTTGAACACCGCCTTCAGCTTCTGCAGGTCCTCGATCTTCAGGCCCTTGCGCACGTGCTCGTCGGTCGAGAACTGCTCCACGCCCTTGCGCGTCTTCAATTCCACCGGAACGACCTGGTCCGTGAAACGGCCCTGGTCCAGCGCGCTGGCCGCGCGCCGGTGCGATTCCAGCGCGAAGGCGTCCTGCTGCTCGCGCGTGAAGCCGTACTTGGCGGCGATGTTCTCCGCGGTGACGCCCATGTGGCCGTGGCCGAAGGGGTCGTGCAGGGCGCCGGTCATGGCGTCCACCACCGCGCCATCGCCCATCCTCTGCCCCCAGCGGCCCGCGGGCAGGAAGTAAGCGGCGCGGCTCATGCTCTCGGCGCCCCCGCCCACCACGGCGTCGGCGTCGCCCAGCAGGATGTGCTGCGCGGCGGAGACGATGGCCTGCAGCCCGGAGCCGCACAGCCGGTTCACCGTCAGGCAGGGCGTGCCCACCGGCAGGCCCGCGTCCAGCGCGGCGACCCGCGACAGGTACATGTCGCGCGCCTCGCCGTGGATGACGCTGCCCATGACGACGTGCCCGATCATGGCCGGGTCCAGCTTCGAGCGCGCCACCGCCTCCCTGATCGCGATCGCGCCCAGTTTCGTCGCCGGCAGGTCCTTGAAGGAGCCGCCGTAGTCGCCGATCGCGGTCCTCGCGCCCGACACCACCACCACTTCGCGTTTCTGTGCACTCATGCCAGCCTCCCGTAAAGATCGTGCTCGTCCGAGCGCTCGATCGTGACCATGCGGAATTCTCCCACCTTGCCGCCCCGGAACCGCACCGTGCCGTCGATCTCCGGCGCATCCGCCATGGAGCGGCCGACGCCGGGCGCGTCCACCAGGACCTGCAGCGTTTTGCCGACCTTCGCCTTCAGCTTCGCGGCGCTGATCCCGGCCTGCCGTTCCATGAAGCGCCGGCGGCGGTCTTCGCGCACGTCCTCCGGCACCGGGTCGGGCAGCGCGTTCGCCTTCGCGCCCTCCACCGGCGAGTAGGCGAAGCAGCCGACGCGGTCGAGCTGCGCCTCGTCCAGGAACGCGAGCAGTTCCCCGAACTCGGTCTCGGTCTCGCCCGGGAACCCGGCGATGAAGGTGCTGCGGATGGTGAGTTCCGGGCAAACCTCCCGCCAGGCGCGGATGCGCGCCAGCACCTTCTCCGCCGCGGCCGGGCGCTTCATCAGCTTGAGGATGCGCGGGCTCGCGTGCTGGAACGGGATGTCGAGATAGGGAAGGATCCTTCCCC
>JALHLN010000130.1 GCA_022844545.1 Burkholderiales bacterium | reverse complement strand
GGGACGAACTGCGCCTGCGTGCGCCGCACCCAGTCGTCGTCCTCGACGCGGCCGACCTGGAACGCCGGCGCCTCGATGCCGCAGTCGCGCGCCGCGCGGCCGACCAGCGCGGCGGCGTCGGCCCCCGCCTCGGCGAGGGCCACCAGGCGCGTGCGGCGCCAGGGGCGAGGCGGCGAGGAACCGGGCTCGCCGAACTGCGCGTCCTCCCCTGCGCCGCCGGCTTGCGCGTCCTCCATCGTGACCGACAGCGCGCCCGCCTCCACCAGCGCCTCGGACACCGCCTCGGCCCGCGTCCCGTTCAGGTCGAGCGTGATCGAGAGCCAGGGCATCGGACTACTTCGGCTTCTTCTGCTCGTCGGCGAGCTTCTGCTCGAGGTAGTGGATCGAGGTGCCGCCGCGGATGAAGCGGTTGTCGTGCAGCAGGTCCAGGTGCAGCGGGATGTTGGTCTGGATGCCCTCGACCACCATCTCCGAGAGCGCGATGCGCATGCGGCGGATCGCCTGCTCGCGCGTGGCGCCGTAGGCGATCACCTTGCCCACCATCGAGTCGTAGTACGGCGGCACGGTGTAGCCGGCGTAGACGTGGGAGTCGACGCGGATCCCCGGCCCGCCCGGCGGGTGGTAGGAAGTGATCTTCCCCGGCGAGGGCGTGAAGCGGTACGGGTCCTCGGCGTTGATGCGGCACTCGATGGCGTGGCCCCTGAGGGCGATGTCCTTCTGGCGGAACGGCAGCTTCTCTCCCGCGGCGATCAGGATCTGCTGCTGCACGATGTCGATGCCGGTGACCATCTCGGTGACCGGGTGCTCGACCTGCACCCGGGTGTTCATCTCGATGAAATAGAACTCGCCGTCCTCGTAGAGGAACTCGAAGGTGCCGGCGCCGCGGTAGGCGATGCGCCGGCAGGCGTCGGCGCAGCGCTCGCCGATCCGCTCGCGCAGCTTCTGCGGCAGGTCCGGCGCCGGCGCCTCCTCCAGCACCTTCTGGTGGCGCCGCTGCATGGAGCAGTCGCGCTCGCCCAGGTACACCGCGTTCCTGTGCTCGTCGGCCAGCACCTGGATCTCGATGTGGCGCGGGTTCTCGAGGTATTTCTCCAGGTACACCGTGGGATTGGAGAACGCCGCCTGCGCCTCGCGCCGGGTGAGGTTCACGGCGTTCAGCAGCGCCGCCTCGGTGTGCACCACGCGCATGCCGCGGCCGCCGCCGCCGCCGGCGGCCTTGATGATCACCGGGTAGCCGATGCGGCGCGCGATCTTGACGATCTCCGCGCCCGCCTCCGGCAACTGGCCTTCCGAACCCGGCACCACCGGCACCCCGGCCTTGATCATGGCCTGCTTGGCGCTCACCTTGTCGCCCATCAGGCGGATGTTCTCCGGGCGCGGGCCGATGAAGACGAAGCCGCTGCCCTCGACCTTCTCGGCGAAATCGGCGTTCTCCGAGAGAAAGCCGTAGCCCGGGTGGATCGCCTCGGCGTCGGTCACCTCCGCCGCGCTGATGATCGCCGGGATGTTGAGGTAGCTCGCCGCCGCGGGCGCCGGGCCGATGCAGACGGACTCGTCGGCCAGCTTCACGTACTTCGCCTCGGTGTCGGCCTCGGAATGCACCACCACCGTGCGGATGCCCAGCTCGCGGCAGGCGCGCTGGATGCGCAGCGCGATTTCGCCGCGATTGGCGATGAGGATTTTCTCGAACACCGTCAGCCGATGATGAACAGCGCCTGGCCGTACTCCACCGGCTGGCCGTTCTCGACCAGGACCGCCTTCACCGTGCCGGAGGCGTCGGCCTCGATCTCGTTCATGAGCTTCATCGCCTCGATGACGCACACGGTCTGGCCCTCCTTCACCACCTGGCCCACTTCCACGAAGGGCTTGGCATCGGGCGAGGGCGCGCGGTAGAACGTGCCCACCATGGGCGACTTCATGGCGTGGCCGTCGCTGGCGGCGGGCGCCTCCGGCGCGACCGGCGCCGGTGCAGCAGCGGACTGTACCGGCGCAGGTGCCGGGGCCGGCGCCGCCGCCGGAGCGGCGGCGGGCGCGGCCTGGGTCTGGCCGACGGTGACTGCGCCGCCGCGGGCGATGCGCACCTTCTCCTCGCCCTCGGTGATCTCCAGTTCCGCGATGCCGGATTCCTGCACCAGGTCGATGAGTTTCTTGAGTTTGCGCAGATCCATGGATCCCCCTTGCCAGCCTCAGGCTGCCCGGAGCCTGGCGAGCGCGAATTCGAGCGCCGCGCGGTATCCCGCGCTGCCCAGGCCGCAGATCACACCCACGGCGATGCCGGACAAATACGAGTGGTGCCGGAACGGCTCCCGGGCGTGGACGTTGGACAGGTGCACCTCGAGGAACGGGATGGCGACCCCGGCCAGGGCGTCGCGCAGGGCAACGCTGGTGTGGGTGTAGGCCGCCGGATTGATGATGATGAACCCGACCTGGTCGCGGCCCGCCTGGTGGACCCGGTCGAGGAGCGCGCCTTCGGCATTGCTCTGGAAGGACTGTAGGGGGACCCCGGACTTGCGGGCGATGGCCGCCAGCTGCCGGTCAATGTCGGCAAGGGTTTCGCGGCCGTAGATTTCCGGCTCACGGGTCCCCAGCAGGTTGAGATTCGGGCCATGCAGGACGAGGATCCCCGCCCTCCCCTTTGCCGGTTTTTTTGCCATTTTCCCTGCACGTTCGCCGAAGAAGCGCGAATTTTACCCCAGGTCAGGGAAGCAGCTCGAGCAGCAGTGCGTCAAGCTCGGGCCGGGTGAAGGCGCCCAGCTTCGATCGTACCGGCCGCCCCTCGCGATCAAGGAAGGCAGTATAGGGCAAGCCTCCGCTGGTGTTGCCGAGCTTTCGGATCAGCTCCAGGCCGGATCCGTCGGCAATCAGGATAGGGTAGGAGATATTCAATTTTCGCGAGAATTCGGTGACTTTGGCTACATTATCAATGGCGATGCCGACAATTTCGAAACCCTTGCTGCTGTGCTTTCGGCGCGTGTCCATGAACATTGGAATCTCCTCCAAGCACGGCGCGCACCAGGTCGCCCAGAAATTCACCGCGACCACCTTCCCCCGCCACTCGGCGATGCGGCGGGGCTTTCCCGCCAGATCCGGGTAGGCCGTGGCGTCCAGGGGACTGACGTGCGCGGGCGCGGGCGTCGCGCCGCCCGATAGCAGCCGGACGCCGGCCCAGATCCCCGCCCCCGCTGCCGCGACCGCCGCGGCGCCGTAGGCGAGCGCCCTACGGCGCTCCGGAGACATTCCCTGCGATCAGGCTGCCCACTTCGGCGATCCCGGCGCGCTCGGTGGCCTTGCCCGCCTGGGTGGTCTTGAGGGCGACGCGTTCGTCGCGCGGGTCGAACACCGACAGGCGCAGCGGCACCTCGCGCCACTCCAGTGTGAGAACCGCTACGGCGTGAACCCGGTCGCCGGAGAAGCGCCGGCCTTCCTCGGTCTCGTAGGGCAGGTGGCGGTCGAGGAGGAACATCTCCACTTCCTTGGGATCGTCCGGGAACAGCTGCAGCTCGATCTCGGCATAGGGGCCGGCGGTGCCGGCCAGCACCGGGCCGGTCAGGTAGGGGCGGAAGCGCGCCAGCTCCTGCATCGCCGCGTGCGCCACTTCCCGCAGCTCGGCAATCCGCTCCGGGTGTTCGTCGGCCTGGTACAGGGCGCGGTACTCGTGCAGCGCGCGCTCGATCTCGGCGTTCGCCGGCAGCGCCTCGGTGTCGGGCGCGCCGAGCGCGCGGGCCGCCTTGCGCTTGGCCAGCGCAAAGCTGTCGATGCCGTCCTCGGCCATGATGCGGGCGGCTGCGGCGGCGATGGAGGCGCGCATGCCGTTGGCGCGGGAGTGCTTGCGGCGCATCGGGGAATCTCGGTGGACCTGGCGCGGCGATGATAGCGCAGCGGTCACGTACAATCGCGGGCCTCTTCACCTGGAGCACCCTGCTCTCCGGCGCCGTGCACCTTCACATCCTCGGCATTTGCGGCACGTTCATGGGCGGCATCGCGGCGATCGCGCGACAGGCCGGCCATCGCGTCACCGGATGCGACGCCGCGGTCTACCCGCCGATGAGCGAGCAACTGGCGGCACTGGGCATCGAGCTCATCGAAGGCTATGGGGCCGACCAGGTGGCGCTGGGCCCAGACCTGTGGGTCGTTGGCAATGTCGTCACCCGGGGCAATCCCCTGATGGAGGCGATCCTCGACAGCGGCGGCCGGTACATGTCCGGCCCACAGTGGCTGGCAGAGAATTACCTGCAAGGTAAGTGGGTGCTAGCTGTTGCGGGAACCCATGGAAAGACGACCACCTCCTCCATGCTGGCATGGATCCTGGAGCGGGCTGGACGCCGGCCGGGCTTCCTGATCGGGGGCCTGCCATCCGACTTCGGCGTTTCGGCCCGGGCCACGGATTCCGAACTGTTCGTGATCGAAGCGGACGAATACGACACCGCCTTCTTCGACAAGCGGTCCAAGTTCGTCCACTACCACCCCAGGACCGCCGTCCTGAACAATCTTGAGTTCGATCATGCCGACATCTTCGACGATCTTGCAGCGATCGAGCGGCAATTCCATCATTTGGTACGTACCCTGCCGAGGTCCGGGAAGCTGGTGGTGAATGGTCGCGACGCCGCCCTGAAGCGAGTGCTCACCATGGGCTGCTGGACGCCGACGGAGGTCTTCGGCAGTCCCGAGGGCTGGGAAGCCGGAGAACCGGACGCGGAGGGCGGGTTCGAGGTGTCGTGGCAGGGAAGGGCAGTCGGCCGGTTGCGGCTGGAGTTGTCCGGCGCGCATAGCCGGCACAACGCGCTCGCCGCCATCGCCGCGGCAAGGCACGCCGGCATGGAGCCGGCCGAATCCCTGGCCGCGCTCGCCGCCTTCGGCGGCGTGAAGCGCCGCATGGAACTCAAAGGCACCTCAGGCGGGGTCGCTGTCTACGACGACTTCGCCCATCACCCGACCGCCATCCGGACCACGCTCGAGGGATTCCGGCAGCGGGAGAAGGGCGGGCGCATCCTTGCGGTATTCGATCCGCGCTCGAACACGATGAAGAAGGGCGTCCTGAACGCGGCCCTGCCGCCGAGCTTCGCCGCGGCCGACCGTGTCTTCATCCACGCCGCCGGGCTGGAATGGGACGCCGCCGCGCTGTTCGCGCCTCTGGGCGGCCGGGCGCGCTGCGAGGCAAGCGTGGAGGCGCTGGTCGCGGCGATCGCCGCCGAGGCGAAGCCGGGGGACCGGGTGCTCGTGATGTCCAACGGCGGCTTCGGCGGCATCCACGGCAAGCTGGTCGCGGCGCTGGCGAAAGGGCAGTGATGCTGATCTACCTGCACGGCTTCAACAGCTCGCCCCAGTCGCACAAGTCGCAGTTGATGAAGCAGTACATGGACGAGCGCGGCCTCGGCCATCGCTACGCCTGCCCGGCGCTGCCAAACCTGCCGCGCGAAGCGATGCGCCTCATCGAGGCCGAGCTGGCGCGGCACGACCCGCGACAGGTCACGCTGCTGGGCAGTTCGCTGGGGGGGTTCTACGCCACCTGGCTCGCCGAGAAGCGCGGCTGCCGCGCTGTCCTGATCCAGCCGGCGGTGTTCCCGCACATCGGCCTGGAAGCCTACCTCGGGCCGCAGAAGAACCTGCACACCGGCGAGCCCTACGAACTCACGCGCGCCCACCTCGAGGGCTGGCGCGAGCTTTACCTCGAAACCGTCGACCCGGATCGCTACCTGCTGCTGCTGGAGACCGGCGACGAAGTGCTCGACTGGCGCCAGGCCGCGCGCAAGTACGAAGGCGCGCGCATGGTGATACGCGATGGCGGCGACCACAGCCTGCAGGGCTTCCCGGAGCATTTGCCGCGCATCCTTGCGTTTGCAGGACTGGGTTAGATGAATGTGCTTTACGACGAGGAGGGCGACTTCAAGGTCGGCGCGGTGCTTGCCCACGCCCCGGCCTCGTTCCAGGTCGAGAGCCCCCACGGCAAGCGCTCCAAGGTGAAGGCGGCGCAGGTGCTGCTCAGCTTCGAGCGCCCGACGGGCGCCGAGCTGCTGGCCGGCGCCGGCGCCTTCGCCGGGGAACTGGACACCGATTTCCTGTGGCAATGCAGCGGGGAAGGGGAGTTCGGTTTCCAGGACCTGGCGCGCGAGTACGTCGGCCGCGAGCCGACGGCGACCGAATCCGCCGGCGTGCTGATGAAGCTGCACTCGGCGCCGATGTACTTCTACCGCCGCGGCCGCGGCCGCTACCAGAAGGCGCCGGAGGCGACCCTGAAGCTGGCGCTGGCCGGCGCGGAGAAGAAAAGGCGCCAGCTGGAGACCATCGCCCAATGGGCGGCGCAGCTGCAGCGCTTCGAGTGCCCGCCGGAGATCGCGCGCCTGCGGGACGAGCTGCTGTATGCGCCCGACCGCAACAAGCCGGAGGCGAAGGCCCTGGAGCAGGCCTGCGCCGCGAGCGGCCTCGCCGTGCCGCAGCTGTTCGAGCGCTGCGGCCTGCTCGCTTCGGCGCACGACTACCACCTGAACCGCTTCCTGCACGAGATCTTCCCCGCCGGCACCGGCTACCCGGCGCACGAGGCGCCGGCGATGCCCGCCGACCTGCCGCTGGCCGAGGTGCGCGCCTTCAGCCTGGACGACAGCGGCACCACCGAGATCGACGACGCCTTCTCGGTGACGCGCGTGTCGGACGATGAACTGCGCATCGGCATCCACATCGCCGCCCCGGCGCTCACGTTCGCGCCGGGTTCGGCGCTGGACGCGATCGCGCGCGACCGCCTGTCGACGGCCTACCTGCCGGACCGCAAGTTCACCATGCTGCCGGAGGATGCCATCGCCGCCTGCTCGCTGGACGCGGGCAAGGTGCGCGCGACGGTGTCGCTGTACCTGAACATCTCGGCCGCGGAGGGCACGGTGCGCGGCCACCACACGCGGCTTGAGCGCCTGCGCGTCGCCGCCAACCTGCGCCACCAGGACTGCGGCGCGCTGAACGAAGGCTTCGAGTCTGGCGCCGCCTGCGGGCTGCCGTACGAGGACGAGCTGCGCCAGCTCTGGCGCATCGCCCTCGCGCTGGAGGCGCGCCGCGGCCGGCCGAGCATTCCGGCGCACGCCGTCGACTACACCTTCCGCGTCGAGGAAGGCCGCGTCTCGATCGAGACGCGGCGGCGCGGGGCGCCGCTGGACAAGCTGGTGGCCGAGCTCATGATCCTCGCCAACAGCACCTGGGGCGAGCTGCTCGCCGAGCGCGACGTGGCGGCGATCTACCGCGCGCAGGCGGTCGGCAAGGTGCGCCTGTCGGTGCATCCGGAGGCGCACGAGGGGCTGGGTGTGAAATGCTACGCATGGCTGACCTCCCCGCTGCGCCGCTACGTGGACCTGCTCAACCAGTGGCAGCTCGCGGCGACGGTGCAGGGCCGCCGGGCGCCGCTGTCGCGCAGCTCGGAGGCGCTGCTCACGGCGATGCGCGCCTTCGAGCTCACCGCCTCGCGCCTGGACGAGCACCAGCGCGCGCTGGAGCAGTTCTGGTGCCTGCGCTGGCTGCAGCAGGAGTCGGTCGCCGAGTCGGAGGCCGTGGTCCTGCGCGACAACCTGGTGCGCTTCGAGCGCCTGCCGCTGGTGACGCGGGTGCCGTCGCTCCCCGGGCTGGAAGCGGGCACGCGCGTGCGCCTCGCGATCGACGCGGTGGACCTGCTGGAGCGGACCGTTACCTGCACCTGGCGCGAAACGCTGCCGGCTGCGGCGGCGCCGGCCGCGCTCGAGGATGCGCCCGGGCCCGGGGCCTGAGCGGCGCCATGTGCCCACTTGTGCCTACAATGGCGCCGGCACAGGAACCAAAGAGGTGAATTTGGCGGGATCTGGAGCACCTGGCGCGGCCACGCTTCTGGTCGATCCGCGCGAATACTGGTCCGCGCTGGATCGCGCCTCGCGCGTCCTCTACGCGTCGGTCGCGGTATCCATCCTGCTGCACGCCCTCCTGATCTCGGTGCATTTCCGCTTCCCCGACGCGCTGCGTATGAAATCCGCGCAGTCGCCGCTCGAGGTGGTGCTGGTCAACACCAGGACGCGCGAGAAGCCGACCAAGGCCGAGGCGCGCGCGCAGGTGAATCTGGACGGCGGCGGCGACACCGACAAGAAGGCGCGCCCCAGTTCGCCGCTGCCGGTGACCAACCCGCGCGACCCGGGCCGCGACCTCGCCCAGGCGCAGCGCCGGGTGAAGGAACTCGAGGACCAGCAGCAGCGAATGCTCGTCCAGGCGCAGAAGTCCCCCGCCAGCGTCGCGGCCGAGGCGCCCAAGCAGGCCCCGGCGCAGGAGACCGCGGCGCAACCGAGCGGGCGCGACCTCGCCGACCTGTCGCTCGCCGCGATGCGCCTGCAGGCGCAGATCGACAAGCAGACGCGCGCCTATGCCGAGCGCCCGCGCAAGACCTTCATCGGCGCGCGCACCCGGGAGTATCGCTTTGCGCAATACGAGGAGGACTGGCGCGCCAAGATCGAACGGTTCGGCACGCTGCACTACCCGGCTGAGGCGCGCGGCAAGCTCTATGGCAAGCTGCAGTTGACGGTGACCCTTCGCCCGGACGGGTCGGTGGAGTCCGTGGAGTTGAATCAATCCTCGGGCCTCAAGGTGCTCGACCAGGCGGCGTTCCTGATCGTCAAGCTCTCGGCGCCGTTCGCTGCGTTCCCGCCCGACATCCGCAAGGACACCGACCTCCTGGTGATCACCCGCACCTGGTTCTTCGGCCAGGGCGACCGCATCTGGACGGAATAGGCGGGCGATGAACGACCGCTACGCCGTGATCGGCAATCCGGTCGCGCACTCGAAGTCGCCCTGGATCCACGCCGAGTTCGCCCGCGCCACCGGCCAGTACATCGAGTACGGCCGCATCGAGGCGCCGCTTGAGGCCTTCGCGCGCACGGTGGCGGCGTTCCGCGCCGCCGGCGGCCGCGGCTGCAACGTCACGCTGCCGTTCAAGGCCGAGGCCTTCGCGCTGGCGACCGACCCGACGCCCCGGGCACGCGCCGCGCGCGCGGCCAACACGCTGCGCTTCGCAGGGGAAAAGCTCTTCGCCGACAACACCGACGGCGCCGGGTTGGTGAACGACCTGGAGCGAAATCTGCGCCGTCCCATCGCTGGCCAGCGCGTGCTGCTGATGGGCGCCGGCGGCGCCGCGCAGGGCGTGCTGGGCCCCCTGCTCGAGGCGCGGCCGGCCACGCTGGTCATCGCCAACCGCACCGGCA
>JALHLN010000129.1 GCA_022844545.1 Burkholderiales bacterium | reverse complement strand
CACCGAGCGCGTCGCCGCGGACAAGGCGCACCAGAAGGAGATCCTGGAGCTGAACGCGGACCTGGAGCGGCGCGTCGAGGCGCGCACCGCCGAGCTGACGCAGGCCTACAAGGAGATGGAGTCGTTCTCCTATTCGGTGTCGCACGACCTGCGCGCCCCGCTGCGCGCCATCGCCGGCTTTTCGCGCATCCTGCTGGAGGATTTCCGCGGCGAGTTCCCGGCCGAGGCGCAGCGGCTGCTGGGCCGCGTGGCGCAGAACGCAGAGCGCATGGGCGCCCTCATCGACGGCCTGCTCGAGTTCGGCCGCCTGTCGCGCCAGCCGCTGCGCCTGCAGCGCATCCGGCCCGCGGACGTGGTGCGCGAAGTGCTGGACGAGCTGACGGCGCTGCGCGAGGGCCGGCGCATGGACATCCGCGTCGGCGACATGCCCGAGTGCAGCGCCGACCGGGTGCTGCTGAAGCAGGTCTACGCCAACCTGCTCGCCAACGCCATCAAGTACACCGGCCTCAGGCCGGAGGCGAGGATCGAGGTGGGCTCCATCACCATGGGCCTGGGGCCGGTGTACTACGTGCGCGACAACGGCACCGGCTTCGACATGGCCTACGCCGGCAAGCTGTTCGCCATGTTCGAGCGCCTGCACCTGCCCTCGGAATTCGAGGGCAACGGCGTCGGCCTCGCGCTGGTGCGGCGCATCGTCGAGCGCCACGGCGGCAAGGTCTGGGCCGATTCGGCGCCGGACAAGGGCGCGACCTTCTTCTTCCGCCTCGGGGACGAGGCGCCCGCGGCGCGCGCGGGCGAGCAGGACCGGGGCCGGGCCGCAGCCTAGGCGGAATCCGGCGGGGCCGGCACCCGCGCGCCGTACTGCGCCCAGGCCACGCCGGCCATGACGACGGCCGCAGCGGCGATCTTGAGCCAGGTGAAGCTCTCGCCCAGCGTCAGCCAGGCCACCACGCCGGCGATCGGCGGCATCAGGTACATGAACGGCGCGGTGCGCGCCAGTCCGCGCACCGCGTTGATCCAGACCCAGGCCAGCCAGCCGAGGAACGCCGAGATCACCACCGCCCAGGCGAGCGCCGCCCATAGCAGCGCCGGCTGCGCGGACAGCGTGGAGGCGACGAAGGCGGGCGCGCAGATGGCGATCAGCGGCGGGGCGCCGAACAGCAGCGTCCAGGACATCAGCATCAGCGGACCGTAGCGCTCCACCAACGGCTTCGAGATCACGGTGTAGAGCGAAAACACCGCCGAGGCGAGCAACAGCACCAGGTCCCCCAGTCCGGCGCGCGCGGCGCCGGCGGCGAACTTGTCAGAGAGGAACAGCGCGATCCCTCCCAGCGCCACCAGGGTGCCGGCGACCTGGCGGCCGTGCAGGCGCTCGACGCCCATCAGGGCGAGGATCAGCAGCGTGAAGACCGGGCCGCTGGTGAGCACCAGGGAACTGGAGAACGCGGTGGAGAGGTCCATGCCCCACATCACGCTGCCGACGTGCACGGTGTGGCCGAGGACGCCGGCGGCGGCGAAGCGCGCCAGGTCCGCGCGCCGCGGCAGCGCCTGCGCCAGGTGCCTGCGGTACACCAGCAGCAGCAGCACGGCGCCCAGCACCAGCATGACGCTGAAGCGGATGAACAGGAAGCTGCCGACGCCGATGCTGTCGAGGATGTACTTGGTCAGCGCGTAGTTGCAGCCCCACACCACCATCAGCGCGAGGGCGGCGAAGAGCGACAGGCGGGCGGCGCGGGCGGGATCCATGACGCGGCGCAGGTTACCTCAAGTTACACTGCGGCCCATGCTCTCCGCGCGTCCTGCCGTGCGCTCCCTGTCGGCCTCGAAGATCCGCGAGCTGGTCAACGCGGGCCTGGGCCGCGACGACATCCTCGCCTTCTGGGTCGGCGAGCCCGACGAACCCACGCCCGAGTTCATCCGCAAGGCCGGCATGGATTCCATCGCCGCCGGCGAGACCTTCTACTCGCACAACCTCGGCATCCCGGAGATCCGCGAGGCGCTGGCGACCTACCTGAGCGGCCTGCACCAGGCGGTGTCGCCGGAGCAGGTGGCTCTCACAAGCGCCGGGGTCAATGCGCTGATGCTCGCCTCGCAGCTGCTGCTGGATCCTGGCGACCGGGTCGTCGAGGTGGTGCCCCTGTGGCCCAACCTGCAGGAAATCCCGCGCATCCTCGGCGCCCAGGTCGAAACCGTGCCGCTGCGCTTCTCGCGCCAGGGCTGGACCCTGGACCTGGACCGCCTGCTGGGGGCGCTCAAGCCGGGGACGCGGGGCCTGTACCTCAATTCGCCGAACAATCCCACGGGCTGGACCATCCCGAAGGAGGACCAGCGCGTGGTGCTGGAGCACTGCCGCAGGCACGGCATCTGGATCTTCGCCGACGACGCGTACGAGCGTCTCTACTACGAAGACGCAGGCGTGGCGCCCTCCTTCCTGGACATCAGCGTCCCGGAGGACCGCCTCATCAGCACCAATACCTTCTCCAAGACCTGGCTGATGCCGGGCTGGCGGCTGGGCTGGCTGGTGGTGCCGCCCGCGCTGACCGCGGACCTGGGCAAGCTGATCGAGTACAACACCTCCTGCGCGCCGGTGTTCGTGCAGCGCGCCGGCATCGCCGCCCTGCGCGAGGGCGAGCCGGTGATCCGCCGCACGCTGGCGCGCTTTCGCAAGGCGCGCGATTTCCTGGTGCGCGAGCTCAACGCCATCGACGGCGTCGAGGTCGCAAGTCCGAGCGGCACCATGTACGCGTTCTTCCGCGTCGAGGGCGTCACCGACAGCCTCGAAT
This sequence comes from Burkholderiales bacterium, assembly GCA_022844545.1. GTDB lineage: Bacteria > Pseudomonadota > Gammaproteobacteria > Burkholderiales > SG8-39 > RBG-16-66-20. The sequence goes on along the minus strand of JALHLN010000129.1, from coordinate 6,521 downwards.
ACTGCAAGCGGCTGGTGCGCGATGCAGGGCTCGGACTGGCACCCGGATCGGCCTTCGGCGCCGAGGGCGAGGGCTTCGTGCGCTGGTGTTTCGCCTCCAGCGAGGAGCGCCTCGCGCAGGGGATCGATAGGTTCCGTAGCGTGCTGGTGCACCAGGTTGGGTAAGCGCACCGCTTAGGTGCATCGTGTTCCGCCCGCTTATCGGGCATTCCGGTAATCCCCTTCGAATCATGCGCATGCGGCCTCATCCGGGTCCGGGCATGGTCGTTGCATTACTCCCGCCAGCAGCCTCGCTCATCCAAACGTACACGGGAGATCAAATGAAACGTCGCATGTTCATCAAGCAACTGGCCCTGGCGGCCTCGGTCGCCGCCATCGGCATGGGTTCCACCAGCCTCTACGCGCAGGGCAAGACGGTCAAGATCGGCGTGCTGCATTCGCTCTCGGGCACGATGGCGATCAGCGAGACGGTGCTCAAGGACACGGTGCTGATGGCCGTGGAGGAGATCAACGCCAAGGGCGGCGTCATGGGCCACAGGATCGAGCCGGTCGTGGTCGATCCGGCCTCGAACTGGCCGCTGTTCGCGGAGCGCGCGCGCGCGCTTCTCACCCAGGACAAGGTGTCCGCGGTGTTCGGCTGCTGGACCTCGGTGTCGCGCAAGTCGGTGCTGCCGGTGTTCGAGGAACTGAACGGGCTCCTGTTCTACCCGGTGCAGTACGAGGGCGAGGAAATCTCCAGGAACGTGTTCTACACCGGCGCCGCGCCCAACCAGCAGGCGATTCCCGCGGTGGAGTACCTGATGTCCAAGGACGGCGGCTCGGCCAAGCGCTGGGTGCTGCTGGGCACGGACTACGTCTACCCGCGCACCACCAACCGGATCCTGCGCGCGTTCCTGAAGTCCAAGGGCGTCGCCGATGCCGACATCATGGAGGAGTACACCCCCTTCGGCCACAGCGACTACCAGACCATCATCGCCAAGATCAAGAAGTTCTCGTCGGAAGGCAAGAAGACCGCGGTGGTCTCGACCATCAACGGCGACTCCAACGTGCCGTTCTACAAGGAACTGGGCAACCAGGGCCTGAAGGCGACCGACGTCCCCGTGGTGGCGTTCTCGGTCGGCGAGGAGGAACTGCGCGGCGTGGATACGAAACCCCTCGTAGGACACCTGGCTGCCTGGAACTACTTCATGTCGATCAAGTCCCCGGCCAACACCGAGTGGACCAAGAAGTGGGCGACCTACGCCAAGGCGAAGAACATCGCCGGCCACAAGGACAGGCCGCTCACCAACGATCCGATGGAGGCGACCTACATCGGCATCTACATGTGGAAGCAGGCGGTGGAGAAGGCCAAGTCCTTCGACGTCGACAAGGTGCGCGCGGCCATGGCCGGCCAGACCTTCAAGGCGCCCTCGGGCATTACCTCGAAGATGGACGAGAAGAACCACCACCTGCACAAGGCGGTGTTCATCGGCGAAGTGAAGGCCGACGGCCAGTTCAACGTGGTCTGGAAGACCAAGGGCCCGGTGAAAGCCCAGCCGTGGAGCCCGTTCATCGCCGGCAACGACAAGAAGAAGGACGAGCCGGCCCTGATGGCGGAAAAGAAGAAGTGATCCGGTCGTAAACCGTGTGCGGAAGAGGGCCGGTTCGCCGGCCCTCTTCACGTAGAGGCCTGGGAACATCCATGAAGACGCTGCTCCTCGCCCTGCTGCTGTCGTTCGCCGCCGCCGCCGCGGCGATCGACCGGGCGGCGGTGGAGAAGCTCGCGACCGGCGAGGCCGACGAGCGCAGCGCCGCAATCTCGGCCCTGGTGGCCGAGGCCGACCCGCGCGCCGCGGAGGTGCTCTCCGCGCTCGCCGAGGGCGAGATGCAGACCGTCGCCGGGAAGGACGGCGCCCGCCGCGTGCTGATCGTCAGGGGCGAGGAGGCCGTGGACGCCGTCACCGGCGAGAAAGTCACGCCCCTGCCCGAAGAGCGCGAGGACGCGATCGCCAACAACCGCCTGCGCGGCCAGATCGAGGGCGCGCTGGCCGCGTTGAAGCTGCTGTCCCCGGAGCGAGAGACGCGCCTGGAGGCGGTGAAGCAGCTCGCCGCGGGCGCCGACGAGGCGCTGCTGCCGCTGGTGCAGAAGGCCCTGGCGAAGGAAACCGACGCCGGGATCAGGCCGACGCTGGAGCTGATCGCCGCTTCGCTGGCGATGAAGTCCGGCACCAAGGAGGCGCGCGTCGCCGCCATCCGGCGCCTTGCCTCTTCGAGCAGCCCCAACAGCCGCACGCTGCTGGCCGCGGCGGTCAATGATCCGGACGAGGACATTAGGTTCGAGGCGCAGAAGGCGCTGCGCGAGGTGCAGGCGAGCCTCGCCTGGGGCGAGCGCGCAGGCTTGCTCTTCGCCGGGGTATCGCTCGGCTCCATCCTGCTGCTCGCGGCGCTGGGCCTCGCGATCACCTACGGCCTGATGGGCGTCATCAACATGGCGCACGGCGAGCTCATCATGATCGGCGCCTACACCACCTATGCGGTGCAGGTGTTGTTCCGCGGCACGCCGTACTTCGACTGGTACCTGCTGGCGGCGGTGCCGGCGTCCTTCGCCATGTCCGCCATGGTGGGCATGGCGCTGGAGCGCTCGGTGATCCGCTGGCTCTACGGCCGGCCGCTGGAGACGCTGCTCGCCACCTGGGGCATCAGCCTGATGCTGATCCAGGCGATGCGCACCCTGTACGGCGCCCAGAACGTGCAGGTGGAGAACCCGGCGTTCATGTCCGGCGGCATCGAGGTGTTCGCCGGCGTGGTGCTGCCCTGGAGCCGCATCTCCATCATTGCCTTCGCCGCGCTGGTGCTGCTGGGGATGTGGCTGCTCCTGACCCGGACGCGGCTGGGCCTCTTCGTGCGCGGCGTGACGCAGAACCGCGAGATGGCGGCCTGCGTCGGCGTGCCCACCGGCCGCGTGGATACCTGGGCGTTCGGCCTGGGCTCCGGCATCGCGGGCCTGGCCGGCTGCGCGCTGTCGCAGATCGGCAACGTCGGCCCGGACCTGGGGCAGGGCTACATCGTGGATTCGTTCATGGTGGTGGTGTTCGGCGGCGTCGGCCAGCTCGCCGGCACGGTGTATGCCGCGCTGGTGCTGGGCTTCGCCAACAAATTCCTCGAGTCCTGGTCGGGCGCGGTGATCGCCAAGATCGTGGTGCTCGTGTTCATCATCATCTTCATCCAGCGCCGGCCGCAGGGCATGTTCGCTCTCAAGGGCCGGGCGCTGGATTCGTGATGCTGACCGAAACCTTCACCCGCCTTTACGGCCCGAAGGGCTGGATCGCGTTCGGCGTCGCGGCGCTGGTCGTGTTCGTCGTTTTCCCGGTGCTCAGTCTCGCGGTGCCGCCGGACAGCGCCTTTCACGTCTCCTCGTACTGGGTGACGTTGCTGGGCAAGATCATGTGCTACGCCATCGTCGCGCTGGCGATGGACCTGATCTGGGGCTACTGCGGCATCCTGTCGCTGGGGCACGGCCTGTTCTTCGCCCTGGGCGGCTACGCCATGGGCATGTACCTGATGCGCCAGATCGGCCGCGAGGGCCAGTACCAGTCCGACCTGCCCGATTTCATGGTGTTCCTGGACTGGAAGGAACTGCCCTGGACCTGGTGGAACACCGACCAGTTCTGGTGGGCGATGCTCCTGGTGGTGGCGGTGCCGGGGCTGCTTGCCTTCGTGTTCGGCTTCTTCGCCTTCCGCTCGCGGGTGAAGGGCGTGTACTTCTCCATCATCACGCAGGCGCTGACGTTCGCGGCGATGCTGCTGTTCTTCCGCAACGCCACCGGCTTTGGCGGCAACAACGGCTTCACCGACTTCAAGCGCATCCTGGGCTTCACCATCGCCACGCCGGAGACGCGCATGGCGCTGTTCGCCGTCACCGGCGCGGTGCTGCTCGCCACGCTGCTGGGCTGCCGGTATCTCGTGACCTCGAAGTTCGGCCGCGTGCTCACCGCGGTGCGCGACGCCGAGACCCGCGTCGCCTTCTGCGGCTACAACACGGTGCACTACAAGCTGGCGGTGTTCACGCTCTCGGCGGTGATCTGCGGCATTGCCGGCGCGCTGTACGTGCCGCAGGTCGGGATCATCAACCCGGGCGAGATGTCCCCCGCGAACTCCATCGAGATCGCGATCTGGGTCGCGGTCGGCGGCCGCGGCACGCTCATCGGCGCCATCGCCGGCGCCGGCATCGTCAACGGCGCCAAGAGCTTCTTCACCCAGGCTTTCCCGGAGTTCTGGCTCTACTTCCTGGGGCTCCTTTTCATCCTGGTGACGCTGTTCCTGCCGCAGGGCGTGGTGGGATTGGTCAACAAGCTCAGGGGCAAGGCGGCATGAGCGCCAATGCGGTCGCCGCCAACGAAGGCGGTTCATTCAGCCACGTCGCCACCGAGGGCCTGGACGCCACCCACGGCGTGGTGCTGTACCTGGAGGACATCTCGGTGTCCTTCGACGGCTTTCGCGCGCTCAACAAGCTGTCGCTGTCCATCGACCTGGGCGAGCTGCGCTGCGTCATCGGTCCCAACGGCGCGGGCAAGACCACCATGATGGACGTCATCATCGGCAAGACGCGACCGGATTCCGGCACCGCGTTCTTCGGCCAGACCATCGACCTCACGCGCCTGTCCGAGGCTCAGATCGCGCACGCCGGCATCGGGCGCAAGTTCCAGAAGCCCACCATCTTCGAGCACCACAGCGTGTTCGAGAACCTGGAGCTGGCGATGAAGGCGGACAAGCGGGTGCGCACCACGCTGTTCGCGCGGCTCGCGGACGCCGAGCGCGACCGCATCGCCGAGATGCTGCGCCTGATCCGCCTGGGCGAGGCCGCCGACCGCGTCGCCGGGCTGCTGTCGCACGGCCAGAAGCAATTGCTGGAGATCGGCATGCTCCTCATGCAGGAGCCGAAGCTGCTGCTGCTGGACGAACCGGTGGCCGGCATGACCGACGACGAGACCGACCGCACCGCGGACCTGTTCCTGTCGCTGGCCGGCAGGCACTCGCTGGTGGTGGTGGAGCACGACATGGCCTTCATCGAGAAAATTGCGCGCAAGGTCACGGTGCTGCACGAGGGCAGCGTGCTCGCGGAAGGGCCGATGTCGCAGGTGCAGAACGACCCCAAGGTCATCGAAGTCTACCTAGGACGATAGGCGGAAACCGCCGCCCCCCGGAACGATGCTGAGCGTATCCAATCTGAACCAGTACTACGGCGGCTCGCACATCCTGCGCGACCTGTCGTTCGAGCTGCCCACCGGGAAGGTCACGTCGCTGCTGGGCAGGAACGGCGTGGGCAAGTCCACGCTGCTGCGCACGCTGATGGGCATCGTTCCGGCGCGTACCGGCGCGATCCGCTTTGGTGAGGCCGACCTCACGCTGGCGAAGCCGCACGAGCGCGCGCGGGCCGGCATCGGCTACGTGCCGCAGGGCCGGGAGATCTTCGCCCGCCTGACCGTGGCGGAGAACCTGGAAATGGGCCTCGCCACGCGCCCGCGCGGCGCCACGGTGCCGCCGCGGGTGTTCGAGATGTTCCCGGTGCTCGCGCAGATGATGCGCCGGCGCGGCGGCGACCTCTCAGGCGGCCAGCAGCAGCAGCTCGCGATCGGGCGCGCGCTGGCGATGAACCCGAAGCTGCTGATCCTGGACGAACCCACCGAGGGCATCCAGCCCTCGATCATCAAGGACATCGAGCGCGCCATCCGCTCGCTTGCCGCCAGCGGCGAGATGGCGATCCTGCTGGTGGAGCAGTACTACGATTTCGCGCGCTCGCTCGCCGACCAGTACCTGGTGATGGAGCGCGGCGAGATCATCGCGCGCGGGGCCGGCGCGGACATGGACCGCGACGGGGTGAGGGAGCTGCTGTCGGTGTAGCGCAAACCCGATGGACGCCTTGGCCGGAACCGAGGAGACGAAAGCGCGCTTATTGCCCGGGCGTGGTCTCGGACAGACGCCAAGACCAGGCCAGCGGAACGCTGATGACGCGGCCGTCTGAGCGGCGCGCGGCCCCGGCGGGGTGGTGCACGTGTAACCCAGCGGTTACATCCAGCCGTCCAAGGCGGCAGCCCGTTCAGGCGGAAGCGGCGCGGGAACCCGACCGGCGCAAGCGCCGACACGCGGTGCCGTCCGGCGCGGGGATTTCGATTGTCCTTGCGCCACGCATGCTCTCGCACGCTTCATCCCGCACGCTTGACGACAACGGGCTTTCTGGGTTTGTAGGACACCACTTTCACCGTCGGACGCCCGGCGCGCTTGCCGCGGAGCAAGGCTGTCAGCCCATCCAGCGTGCCGCCGGCTTGTTTGAGCATCTCGGCGCGCGCGGCGCGCACTTCTTCGACGATCGGATCTTTCATCATTTCAATCTCCCATCAGCTCCTCCGGTGTGCAAATCACCGGCGGTTCGTATCCCGCTTCGCGGCAGACGGCGCCGATCTTGGCGCGCATTTCGGCGTTGGCGATGTGACGACAGTTCCAGGTAAGCAGAAAATCCGCGCCGTTCGTCACCGCCACACCGAT
>JALHLN010000128.1 GCA_022844545.1 Burkholderiales bacterium | reverse complement strand
CTCCGGCGCCGCCGTCGCCGCCGGTCATGGCGATCGAGCAACCCGGGAAGCCTGCGGTCGCCGCAAAACCGCCGCCCGCGCAGGATTTCGCCGCCCTCGTCGACGCACGGCGCCGCGCTCGCGAGTCGGCTGCGCAGCCTTCGCCGGGCTCGCAGCCTTCGCCACCGCCCGAGCCGCAAGCGACCGAGACCGAGCAGGCGCGCCACAACCGCATCGTGGCCGAGAACCTCGGCCTCACCCGCCGGCCCAGCTTCGGCACCGACCGCCGGCATGGCGGCGGCATCTTCCAGATCGAGCGCATGGGCTACGACAGCGCCGAATTCCACTTCTTCGGCTGGAACAGCACCATCCAGCGCGAGTCGCGCCAGGTAATCGAGGTCCGGCGCGGCACGAACCCGAGCATGGAGCTCGCGGTGGTGCGGCGGATGATCGCGGTGATCCGCGAGCAGGCGGACGGGGACTTCCTGTGGGAGTCGAACCGCCTCGGCCGCGACGTCACGCTGTCGGCGCGGGCGGCGGACAACGCCGGGCTGGAGGACTTCCTGCTGAAGGAGTTCTTTCCGGAATACCGCTCGCGCGGCTCAAGGTGAAATGGCGGAGAGGGAGGGATTCGAACCCCCGGTACCGCAAGCGGTACAACAGATTTCGAGTCTGCCGCATTCGACCACTCTGCCACCTCTCCGCAGTCGAGCAGGGGGCGGATTCTAGCAGGCCCCGGCCGCCCATCGACCGCGCCGCGCCCCGGGTTTAGACTAGCCCCTCCACTCCAGGAGGAGGCGAAATGAAGCTCTACTACCACCCCGCGTCCACCACCAGCCGCCCGCTGATGCTGTTCGCCGCCGAAAGCAACATCCCCCTCGAGATGCAGGTCGTGGATCTGTTCACCGGCGAGCACTACCAGCCGCCGTTCGCGGAGGGCGTCAACCCGAACCGCCAAGTACCCGTGCTCGAGGATGGCGACTTCCGGCTCACCGAGTCCGCCACCATCCTCAAGTACCTCGCCGTGAAGACCAAGTCGCCGCTCTATCCCGAGGAGCTGAAGGCGCGCGCCCGCGTCAACGAGCGCATCGACTGGATCAACACCCAGCTCAATCGCGACCTCTGCTACGGCCTCGTCTATCCGCAGGCGTTTCCGCACCATAAGCGCCCCACCGACGAGCACCAGAAAGGCACGCTGGCCTGGGCCAAGGAGCGCGCCGCAGGCTGGCTCTCGGTGCTCGACAAGCACATCATCGGCGGCAATGACTACCTGTGCGGCAGCCAGATCACCATCGCGGATTACTACGGCGCGTCGTTCGTCAACACCGCGGCGATCATCGGCTCCGACCTGTCCGGCTACCCGAACATCCAGCGCTGGCTAGGCAACATGAAGAAGCTCAAGAGCTGGGGCAAGACCTTCGAGGTCGTCGAAGGCTTCGCCGCGTCGCTGAAGGGGTCGTTCGAGAAGGTGTAGGAGGACAACCGGAATGATCAAGGGCCTGCACCACAATGCCTACCGCTGCCGGGACTCCGAGGAGACGCGCCGGTTCTACGAGGGCTTCCTCGGCCTGCCGCTGGCCCAGGCACTGGAGATCCGCGAGACCAAGAGCGGGCGCCCGACGCAGACGCTGCACACCTTCTACCGCATGGACGACGGCTCCTGCCTCGCGTTTTTCGAGGCGCCGGACATGCCCTTTGAGTTCAAGCCGCAGCACGACTACGACCTGCATATCGCGCTGGAGGTGGAGCCGGCGCACATCGAGCAGATGCTGGCGAAGGGCAAGGCGGCGGGCATCGAGACCCGCGGCGTCTCGGACCACGGCTTCATCCGCTCGATCTATTTCCGCGACCCGAACGGCTACGTCATCGAGCTGACTGCCAAGGCGCTGGGACATGACCGGGCGATGGACCCGTCGGTGAACGGCGCGCGCGACATCCTCGCGCGCTGGCAGCAGGCCAAGGCCGCCCGCTAAGCGGGGCCGATTTTCTCCGCGCCGCCCATGTAGGGCCGCAGCGCCTCCGGCACGGTCACCGTGCCATCGGCGTTCTGGTAGTTCTCCAGCACCGCGATCAGCGTCCGCCCAACCGCGAGCCCGGAGCCGTTCAGGGTGTGCACCGTCTCCGGCCGGCCCTTCTCGTTCCTGAAGCGGGCCTGCATGCGCCGCGCCTGGAAGCCCTCGAAATTGGAGCAGGACGAAATTTCGCGGTAGGCGTCCTGGCCCGGCAGCCACACTTCCAGGTCGTAGGTCTTGGCCGAGGAGAAACCGGTGTCGCCGGTGCACAGGAGCATGGTGCGGTAGGGCAGCGCCAGCTTCTTCAGGATCGCCTCGGCGTGCGCGGTCAGTTCCTCGTGCAGTTCGTAGGACCGGGACGGGTGGACGACCTGCACCAGCTCGACCTTGTCGAACTGGTGGTTGCGGATCATGCCGCGCGCGTCCTTGCCGGCGGCACCCGCTTCCGAGCGGAAGCACGGCGAGTGGCAGACGTACTTCAGCGGCAGGGCTTCGAGGGGCACGATCTCGTCGCGCACGAAATTCGTCACCGGGTATTCCGCGGTCGGAATCAGGTACAGGTCGCGGTCCTGGATCTTGAACAGGTCGCCGCTGAACTTGGCCAGGCTGGAGACGCCGTCGGCGCAGGCGCCGCTCACCATGTAGGGCGTGTAGACCTCGGTGTAGCCATGCTCGGTGGTGTGCACGTCCAGCATGAATTGGGCGAGCGCCCGGTGCAGCCGCGCCACCTGCCCCTTCATCACCACGAAGCGCGCGCCGGCCAGCTTGGCGCCGGTGTCGAAGTCGAGGCCCCCGAGGTGGGCGCCGAGATCGACGTGGTCCCTGGGCTTGAAGTCGAACTTGCGCGGTTCGCCCCAGCGGCGGACTTCGGCGTTCTGCTCCGATGAACTGCCGACCGGCACGCTCTCGTGCAGCAGGTTCGGGATCACCGAGACGAAGGCGCGCAGCCTCTCCTGTACCGCGTCGTTCTCGCCTTCCATCTGCTTCAGCCGGTCGCCGTAGCCGGCCACCTCGGCCATGATCTCGTCGACCCGCTTCTGGTCCCTGGCGGCCTTGGCCTGGCCGATCTGCCTGGACTTGGCGTTGCGCTCCGACTGGAGCGCTTCGGTCGCGACCTGGATCTTTCTTCTCGCATCCTCGAGCACGGTGAAACCGGCGACATCCAGCGTGAAACCGCGCGCGGAGAGCCGCCTGGCGACCGCGTCGGTGTCGTTCCTGAGCAACTGGATGTCGATCATTTGCGCTTTTTCCCCGCCACGTTTCCCGCCTCGGCATTGAGCCGGCGCAGTTCCTCGAGTTTTTCCCGGATCTTGCCTTCCAGCCCGCGCCCGGTCGGCACGTACCACCGCACCTCGGGCATGCCCTCCGGGAAGTAGGTCTCGCCTGCGGCAAAGGCGTCCGGTTCTTCGTGAGCGTAGCGGTAGTCCTTGCCGTAGCCCAGGTCCTTCATCAGGCGCGTCGGCGCGTTGCGGATGTGCAGCGGCACCGGGCGCGTGCCGTCTTCCCGGACGAAAGCGCGGGCCGCATTATAGGCGGTGTAGCCCGCGTTGGACTTGGCGCAGGCGGCGAGGTACAGCACGGCTTGCGCGAGCGCGAGTTCGCCCTCGGGCGAACCCAGGCGCTCGTAGGTCTCGCAGGCGTCGAGCGCGAGGCGCAGCGCGCGGGGGTCGGCGAGGCCGACGTCCTCGATCGCCATGCGCACGATGCGCCGCCCGAGGTAGAGCGGGTCGGCGCCGCCGTCCAGCATCCGCACCATCCAGTAGAGCGACGCGTCCGGGTCCGAGCCCCGCACCGACTTGTGCAGCGCCGAGATCTGGTCGTAGAACTGCTCGCCGCCCTTGTCGAAACGGCGCAGGTTCTTCGCCAGCGTCTGCTCGGCGAATTCGCCGTCGATCAGGCCCGCGGGCCTCGCATTCGACAGGATCTCGATGGCGTTCAGGAGGCGCCGCGCGTCGCCGTCGGCGAAGCCGGCGAGCCGCTCGCGCGCCTGCGCGTCCAGCGGCACGCCGCAGCGATCCATCAGCAGGCCCAGTTCCTCCGCGTTCAGCCCCTCCAGCACGTACACCGTGGCGCGCGACAGCAGCGCGCTGTTGACCTCGAAGGACGGGTTCTCGGTGGTCGCGCCGACGAAGGTGAACAAACCCTTCTCGACGAAGGGCAGGAACGCGTCCTGCTGCGCCTTGTTGAAGCGGTGCACCTCGTCCACGAACAGGATGGTGCGCCGCCCGGATTGCGCCAGGCTGTGCTCGGCGGCCTGCACCGCGTCGCGGATGTCCTTCACCCCGGAGAGCACCGCGGAGAGCGCGATGAACTCGGCCTCGAAGGCCTTCGCCATCAGGCGGGCGAGCGTGGTCTTGCCCGATCCCGGCGGTCCCCACAGGATCATGGAGTGCGGCTTGCCCGACTCGAAGGCCACGCGCAGCGGCTTGCCGGGCCCGAGCAGGTGCTTCTGGCCGACGACCTCGTCGAGGGTCTTCGGGCGCAGCCGTTCGGCAAGAGGCGCGGCGGGCTCCGACGCGCCGATCAGGTCACCGGTGCTACTTTTCCCCAAGGACATCGGCGCCCTTGGGCGGCGTGAAGCGGAAGGTCTCGGGGTCGATCTGCGGGTTGCGCACCAGTTTCGTGAAGCGCAGCAGCGTGGTCTGGCCGAAATTGTCCACCAGTTCCATGGCCTCGATGCCCGATACGCTCATGCCGAGGCGGATGCGCTCGAAGCCGGCATCCTTGTCCCTGGGCTTCGCCTCCACCCAGGCGAGGCCGTCCCGGTCGCCGCCCTCGGCGAGATCGAAGGCCTTGTCGACATCCGACGCCCCCGCCAGCAGCGCCGCCGGCGTCGAGCCCAGTGCCTTGGCGATGCGCCGCACCGTCACCTGGTTCAGGTCCCGGTCGTAGACCCAGACGCGCTCGCCGTCGCCCACGATCAGCTGCGCGAAGGGCTTGGCATAGGTCCAGCGGAAGCGTCCCGGGCGCAGGAACGCGAAGCGGCCGCTGGATTCCTGCACGAGCTTCTTGTTGCGGTCGAAGACCTTCTGCTCGAAGTCCGCCGTGGTGGACTGGGTGGTGCGCAGGAACTGCTGGAAGCGCTCGAGGTTCGCGCCCGGCGCCTGCGCCGGCGCCTGCGCGGCCGCCAGCGCGAGGACCAGCGCCAGGGCGAGGCGCACCACTATTCCGCCTTCGCCGGCACGAGCACTTCGCGGTTGCCGTTGGTCTGCATCGACGACACCAGGCCCGCCTTCTCCATGTCCTCGATCAGGCGCGCGGCGCGGTTGTAGCCGATGCGCAGGTGGCGCTGCACCAGCGAAATGGAGGGCCTGCGGGTGCGCACGACGATTTCCACCGCCTGATCGTAGAGCGGATCCTTCTCGCCGGTCTGTTCGCCACCGCCCATGGCGCCGGCGTCGTCGCCGGCCGCGGCGGGCTCCAGCACGTCCTCCAGGTACTCGGGCCTGGCGAGCGACTTCAGGTGCTCCACCACCTTGTGCACCTCCTGGTCGGCGACGAAGGCGCCGTGGATGCGCTGCGGCAGGCCGGAGCCCGGCGGCAGGAACAGCATGTCGCCCGCGCCCAGCAGCGACTCGGCGCCGGACTGGTCGAGGATCGTGCGCGAATCGACCTTGGAGGCGACCTGGAACGCGATCCGGGTCGGGATGTTGGCCTTGATGAGGCCGGTGATCACGTCCACCGAGGGCCGCTGGGTGGCGAGGATCATGTGGATGCCTGCGGCGCGAGCCTTCTGCGCCAGGCGGGCGATCAGTTCCTCGACCTTCTTGCCCGAGGACATCATCAGGTCCGCCAGCTCGTCGATCACCACCACGATCACCGGCATGGTCTCGAGCGGCACCGGGTTGCCGGTGTCCAGGGTCGAGGGGTCCTCCAGCTTGCGGCCGTGCTTCTCGGCGTCCTGCACCTTGTGGTTGTAGCCCGAGAGGTTCCTCACGCCCAGCCAGGACATCAGCTTGTAGCGCCGCTCCATCTCGGCCACGCACCAGGTGAGCGCGTTGGCCGCCTGCTTCATGTCGATCACCACCGGCGCCAGCAGGTGCGGGATGTCCTGGTACACGGACAGCTCCAGCATCTTCGGGTCCACCAGGATCAGGCGCACGTTGCGCGGCTCGGCCTTGTACAGCAGCGACAGGATCATGGCGTTGATCGCCACCGACTTGCCCGAGCCCGTGGTGCCGGCCACCAGCAGGTGCGGCATCTTCGCCAGGTCGGCCACCACCGGGTGGCCGGCAATGTCCTTACCGAGGGCCAGCGCCAGCGGCGAATGCGAGGCGTGATAGACCTCCGAACCCAGGATCTCGGACAGCCGCACGGTCTGCCGGTGTGGGTTGGGGATCTCAAGGCCCATGCAGGACTTGCCCGGGATGGTCTCGACGACGCGGATCGCCACCACCGACAGCGCGCGCGCCAGGTCCTTCACCAGGTTCACGATCTGGCTGCCCTTGACGCCCACCGAGGGCTCGATCTCGTAGCGCGTGATCACCGGGCCGGGATAGGCGGCGAGCACCTTCACCGCGACGCCGAAGTCCGACAGCTTCTTCTCGATCAGGCGCGAGGTGAACTCCAGGGTCTCCGCGCTGACGGTCTCGCCTCCGGCCTCCGCCTCGTCCAGCAGCTTCAGCGGCGGCAGGGGCGTGTCGGGCAGTTCCTCGAACAGGCGCTTCTGCTTCTCGCGCTGCACGCGCTCGGATTTCCTGATCTCGGGCGGCGGCGGCGCGATCACCAGCGGCGGGTGCTCCTCCTCGCGCTTCCGGTCGGCCTGCACCAGCGTCTCGCGCACCTCGCTCGCCTGCGCGCCGATCTTCTGGTCACGGCGCCGCTCCCAGGCGCCGCGCGCCAGCGCGTACGCGGTCTCGAGCGCGAGCCCGGTGGCCTCCGCGATCGCGATCCAGGAGGCGCCGACGAACAGGCTGAAGCCGATGCCGGCGAGCGCGAGCAGCAGCAGCGTGGCGCCGGTGAAGCCGGCGAAATCGCGGGCGAAGCCGGCGACGAGGTGCCCGAGGATGCCGCCGGACACCTGCGGCAGTCCCGTGCCGAGGCTGTTCAGCCGCAGCGACTCCAGCGCCGAGCTGGCGACCAGGAGGAGCAGGAAGCCGCCCAGCGCGATCCACAGCGGCTTTCGTCCCGCGGCATCCGCCTGGCTGCCCTTGGGCGACTTGCCGACGGCGGGCGCCGTCTCCAGGCTCCGGTAGCCGCGCACCACGAACGCGAGGCACAGCAGCACCCACCAGTAGGCCGAGAAGCCGAACACCGAGAGCAGCGCGTCGGCGACACCGGCGCCGAAGGCGCCGCCCGCGTTCTGCGTCACGCCGCCGGTGGAGGTGGCGGAAAAGGCCGGGTCGCCCTTGTGGAAGGTCGCGAGCACCAGCACCAGGAAGGCGGCCAGCGCCGCCAGCCCCAGCCATTTCGCCTCGCGCAACAGGCCGGCGAGCTTGGCCGGGAGCGGTGCCGCAGAGGTCTTCGGTGCCGCCGCCACTGGGATCGGAGGACGCGCGCGCGGCGCGCTAGTCCGGCAGCATGATCGTGTCGCGCACCACGATCGTCGAGCCGCGCATCTCGATGTAGCCACCCATCTGCAGGTCCTTCATGACGCGGCTCACCATCTCGCGCGAGGCGCCGATCATCTTGGCGATGTCCTGCTTGGGCAGGCGCTTGGTGACGATCTTCTGCCCGTTGACGTCCTCGGACATGTCGATCAGCAGGCGGGCGACGCGGCCGTAGACGTCGAGCAGCGCGAGGCTGCCGATCTTGCGGTCGGCCTCGCGCAGCCGGCGCACCAGGCCCTTCATCACCGCCATGGTCATGTCGAAGTTCTCGGCCATGCACTTCTTGAAGTCGCGCCGCGACAGCGACAAGAGCTCGCAGGGTTCGATGGCGATGACGCTGGCCGAGCGCGGGCTGTCGTCGATCAGGCCCATCTCGCCGAAGAACTCGCCGGGACCGATCAGGCTCAGGATCACCTCCTTGCCCTCGGCGTCGCCCATCATCACCTTCAGGCGTCCCGAAATCACCACGTACAGCGACTCGGTGGCGTCGCCCGCGGCCATGATCAGGGAACTGCGCGGCGCGCTGCGCCGCGTGACCAGGGTCGCCAGTGCGCGCAGCTGCTCGTCGGGAAAGCCGGCGAACAGCGGCACGGACTTCAGAACCGCGGTCGAGACTGTCGTCGCTGGCGCTGCCATGGGAATGTGGGCTGTCCCTGATTTTCGATGATCAATCCAGCCGCCTATGGTAGCAGAACGGCCCCTTATACTTCGCTCCCATGACCAAGCCAATCACCACGACACGACACTCGCGCCTGCTGATCCTGGGCTCCGGCCCCGCGGGCTATACCGCCGCAGTCTACGCCGCGCGCGCCAACCTGAAGCCGGTCCTGATCGCGGGCATGGTGCCTGGCGGCCAGCTCACCACCACCACCGACGTCGACAACTGGCCCGCGGACGCCGCCGGCGTCCAGGGCCCGGAGCTGATGGAGCGCTTCCAGAAGCACGCCGAGCGCTTCGAGACCGAGGTCATCTACGACCACATCCACACCGCGAAGCTGGGCGTGCGGCCCTTCGCGCTGCAGGGCGACGCGGCCACCTATACCTGCGACGCGCTGGTGATCGCCACCGGCGCCTCGGCGCGCTACCTCGGCCTGCCCTCGGAGCAGGCATTCATGGGCAAGGGCGTCTCGGCCTGCGCCACCTGCGACGGCTTCTTCTACAGGAACCAGGAGGTCGCGGTCGTCGGCGGCGGCAACACCGCGGTCGAGGAGGCGCTGTACCTGGCCAACATCTGCAGCAAGGTGACGCTGGTGCATCGGCGCGACAGGTTCCGCGCCGAGAAGATCATGATCGACAAGCTCATGAAGCGCATTGGCGAGGAAAAGATCGTGCTTGAGCTCGACTCCACATTGGAGGAAGTCGTGGGCGACGCCAGCGGCGTGACCGGGATCCGGGTGAAGCACGTGAAGTCCGGCGCGACGAAGGAGCTGAAGCTGAAGGGCCTGTTCATCGCCATCGGCCACACGCCCAACACGCAGCTGTTCGAGGGCCAGCTGGAGATGAAGGGCGGCTACATCGTGTCCCACGGCGGCGGCGACGGAAACGCCACTGCAACCAGCATCCCCGGCGTGTTCGCCGCGGGCGACGTGCAGGACCATGTCTACCGCCAGGCGGTCACCAGCGCCGGCACCGGCTGCATGGCGGCGCTCGATGCGGAGAAGTACCTGGATGCCCTCGCTGGATGATGACGCCGACGACGCGTTCCGCAAGGCGCTGGAGGGCGTGCAGCCGCTCAAGCGCCCGAAGCGCGCCGACCTGAGGGCGCCGGCACCGGCGCCGGTGCCCGAGCAGCGCCGGCGCGACGAGCGCGCGGCGCTCGCCGAGAGCCTGGAGGGCCCG
>JALHLN010000127.1 GCA_022844545.1 Burkholderiales bacterium | reverse complement strand
GCTCGCGGCGAGCGCGGCCGGCGGCGGCGCGGCGCGTCTGCTGCTCGCGGTCGCGTTCCTCACCGGCCTCGCCTCGTTCATCTACGAGATCGCGTGGATCCGGATGCTGTCGCTGGTGCTGGGCGCCTCGACCCATTCCTTCGAGCTGATGCTGTCGGTGTTCATCCTCGGGCTGGCGCTGGGCGGCCTGGCGGTGCGCCGCGTGGTGGACCGCGCCGCCAATCCGGAGCGGCTGCTCGCCTGGGTGCAGGTCGCGATGGGCCTGGCGGCCCTGTGCACCCTGCCGGTGTACGACCGCACGTTCCAGATCATGGAGTACCTGATGGCCGGGCTCGCGCGCACCGACGCCGGGTACCTCTTCTTCAACCTGTCTGGCCACGGCATCGCCGCGCTGGTGATGCTGCCGACGACGTTCCTCGCCGGCATGACGCTGCCGCTCATCACCGGCGCGCTGATGCGCCGCGGCGCCGGCGAGGCGGCCATCGGCCGCGTCTACGCGGCCAACACGCTGGGCGCGATCGCCGGCGTCCTCGTCGCGGTGCACGTCGGCCTGCCCCTGCTGGGGCTCAAGGCGACGCTGATGCTGGGCGCGCTGGTGGACGCCGGCCTGGGCCTCGCCCTGCTCTGGCGCTTCGGCGCCGGCGGGCGCAGCGTCGCCTTCGCGGGGGCCGCCTGCGCGCTGCTGTTCGTGCCGCTGACGCTCGGGTTCGAGCTGGATGCCAACAAGATGACCGCCGGCGTGTTCCGGCACGGCGACCTGTCCAGTTCGCGCGACGCCACCATCCTCTACCGCAAGGACGGCAAGACGGCGACGGTGCACCTCGCCCGCTACGAGGGCGCGATCAGCATCCGCACCAACGGCAAGTCCGATGGCTCGATCGCCCTGGAGGGCGCCGCGCAGCGCGGCACCGACGAGATCACCATGGTGCTCACCGCGGCGCTGCCGCTCGCGCTCAAGCCCGAGGCGCGCGAGGTGGCGGTGATCGGCATCGGCACCGGGCTCACCACGCACACGCTGCTGCAGAGCCTGTCGCTGCGGCAGGTGGACACGGTGGAGATCGAGGCGGCGATGGCGGAGGCCGCGCGCGGCTTCATGCCGCGCAACAGCTCGGCCTTCGCCGACCCCCGCAGCCGCATCGAGATCGACGACGCCAAGACGTACTTCTCCACCCGCAACCGCAGCTACGACATCATCATCTCCGAGCCGTCCAACCCCTGGGTGAGCGGCGTCGCCAGCCTGTTCACGCGCGAGTTCTACGACCGCATCCGGGTCCACCTAAAGCCGGGCGGGATCCTGGTGCAATGGTTCCAGCTCTACGAGATCGATCCGTCCCTGCTCGCCTCGGTGATGAACGCGCTGGGTGCCGCGTTCCCGCACTACGCGGTGTTCGCCGCCAGCGACAACGACCTGCTGATCATGGCCTCGGCCACGCCGCTGCCGCTGCCGGCCAAGCCCGCGGTATTCGAGCATCCCGGCCTCGCCAAGGAACTGTGGAAGGTGCACGTGCTGTCGGCCGGCGACCTCGACGCCCGCTACCTGGGCAACCGCGCCACCCTCGAGCCGCTGTTCCGCAGCTACGGCATGCGCGCGAACTCGGACTACTACCCCGTGCTGGACCTGCATGCGGCGCGCCACCGCTTCACCGAGAAGAGCGCGACCGAGGTGGTCGCGATGCTGAACGCGGGGGTCCCCGTGCTCGAGATGCTGGAGCCGGCGCGCAGCCTGCGCCCGGTCAATCCGCTCCACGAGGGCGCCTACGCCTTCGAACGCGTCGAGAACACGCGCTTGGCGCGCTACGCGCGCGATTACCTGACCCGGCTCGCGCCGCCTGCCCCCGAAGGCATCTCCTCTCTGCTGCAGAAGGACCTCGAGGTGAGCAAGCTGCGCCTGGTCGAATGCCGGCAGCCGCGCGAGCAGGACGTCTGGCTGCACAGCCTGGTGAACGTCGCGCGCATCGTGAACCCGTACCTGCCGCCGGCGGAGGCCGATGCCGTCTGGGCGAGGATCGCGGCCGCGCCCTGCCATGGCGACCTGCACGAGTTCCAGCGCCGCTGGATCGCGTTGTTCCGGGCCGTCGGGCAGCGCGACGCTGCGCAGGCGGGGCAGCTCGCCGAGGTCCTGCTGGCCACGCAGGTGGACCTGGGCATCGAGAACCGGGAGTACCTCCTGATCGCCGGGATGACCGGCCACATCGCTGCCGGCGCCCCGGCGCGCGCGAAGACGCTTTGGGACCACTATTCGCCGCGCCTGACGCGCGCGGCGTACAACCAGCCGCTGCTGCGCCTGCTGCGCTGCCGCGCCGCGCCCGAGGACTGCGCGGAGGCGTTCGCGGTTCAGGAGGGCCGGGGCGGGGGCTGATCCGGGCGGGCGGCGAAGCGGAGCGTCGCCAGCACGTCGCGCGCGAACGCGGCCTTGTCGCGGCCGCGCATCGCGGCCGCGCTGATCTTGTCGTCGAGCATCAGGTTCGCCAGTCCGTGCACCATCGCCCAGGCGGCGATTGAGGCGTCGCGGGCCCCGGCCGCCTGCGCCAGTTCGCCCGATAGGGCGCCGGAAAGTCCCTCGAACACCCGCGTCGCGATCTCACGCAGCGCGGGATGGGCCGCGATGCGGACCGCGCCGCCGAACATGAGGCGAAAACGGTGCGGGTGATCCAGGGCAAATCGAACATAGGCCTCGCCCATGGACTTTAGGCCCCCCTGCCCCTTTGCCTCCTGCTGCGCCTTGCCCAGTCGGGCGAAGCCCTCAGCCGCCAGCGCCGCCAGCAGGCTGTCCCGGTCTGGAAAGTGCCGGTAGGGCGCGTTGTGGGATACCTTGGCCCGGCGCGCCAGCTCGCGCATCTTCAGGCCCTCAACACCTTGTTCTTCAAGGAGTTCCGAAGCCGCCTGGAGGATCGTCCCGGACAGGTCGCTGTGGTGGTAGGGAGGCTTCGCACGACGCGATGTTGACATTGTCCACATCTCTCTTTAGGGTTATGTTGTCGTTGTCAACATAACACATCTCCCATGACCCGTGAACTGACCCCCGCCATCGCCATCCACCTCCTCGCCGTCCTGCCTGCGGTGGTGATTGGCATCTCCCAACTGCTGCTGCCCAAGGGCACCCGCTCGCACCGGGCATTCGGCTGGGCGTGGGTCGCGGCGATGGCGATCGTCGCCCTGTCCTCGTTCTGGATCTTCGGCATCGACAACGACGGCTTCTCGGTGATCCACCTGCTGTCGGTGTTCGTGCTGCTCAACCTCGTCGCGGCGATCTGGTCCATCCGGCGCGGCAACGTCTCGGCGCACAAGAAGTTCATGGTGGGCACCCTGCTCGGCCTGATGGGCGCCGGCGCCGGTGCGCTGGCCCCGGGCCGCTTCCTGCACCAGCTACTTCTTTGAACTCCGGTCGGCGTACGGATTGCGCCCGGTGCGCAGCTCGATGCGCAGCGGCGTGCCGCCCAGCTTGAACGCGTTGCGGAACCAGCCCTCGAGGTAGCGCTTGTAGTTGTCGCCGATCTGGTCCAGCGAGTTGCCGTGGATGACGACGATGGGCGGGTTGGAGCCGCCCTGGTGCGCGTAGCGCAGCTTGGGCCTGGAGTAGCCCTTGCGCGGCGGCGACTGCTGCGCCACCGCGGCGATGAGCGCGCGCGTCAGGCGCGGCGTCGAGAGCTTGGCCATCGCCGCGGCGTAGGCCGCGTCCACCGCGCGCATCACGCCGGGCACGCCCTTGCCGGACTTCGCCGAGATGTTCAGCGTCTCGGCGAAACCGAGGAACCCGACCTTCCAGCCCAGTTCGTGCTTGATGCGCGCGCGCTCCTCCCTGCCCGCCGCGTCCCACTTGTTCACCACCACCACCACCGCGCGCCCCCGTTCCAGGATGTAGCCGGCGACATGCGCGTCCTGCTCCGAGATGCCCTCCACCGCGTCCAGCACCAGCACCGCGACGTTGGCGGCCTCGATCGCCTGCAGCGTCCTGACGATGGAGAACTTCTCCACCTGCGTGCCGTGCGACTTGCCGCGCTTGCGCAGGCCCGCGGTGTCGATCAGCGTATAGCGCCGCCCGTTGCGCTCGAAGGGCACCTCGATGGCGTCGCGCGTGGTGCCCGGCTCGCCGTAGGCGATGACGCGCTCCTCGCCGACCAGCGCGT
Source organism: Burkholderiales bacterium (assembly GCA_022844545.1). Taxonomy (GTDB): domain Bacteria; phylum Pseudomonadota; class Gammaproteobacteria; order Burkholderiales; family SG8-39; genus RBG-16-66-20. The sequence continues at coordinate 5,297 of JALHLN010000127.1, read as the reverse complement.
TCACCAGCGTGGACTTGCCGACGTTGGGGCGGCCGACGATGGCCACGCGCGGGTGCTTGCCCTCGTCCTCCACGGGCTCGTCGCCGGCCGGGAACGGCGCCAGCACCGCTTCCATCAGCTCGGCCACGCCCTCGCCGTGCGCCGCGGAGATCGGCGCCGGATCGCCCATGCCCAGCTCGTGGAACTCCGCCGCCGCGGCCGCGCCCATGCCCTCGGCCTTGTTGGCCGCGATTCGCACGTGCTTGGCGACGCGGCGCAGGCGCTCGGCGATGGCGCGGTCCCCGGGGGTCAGCCCGGCGCGCACGTCGGTGACGAAGATCACCGCGTCGGCCTCCGCGATCGCCTGTTCCGCCTGGCGCGCCATCTCGGCGTAGATCGGGTCGGCGGAGGCGGCCTCGACGCCGCCGGTGTCGATGACGATGTAGGGGCGGCCGCCTAGCCAGCCGTCGCCGTAGTGCCGGTCGCGCGTCACCCCCGGCACGTCGACCACGATTGCCGAGCGGCTGCGGGTGAGGCGGTTGAAGAGCGTGCTCTTGCCGACGTTGGGCCGCCCGACCAGGGCGACGACGGGTTTCACGGCGACAGCGCGAACAGCCCGCCGTTGGCGGTCTGCACCAGGAAGCCGGCGGGCAGCCGCAGCGGCGCGGCGCGGATCGCGCTGCCGTCGGTGGCGTGGCGGGCGACGAAGGCGCCGGAGTCGCGGGCGAGGAAATGCACATAGCCCTCGAGGTCGCCCACGGCGATCTCCGTGCCAAGGGGAATCGGTTGCGACAGGCGCCGGTTGCTGAGCCGGTCCTGGCGCCAGACGCTGCGCCCGTTGCCGCGGTCCAGCGCGTGCACCGCGCCCTTGTCGTCGCTGACGTAGGCGAAGCGCGCATCGAAGGACACGCCGGTGAGCGAAGACAGGTCGCGCGCCCACAGCTGGTTGCCGTTCTGCGCGTCGTAGCAGGCGACGCGGCCCTGGTAGGCCGCGGCGCACACTTCCCTGCCCTGCGCCGCCGGGTCGCCGACGATGTCGGTGACGCGCTCCAGTTCGTTGGCGCCCTTGGGCAGGGCCACCGTGGCCTCCCAGCGCACGCCGCCGTTGGTGAGGGCGAGCGCGACCAGCTTGCCGCCGGAGAAGCCGGCGATGGCCATGCCCTGGTGCACCGTCAGCCCGGCCGGCGTGCGCACGGTGAGCGCGGTCGGCGCGCGCTGGTAGACCCAGCGCCGCCGGCCGTCCTCCGCGCCGAAGGCGAAGATCCGGCTGTCGGCGCTGCGCACCAGCACCAGAGCGTCGGACACGCGCGGCGCGGCCAGCACCTCGCTCGAGACGCGCGCGCGCCAGCGCACGGTGCCGGTCTTCGCATCCAGCGCCACCACTTCGCCCGCGTCCGAGGCGACCACCGCCAGTTCGCCGTCCGCGCCGATGCCGCCCGAGATCCGGATTCCCGCCGACACCCGCCAGCGCGCCTGGCCGTTGGCGGGGTCAAGCCGCGCCACAGTGCCGTCGCGCGCCGCGACATAGAGGTCGCCCGCGAGCGCCGGGCTGAGCACGAAGGCCTCGGCGCCGCCGATGCCCGCGGTCCAGAGCACCTTCACCGCCTGCGGGCTGGTGAGCGCCGGCAGCGCCGCGGGCTTGGGGCCGCTCGGCGCGCTGAACCAGTCCATCGGATTGACGCTGGGCAGGCTGGAGCAGGCGCCCAGCAGCGCCACAGCCAGCGCCGCGGGCAGGAGCTTCGCGCGCAGCATCATCCGCCCAGCGCGTCCAGGCGCATCTGCACGCTGGCGCGGAAGGCTTCGTTGCCGCCCGCCTTCTCCAGCGCGGCGCGGTAGGCCGTCCTCGCCTCCGCGGGCTGGTTCTTCGCCACCAGCAGGTCGCCCTTCATCGCCGCGTACTGCGGCTCGAGCGCCGCGGCGGGCTTCACCTCCATCAGCTTCAGCGCCTCGTCGTAGCCCTTCTCGTCCAGCAGTACCGCCGCCATGCGCAGGCGCGCCAGGTCCTTGAAGTCGTCGGTGGCGCCCTTCTCCAGCACCCACTGCAACTGCGCCCGCGCGCCCTTCAGGTCGCCGCGCTCGAACAGGGTCTTGGCGCCCGCCAGCGCGCCGAGCGACGCGTACACCGTCCCGGCGTAGTTCTCCGCCAGCACCGCGCCGGCATCGCGCATGGCCTTCAGGTCCCCGTCCTGCGCCGCGCGCACGAGCGCCTCGTACTGCGTGCCGGCCGAGTTCGACTGCCCCGCCTGCCAGTTGCGCCAGCCGAACCAGCCGCTGACCGCGAGCGACACCGCGACCAGTGCGCCGATCACGTAGTTGCCGTTGTCCTTCCACCAGCCCTTGAGGGTGGCGATCTGTTCCTGTTCTTCGAGGTCGTAGGCCATCAGTCTGCTTTCGCTTTCGTGTATCGGGACAGTATGGTGCGCACGGCGGCGACCAGCTCGCCCGCCGGGCGGTCCTGCTGCGTCCGGTTGGCCAGGTCCTTGACCTGGATGTGGTTGCCCGCGAACTCCGTCTCGCCTGCCACCAGCGCGACCCGGAAGCCCTTGCGTTCCGCGTACTCCAGCTGCTTCTTGAGTTTGGCCTCCTCCAGGTAGACCTCGGTGTTCACGCCCGCTGCGCGCAGGCCGCGCGCGAACGCGAAGTACGCATCCATGCGCGCCGGGTCCATGGTCGTGACGAGCACCTCGGCCGGCGTCCGGGGCACCACCCATTTGCGATCCATCTCCTGCAGCTTCGAGAACAGGCGCGTGAGCCCGATCGAGATGCCGACCCCGGGCAGGCGCGTGTTCGTGAAATGGCTCGCGAGGTCATCGTAGCGCCCTCCCGAGCAGATGCTGCCCAGCTCCGGGTGCCCGACCAGCGTGGTCTCGTAGATGGTCCCGGTGTAGTAGTCCAGTCCGCGCACCACCGAGAGATCCAGCGCAAAGGCGGCGTCGGGCACGCCGAACCCGCGAACGGCGTGAACGACGGCCCGCGCCTCCGCGAGCCCCTGGTCCAGCATGGCGTTGCGCCCAGCGTAGGTGGACAGCAATTCGAGCGTCTGGTCCGTGCTGCGCTTCGTGGACAGCAGCCCATACAGCTCGTCCGCCGCGGCTGCGGACACGCCTTCACGGGCGACGTCAGCGAGTATCGCGGCCTTGGACTCGCGCTCCACCTTGTCCAGCGCGCGCAGCACCGCCCCGGCGCCGGCATCAGGCACGCCGTGGCACTGCAGCAGCCCCTTCAGCACCTTGCGGTTGTTGATCCGGATAAGGAACGCGCCGATGTCCATCTCACGGAACACGCTGTAGATGACGCTCGGGATCTCAGCCTCCGCCAGGCTGGAGAGCTTCTCGCGGCCGATGATGTCGATGTCGCACTGGTAGAACTCGCGGAAGCGGCCCTTCCTCGCCTGCGGCGACTCGCCGCGCCAGACGCGCTGGATCTGGTAGCGCCGGAACGGGAACGCGAGTTCGCGCTCGCGCATGGCGACATAGCGCGCCAACGGCACCGTGAGGTCGAAGCGCAGCGCGCCCCGGGTTGCGGCCTCGTCCTGGTCGTCGCCGGCCGCGAGTCGCGCCAGCGCGTAGATCTCCTTCTCCGTGCCACCCTTCGAGGTCAGCACGTCCTTCAATTCGGCCGAAGGGGTCTCAATCGGCAGGAAGCCGTAGAGCTCGAAGTTGCGCCGAACGACATCCAGCAGCGCATTGAACTGCAACTGCTGCTGGGGCAGGTACTCCTGGTCGAAGCCCTTCAGGAGCGCGGGTTTGACGATTTTCAAGCGGCTTTGATCCGGATCTGCCGGGGCCGCTTGCGCGCGGCGCCTGGGATGAAGTTGCGTTCCACGTAGTCCTGCACCAGGGCCTGGAACTCCTCTGCGATGCGCTCGCCTTTCAGCGTCACGGTCTTCTCGCCGTCCACGTACACCGGCGCCACCGGCAGCTCGCCGGAGCCCGGCAGGCTGATGCCGATGTCGGCGTGCTTCGATTCGCCCGGCCCGTTCACCACGCAACCCATCACCGCCACCTTCATGTCCTCGACGCCGGGATAGCGCTGCTTCCACTCCGGCATGCTGTCGCGCAGCCAGCCCTGGATGCTCTCGGCCAGGCTCTGGAAGGTGGTGCTGGTGGTGCGGCCGCAGCCCGGGCAGGCCGCGACCATGGGCGTGAAGCTGCGCAGCCCCATGGTCTGCAGCAGTTCCTGCGCCACCACCACTTCCCGTGTGCGATCCCCCCCAGGCTCGGGGGTCAGGCTTATTCGTATGGTGTCGCCGATCCCCTCCTGCAGCAGCACGCCCATCGACGCGGCGGAGGCGACGATGCCCTTGCTGCCCATGCCGGCCTCGGTCAGACCCAGGTGCAGCGCGTAATCGCAGCGGCGCGCGAGCTCGCGGTAGACGCGGATCAGGTCCTGCACGCCGCTCACCTTGCAGGAAATGACGATGCGTTCGGCGGCGAGGCCGAGCTTGCGCGCCTGCTCGGCCGAGCCCAGCGCCGAGGCGATCAGCGCCTCGCGCATCACCTCGTCGGCCTCGAGCGGCTGCGGCCGGCGCGCGTTGTCGTCCATCATCTGCGCCAGCAGCTCCGGGTCGAGGCTCCCCCAGTTGACGCCGATGCGCACCGGCTTCGCCCAGCGCAGCGCGGCCTCTATCATGGTCGCGAACTGGTCGTCGCGCTTCGCGCCGCGGCCGACGTTGCCCGGGTTGATGCGGTACTTGGCGAGCGCCTGCGCGCAGTCCGGATAGCGCGTCAGCAGCTTGTGCCCGTTGTAGTGGAAATCCCCCACCAGCGGCACGCCGCAGCCCAGCGCATCCAGGCGCTCGCGGATCGGCGCCACGGCGGCGGCGGCCTCGGGCGAATTGACCGTGATGCGCACCAGCTCGGAGCCGGCGCGCGCCAGGTCCGCGACCTGGCGCACGGTGGCCTCGACGTCCACGGTGTCGGTGTTGGTCATGGACTGGACCACCACCGGCGCGCCACCGCCCAGCGCGATCCCGCCCACCCTGACCTGCCGCGACTGGCGGCGCTGCACGGGCTGCACGGCGCTCACTCCAGCGTGAGGCGCGCGACCTCGACCTTGACGTGCGGCGCCAGGTCCACCTGCTGCTCGCCGTAGGTCAGGCGCACGTGCTGCGCATTGCCGATGATGAGTTGGAACGGCGGCTCGCCCTCGACCTGTCGCTCCGTGCCCGCGGCGTTGAGTTGCGACAGCAGCAGCTTGCCGCCGCGTCCGCGCACCTCGACCCAGGATTCGCGCTCGAAGCGCAGCACCAGCCGCCGGCTGCCCTGCGCTGCGGCAGCCGCCGCGGCCACGGCCGGCACGGCGGCGCGTTCCGCGCC
>JALHLN010000126.1 GCA_022844545.1 Burkholderiales bacterium | reverse complement strand
TCGCCCGAGACCGCGGCGTTGCGGGTGTTGATGCCGGCGCGCACCTCGGCCACCGTCTTCAGGTTCCACAGGTCGAACTTGGAGATCCAGCCGTCGCGCGAGGCGAAGAACACGTAGCGGCCGTCGGGGGTGAACTTCGGCCCGCCGTGCAGCGCGTAGCGCGAGGCGAAGCGATGGATCGGCTCCAGCCGGTCGCCGTCGAGCACGCTGACATGGTGGTCGCCCGCCTCCACCACCAGGAACAGGTTCATCGGATCGGCGGCGTACGCCGGCCGGTCCGGCAGCGTGCCCGGCGCGTGGTGCACCACCCGCGAGGCGGCGATCTGGGCCTCGCCCCAGCGCGGCGCCGGGGACACCGGCGTGTAGAGGTAGGCGAGCAGCGCCTGCATTTCGGCGGCCGTCAGCTGGTCGGCGAAACCGGGCATCTGGGTCGCGACGCGGCCCTCGCGGATCACCTTCGCGGCCTCGGCCTGGCGCAGGCGGGACAGGCTCTCGGGGATGAGCGCGGGCCCCATCAGGCCGAAGCGCTCGGCGCCGTGGCAGGCGGCGCAATGGGTGTCGTAGAGCGGCTTGGCGCCTGGTTTGAGGCCCTGTTTCGCGTCCTCCTGCGAAAGGACGCAGGAGGACGCGATCGTGAGAAAGGCGAACAGCGCAAGGCGGTTCAGGCGCGGCGCAGCCACACCGGCCCCCTTCCCTTGTACGGCAGCACCGGCACGCGCTCGCCGCCGGCTTCGATGCCGATCTCCTCGTCGGTGAGGTAGCAGCCGGGATCCTCTTCCCACGGGTCGCCGGTGAGCTGGCGCGCGCGGGTCCGGGTGTTGCCGCCGCAGATGTCGAAGTGGATGCACTGCGCGCAACGGCCCTTGATCTGCCGCGGCCGTGCCTTGAGGCCCGCCATGACCGGATCGGAGGTGTCGGCCCAGATCTCGGAGAACCGGCGCTCGCGCACGTTGCCGAGGGTGTAATCCCACCAGAAGGTGTCCGGATGGACGTTGCCCAGGTTGTCGATGTTGGCGACGTTGACCCCGGAGGCGTTGCCGCCCCACTGCGCGAGCTTCGCGCGCAGCTGCGCGTGATCGCCCAGGCCGCGCCGGCGCGCCCAGTCGAGCAGATAGGGGCCGTCGGCGTCGTTGTTGCCGGTGACGAACTCGCGCCCGAGCCCGCGGCGCTCGCTGTCCCAGGCGGCGTCGAACACCAGGTCCATCGCCCAGCGCGTGAGCCGGTGCTGCGCGTCCTCGCCGCGGTTCTTGTTGCCCCGGCCGGCGTAGTTGAGGTGCGAGAGGTAGAACTTGTCGATGCCTTCGGCGGCCGCCAGTTCCAGCAGGCCCGGAAGGTCGGCGGCGTTGCCCTGGGTGAGCGTGAAGCGCAAGCCGACCTTGACGCCCCGCGCGCGCAGCAGGCGCAGGCCGGCGAGCGAGGCCTCGAATGCGCCGGCCTTGCGGCGGAAGCGGTCGTGCGTGTCGCGCAGGCCGTCCAGGCTCACGCCCACGTAGTCGAAGCCCAGCGCGGCGATGCGCCCGGCCAGCGCCTCGTCCACCAGCGTGCCGTTGGTCGACAGGCCGGTGTAGAAGCCCATCGCCCTGGCGCGCGCGGCGATGTCGAACAGGTCCGGGCGCAGCAGCGGCTCGCCGCCCGACAGGATCAGCACCGGGACGCGGAAAGCCTTCAGGTCGTCCATGACGCCGAACACCTCGTCCGTGGACAGCTCGCCGGGAAAGTCCACGTCGGCCGAGATGGAATAGCAGTGCAGGCAATTCAGGTTGCAGCGGCGCACCAGGTTCCAGATCACCACCGGGCCGGGAAGGACCGCGCGGGGCGCGGTGGGATCGCGGCGCGGCCCGGCCGGACTCGGGTGCGCGATCTCGCGCATGAACTGGGAGACGCGGAACATGTCAGCCGAGCCTCAGGCCGGTCTTCTTCAGGATCCGGCGGCTGTAGAGCACCTCGTGCGCGCGCGCAGAAGGACCGAGCAGCTCGGCGACCTGCGCCACCTTCGCTTCCACCTCCGCCCGCTCTCGCCCATGGAGCATGGCGAACAGGTTGTAGGGCCAGCCGGGCCGCCGCGGCCGCCGGTAGCAGTGGCTCACGCCGGGGAGCGCGCCCACGCGCGGGCCCAGTTCGGCGATGCGCGCCTCGTCCACGTCCCACACCGACATGCCGTTGGCCCGGTAGCCGAGCGCGTAATGGTTGGGCACCACGCCGATGCGGCGGATGCGCCCGTCGGCGAGCATGCCGCGCAGCGCCTGCATCACCTCCTCCGCGGTGGCGCCGAGGCGCCCGGCGAGCGCCTCGTAGGGCTCGGGCACCAGCGGCAGCCCCGCCTGGGTGGCGCGCACCAGCTCGAGCGCGTTCATGCGGCGAGCCTCAGATCGACGAAGTACTCCTCCTCCTTCGGCAGCTCCAGCACCGCGCAGCCGGTCTCGGCCTCGATGCGCGCCACGACCTGCGCGATGCGCGCCGGGTCGGCGGTGGCGAGCACGAACCACATGTTCAGGCGATGTTCCCGCTCGTAGTTGTGCGCCACCTCGGCGAAGGCGTTGACCGCCGCGGCGACGCGCTCGAATTCGGCGGCCGGCACGCTCATGGCGCACAGCGTGAAGGCGCCGCCGAGGCGGTCGGCGTTGTACAGCGGGCCGAAGCGGGTGAGGACGCCCTGTTCCAGCAGCGCCTGCAACCGATTCAGCAGAGTCGCCTCATCGGTGCCGAGGTTTCGAGCCGCGGCCCTGAAGGGCCGCGGCTCGACCGGGAAACTGCCTTGAAGGCCATTGATGATGCGGCGATCCAGCTCATCCATGGGCGGCCTCCGCCTGCGGGGCATAGCGCGCGCCGCGCTGCTGGAAGCAGCGGCGGCTGAACAGCACTTCGTGCGGCGTGCCGGCGAGTCCCGCTTGCGCGCCGGCGGCCTCCACCTGGGCGCGCACCGCGGCTCGCTCGCGGCCGTGCACCATGCAGTACAGGTTGTAGCGCCATTGCGGATCGCGCCGGCGCCGGTAGCACAGCGTGACGCCCGGCGCGAGTGCGAGTCGCGCGCCGGCCTCATCCACCAGCGTATCGGGCACGTCCCACACCGCCATGGCGTTGGCCTCGTAGCCGAGGCGCCGGTGGCGCACGACGACGCCGAAGCGGCGCGCGATGCCGGTCTCGAGCCAGCGCAGCAGGATCTCGCGCACCCTTGCGGCGTCCATCCCCGCCGCGCGCGCGAGCGCGGCGTAGGGTTCCGGCACCAGCGGCAGGCCGTCGGCGATCGCCGCCAGCAGCGGCCGCTCCGCCTCGGCCACGCGCGAGGTCGCGCGAGCCGCGGCGCGCGGCGCGCGGCCGGTGTGCAGGTCGAAGCCCAGGTCGATGTGGTACTCCGCCTCGAGCGGCAGCGACAGCACCGGCAGGCCGGTGTCCCGCGCCACGGCCGCGAGCGCCGCGGCGAGCGCCTCGGCGCCGAACGCGGCGAGCACGAACCAGAGGTTGACGCGGTGCTCGCGCTCGTAGTTGTGGTTGACCTCTGGCCGCGCGCTGACGCAGGCGGCGACCGCCTCGAGCCGCTCCGGCGGCACCGCCATCGCCGCCAGCGTGCTCGCGCCGGCCGCGCCCGGCCGGAACGCGACGCCGATGCGGCTCACCAGCCCGTCCTGCGCCAGGCGCCGGTAGCGCCACAGCACCTCGTCGCCGCGCGCGCCAAGGCGCGCGCCCACGGCGTCGAACGGCCGCGCCTCGAGCGGAAAGCCGCGCTGGAATTCGTTCAGCAGCCGCAGGTCGAGGGCGTCGGTCATCAGAAGCCGGTGGCGAAGGCGCGGCTGGAGAGGAATATCCCGGAGGGCTTGTCGGCGCGGATGCGCGCGATCTCCGCGAAGGAAGCCGGGTCGTAGACGATCACGCTGTCGTCGTCGCGCGAGGACACCCAGACCTGCTCGCCGCGCGCCGTGAACTCCATGTGCAGCACCGCGCGCCCGGGCTTGAGGGTCTTCACCACGCTGCGGCTGGGCAGGTCGATGACCTGCACGGTGTCGTTGTCCGGGAAGGCGAAGTTGACCCAGGCGCGCCGGCCGCCCGGCTGCGCGATGACGAACACCGGCTGGCCATGCACCGGGATGCGCGCCGCCTCGCTCCAGCCGGCGGTCTCCACCACCAGCACTTCCTTGCGGCCGATCGCCGGCAGCACGGCATGGCCGCCAGCGATCGCCCAGCCGCGCAGGTGCGGCATCTTGTACACCGGCAGCGGCTCCTCGCCGCGCCCGTAGCCGCCGAGGATCCGGCGCACCCCCGCCTGCGGGTTCCACAGGTCGAGCAGCGCCAGGCCGTCCTCGCCGAACAGCCCCGCGATGTAGTGCCGTCCGTCGGGGGTGATCAGGCCGTCGTACGGCTGCTTGCCGATGTCGCGGTGCCTGGTCACCTGCGGACGGCGCGGGTCGGAGAGGTCCGCCACCCAGATCTCGCCCGCCTCGAACAGGCTGAAGACGAAGCGCTGGCCCGGCGCGTCGGCGATGCCCACCACCTTGGCGCGGCGGGTGCCGTCGCCGAACGCGGCGGGAATGTCGGCCAGCGGCTCCAGCGTCGCGGCGTCGAAGATGCGCACGCCGCCGGGCTCGTAGTTGGCGACCGCGATCAGGCGCCCGTCCTGCGAGATCGCGCCGCCGATGGCGTTGCCCGCCTGCACCACGCGCCGGTCCAGGCGCGCCAGCAGCAGGTCGACGCGCGACAGCCCGCCGTCGCGCCCGAACACGTAGCCGTAGCGGCCGTCGCGCGAATAGACGATGGAGGCGTGCGACAGGTCGCCCAGCCCGGCGATGGTCGCGAGCGCGGTGCGGCCGCTGGTCTCGATCAGCTTCACGCGCCCGGCAGCGCGCTCGACCACCAGCCCGAGGTCGCCGGTGCCGCGCAGTTCCGGCTGCGCGCAGCCGACAAGCACGGCGGCGAGCACGGCGGCAAGCACGGCGGCCAGCCGCCAGGCGGGCGCGCGCTTCATTCGGGCAGTCCCTTGCGCAGCAACTCGACCACCCAGGCCGCCTCCGCGTCGCTGAGGAAGCGGCGCCACGGCGGCATCGCGGTGCCGCGCCGGCCGTGCAGCACCACGAACTGCAGTTGCGCGGCGTCCTTGTCGGCGAGCGCGGCCGGCACCAGCGGCGGGCCGAGCCCGCCTTTCATGCTCAGCCCGTGGCACGAGCCGCAGTCCTGCCGCACCATGTGGATGAGTTCCGCGCGCCTCGCTTCGGCGGGAGCGGCAGGCCCGGCGGCGCCGGCCGCGACGGGCCCCGCCGCGGCGAACAGCAGTATCGCGAACGTGCTCCAGCGTCTCATGCCTGCAGCCTGCCCGAGCCTCGCGAGGACGGTTTAACCTAGATCAAACCGGTGCCCGCCCGTCGCATTTAGCGTGGATGCATGGCATCGACGCGCCGCGGCACGGTCTACCTCGTCGGCGCGGGACCCGGCAACCCGGACCTGCTGACGCTGCGCGCCCTGCGCCTGCTGCAGCAGGCGGACATCCTGCTGTACGACCACCTGGTGTCGCCGGCGATCGTGGACCTGGCGCGCCGCGGCGCCGAGCGCATCTACGTCGGCAAGGAGCGCGACCGCCACGCGCTGCGCCAGGAGGAGATCAACGCGCTCATGGTGCGCCTCGCGAACGAGGGCCGCGACGTGCTGCGCCTGAAGGGCGGCGACCCGTTCATCTTCGGCCGCGGCGGCGAGGAGATCGAGACCCTCGCCGCCCAGGGCATCGCCTTCGAGGTGGTGCCGGGGGTCACCGCGGCCAGCGGCGTGGCCGCCTACGCCGGCATCCCGCTCACCCACCGGGACCACGCGCAGGCCTGCGTGTTCGTCACCGGGCACCTGAAGCAGGGCGCGCCGGACCTGGACTGGGACGCGCTCGCGCGCCCCAGGCAGACGCTGGTGGTCTACATGGGGGTGCACGGCCTGGACGAGCTATGCGCGAAGCTGGTGGCGCATGGCCTGCCCGCGGCGACGCCGGCGGCGATCGTCGAGCAGGGCACCACGGCGAAGCAGCGCGTCCACGCCGGCACCCTCGGCACCCTGCCCGCGCTCGCCGCCGACGCACGGGTCCGGCCGCCCGCCCTGGTGATCGTGGGCGAGGTGGTGCGGCTCAGGGACCGTCTGGACTGGTTCCGTCCCGGCGCCACTGCGGCCCCAGGCCCACCGGCTCCGGCGCCAGGCTGACGATCCTCTGGAACAGCTTGGAGAAATCCGACTCGCGCAGGTCCGCGATCGGGTCCTCGTTGCCGGCGAAAGCGGCGTGGATCTCTGCCCAATCCGCGGCAGTGAACGCCGCATCGCACAGCGGCAGCACCTGGTGCTCCTCGCGCCGCATGTGGTCCCAGTGGAAGCGCGCGTAGCGCTCCACCGCCGCGGCGAACTCCGCCGCGCCCTTGGGCCACAATTCCTCGAACTTGAGCAGCGCCTGCTCCAGGTCGCGCACCAGGCTCGCGCCCTGCACATGCTCGGACTGCAGCGACTCCACCAGCGCGCGCGCCGACGGATCGCGTTCCAGCAGCCTGGCGAACAGGTGGCGGTCCTCCTTCGGGTGGTGCATGCGCTCCGGGAAGGCGTCGATGTAATAGATCATCGCGCGCAGCACGTCGAACCCCGGCTTCAGTTTCGGATCCTGCGCCAGGCGCGCGAGATCCCTCAGGCCCGAGAGCACCGCCGAGATGGAACGGTGCTCGTCCTGGATGATCCGCCTGGCTTCGCTTTGCGCGTCACGCATGTCCGCCTCCGCTCCGGGTTTCGGCTACAGGCACAGCAGGCCCTGCCGGATGGTCTCGCCCATCGCGCCGGCGTGGGCCAGGCCTGCATTTGTCAACCCATACACGCCGGATCCCAGCACCACCCCGCCGATGGCGAGGCGCCAGCGCTGCAGGCGGCGCGCGAGCCAGCCGGCGGCGAGCAGGAACGGCAGCGTGCCCAGGCCGAACGCGGCCATCGCGAGCGCGCCCTGGCCCGGGCCACCTGAGAACGCGGCTGCTGCCAGCGCCGCGTACACCATGGCGCAGGGCAACCAACCCCATACCAGGCCTGCGGAGAAAGCGCCCAGCGACCCCGGCGCCTGCATGAGCCGCGCCGCGGCCGGCTGCAGGCGGCGCCACAACGGCGCGCCCAGCGCCTCGACCGGCGCCAGCAAGCGCCCGGCGCCCGCAAGGTGCAAGCCGATGACGACCAGCACGATGCTGGCCACCACCTGCAGCACGCCCTGCGACGGCAGCGCGCCGGTCGCATAGGCCGCGGTGCCGATCGCACCGGCGACCGCGCCGGCGGCCGAGTAGGTCGCGATGCGGCCGGCATTGAACGCGAGGCGCCTCGGCCAGCTCCTGCCTGCCGGGACGACCGGAACCACCGGAATCACTGGATTCACGTTGCGCGCATCGAAGGCCGCGACGATGCCGCCGCACATGCCCACGCAGTGCACGCCGGAGGCGAGCCCGGCTGCGAGCATCGCACCCAGCATCGGAAGCAGCCCGGCGTCCATGCTCAGATCACCCGCATTTCAGATAACTCGCGAATAGGCCGCGCGCTCGCGGCGCTGGCGCAGGTACTTGTCGAACACCGCGCACACCGCGCGCACCAGGAGCCGGCCGCGCGGCGTGACCACGATCCAGTCGGGCTGGAGGTCCACCAGACCGTCCTGCTCCAGCCGTTCCAGTTCCTGCAGTTCGGCGGCGAAAGCGCGCCGGAAGTCCACCAGCCAGGCGAGCTCGATGGCCTCGATCGAGAGGCGGAAGTTGCAGATCAGCGACTGGATCACCGCGCGGCGCACCAGGTCGTCGGGGGTCAGTTCCAGGCCGCGCATCACCGGCAGGTGTCCGGCGTCCAGTTGCTCGTAGTACGCGTCGAGCGTCTTCTCGTTCTGGTAGTAGGCCGCGCCAACGCTGCCGATCCCCGAGACCCCGAAGCCCAGCATGTCGGCCCCGGCCTGGGTGGAGTAGCCCATGAAGTTGCGCTGCAGGCGCCCCTGGCGCTGCGCCACCGCGAGTTCGTCCTCCGGGCGCGCGAAGTGGTCCATGCCGATGTAGACGTAGCCGGCGCGCGTCAGGCGGCCGATGGCGAGGCTCATGATCTCCAGCTTCGCCTCCGCCGCGGGGAGCTCGGCCTCGTGGATGCGGCGCTGCGGCTTGAACAGCGCCGGCAGGTGGGCGTAGCTGTAGAGCGCGATCCGGTCCGGCGCGATGTCCAGCACGCGGTCCAGCGTGGCATTGAAGCTGTCCAGGGTCTGCTTCGGCAGGCCGTAGATGAGGTCCAGGTTGACCGAGCGAAAGCCCGCGTCGCGCGACTCCTCGACCACGCGCCGCGTCAGGTCCTCGCCCTGGATGCGGTGCACCGCGGCCTGCACCGCGGGGTCGAAGTCCTGCACACCGATCGAGACGCGGTTGAACCCCAGCCCGGCGAGGAACGCCATCCGGCCCGGCTCGGTGCTGCGCGGATCCACCTCGATGGATACCTCGGCATCCGGCGCCAGGTCGAACCGGGCGCGCAGCATCTGCATCAGCTCGGCCATCTCGTCGCGCGACAGGAACGTCGGCGTCCCGCCGCCCCAATGCAGCTGGCAGATCTCCCGGCCGGTCTCCGGCTGCGCCGCCATGAGCCCGCCGACGAGCGCCAGTTCCTTGCCCAAGTACTTGATATACTTGGCGGATCTTCCATGGTCCTTCGTCACCACCTTGTTGCAGCCGCAGTACCAGCACAGGCTGCTGCAGAACGGCAGGTGGACGTACACCGACAGCGGCAGGCTGACGCCGCCGACATTGCGCTTGGCGAGCGCGCTCGCCAGGTCCTGCTCGCCGAAGGCCTCGACGAAACGGTCCGCGGTCGGATACGACGTGTAGCGCGGCCCGGTGATGTCGAACTTCCGGATCAGCACCGGATCGATGACGATTTCAGAGTGCACTGGCGCCATGCCCGCCACTATGCCGGGCAGGTGGCGGGGCCCGTTGACCTGCGTCAAAGGCGCGCCGCGGCATGAGGCCCTGGCAGATCGGCACCCTGATCGGCTTCGCGGCGGCGCTGGTGGTGCTCAACGTCGCCGCCCTCACCGTGGACCAGGGCATGCCCTGGCTGACGGCGCTGGACGTGTTCCTCGACCTCGCCGTGCTGGGTGCAGGCGTGTTCCTGGTGGTGCGCCTGGGCTTGGGCAGCGAGTCGCAACGGGTCGCGCTGGGCGAGGTGCAGGCGCGGCTGGAAGCGGTGGTCGACTCGGCGATGGACGCCATCATCACGGTGGACACCGGGCAGCGCGTAGTGCTGTTCAACCGCGCCGCCGAGGCCATGTTCCAGTGCCGGCGGGAGGACGCCCTGGGCGGGAAACTGGACCGCTTCATTCCGGCCCGCTTCCGCGGCTCCCACCACGGCCACATCGAGTCCTTCGGCCGCACCGGCGTCACCAGCCGCAAGATGGGCGATGCCACAACGCTCTGGGCGCTGCGCAGCGACGGCAGCGAATTCCCGATCGAGGCCTCGATCTCCCAGGCCGGCACCGACGCCGAGCGCTTCTTCACCGTG
>JALHLN010000125.1 GCA_022844545.1 Burkholderiales bacterium | reverse complement strand
GCGCTGAAGAACGCCCTGCGCCAGGCGCCGGACTGCATCCTGATCGGCGAGATCCGCGACAAGCAGACCATGGGCATGGCGCTCGCCTACGCCCAGTCCGGCCACCTCGCCCTGGCGACGCTGCACGCCAACAACAGCTACCACGCCATGAACCGGATCATCTCCTTCTATCCACTGGAGAACCGGCCCACCTTGCTGCTGGACCTATCCGCGGCGCTGCAGGCGGTGGTGTCGCAGCGCCTGGTGCGCACCAAGACCGGCGCGCGGCGCGCCGCGGTGGAAGTGCTGCTCAACACCCGCCACGTCAGCGAGCTGATCGAGAAGGGAGACATCAACGAGATCAAGGAGGCCATGGAAAAGAGCATGGCGCCGGGCTCGCAGACTTTCGAGCAATCGCTGTTCAAGATGTTCATGGACGGCCTGATCACGCAGGACGAGTGCATGTCCAACGCCGATTCCGCGACCAACATGCTGTGGCTGATCAACCAGGCGACCGCGGGCGAGATCTCCACCGGCGGCGGCGCGCCGCCGCCCCCGTCCGAGAAGAAGGACGACCGGAAGGAGAGCCCCTCGGTGTCCGCGGGCGGCAGCGCGTCCTTCAGCGACATCAAGATCGACATGAACGCCTGAGCATGGCGTTCCCGGCACTCTGAACGACGCGCTCCAGCTCGCGCAGGACCTGATCTCGCGGCGCTCGGTCACCCCGGAGGATGGCGGGTGCCAGGCCCTGATCGCGGAGCGGCTCGCGCCGGCCGGCTTCCGGGCCGAGACCCTGCAGTTCGGCGAGGTCACAAACCTTTGGCTGCGCCGCGGCAGGGCCGCGCCCCTGCTGTGCTTCGCCGGCCACACCGACGTCGTGCCCACCGGCCCGCTCGCCGGCTGGCACTCCGACCCGTTCCAGCCCGACATCAGGGACGGGCGGCTGTACGGCCGCGGCGCCGCCGACATGAAGTCCTCCATCGCCTGCTTCGTGGTCGCGGCAGAGGCCTTCGTGAAGGAGCGGCCGGCGCACGCCGGATCCATCGCCCTGCTCCTGACTTCAGACGAGGAGGGGCCGTCGGTGGACGGAACCGTGCGCGTGGTCGAGGAGCTGAAGGGGCGCGGCGAGAAGCTGGACTACTGCATCGTCGGCGAGCCCTCGTCCGTGAAGATTGCCGGCGACATGATCCGCGTCGGGCGCCGCGGCTCCCTGCACGCGATCCTGACCGTCCGCGGCGTGCAGGGCCATGTGGCCTATCCGGAACAGGTGAAGAACCCGATCCACCTCGTGGCGCCGGCGCTTGCCGAGCTTGCCGCGACCACCTGGGACCAGGGCAACGAATTCTTTCCGCCGACCAGCTTCCAGGTCTCCAACTTCAATGCCGGCACCGGGGCCGACAACGTGGTCCCGGGCAGCGCCAGGCTGCTGTGCAACTTCCGCTACTCGACCGCCAGCACCGAGGTTTCGCTGCGCGAGCGCTTCGAGGCCGTGCTGCAGAAGCACGGCCTGGACTACGAGGTCGAGTGGAAGCTGAGCGGCAAGCCCTTCCTCAGCCGGCAGGGCAAGCTGACGGACGCCGTCCGGGAATCGGTCCGGGCGAATGCCGGAATCGAGCCGCAACTGTCGACCGGCGGCGGCACCTCCGACGGGCGCTTCATCATCGACATCTGCCCCGAAATCGTGGAACTGGGGCCGGCGAATGCCACCATCCACAAGCTGAACGAGAACATCGAGGTGACGGCGTTCGAAACCCTGGCGCGCATCTACCTCGGCATCCTGCGCAAGCTTCTGCCGTGAAGACGGCGGCGCTGCTGCGCGGGATCGCGCGGCGCTTCGCCAGGGCGAAGCTCCACTATGGCCACGGCACGCACAACGCGCGCGAGGAGGCCGCCTGGCTGATTTCCTCGCAGCTGGGGTACCTGCTGGACGAGGAGATCGCGCCGAAGACGCAGAAGCGCATCGAGGCGCTCGCCGAGCGCCGCATTCGAGAGCGGATTCCGCTTGCCTACGTCCTCAGGGAGGCCTGGCTGGGCGAGCACGCCTTCCACGTCGACCGGCGAGTCATCGTGCCGCGCTCGTTCATCGCCGAGCTGATCCGTGAGCGCTTCGCGCCGTGGCTGCGGCGCGAACCACGGCGCGCGCTGGACCTGTGCGCCGGCTCCGGATGCCTCGCCATCCTGCTCGCGCTCGAATTCCCGAAGGCAAAGGTTGACGCGACCGACCTCTCGGCCGGCGCGCTGGCGGTGGCCGCGAAGAACGTCGCGCGCTACGAACTGGAAAAGCGGATCGACCTCGTCCAGTCAGATCTGTTCGAGGAACTCGGCCGCAGGACGTACGACCTGATCGTCAGCAACCCGCCCTACGTGACCGCCCGCTCCATGGCGAAGCTGCCGGAGGAGTACCGGCACGAGCCTGCGCTGGCGCTCGCCGCCGGAAGCGACGGGCTGGATATCGTGCGGCGGATTCTGGATGAGGCGAAGCGGCACCTGAATCCGGGCGGCCTGCTGGTGTGCGAGATCGGCGGCAACCGCAGGGCCATGGAACGCGCACTACCAGGGCTGGAGTTCACATGGCCGGCGCTCAGCGACCCGGACAGCGTGTTTGTCCTGGAGCGGGAGCAGTTGCCGGGGTGAAGGGAATGAAGCGGGTGGGGTGACCGATGGGACTCGAACCCACAACAACCGGAATCACAATCCGGGACTCTACCATTGAGCTACGGCCACCATTGCGCTGCTTTAAGTGCTACCTACGATGCCATTCTATCGCCGGCTGCTGCTGGCCTGCCCGGCGGGACTCGAACCCACAACCCCCAGCTTAGAAGGCTGGTGCTCTATCCGGTTGAGCTACGGGCAGTCTGGTCGGGGTGGAGAGATTTGAACTCCCGACATCCTGCTCCCAAAGCAGGCGCGCTACCAGGCTGCGCTACACCCCGGAATAAGGGGCGCAATGATACTCCTTTTTCAGCTTGCCGCTGGTGGGCTTTTCTGCTACAAAGCCTCCTTCATTTTTTTGCCCGGACCCGAAATGCCGCTGGAAGTGAGCAAGAAATCCTTCGCCCCCTACGCCCCGAAAAAGGGCGAGGAATACATGAACGCGAAGCAGCGCGGCCATTTCAGGAAGATCCTCGAGAACCTGAAGGGCGAACTCTCCGAGGAGATCGACCGCACCGTGCACACCATGCAGGACGAGGCCACGGTGTTCGCCGACCCCAACGACCGCGCCAGCCAGGAGTCGGACATGGCCCTGGAGCTGCGCAACCGGGACCGCGAGCGCAAGTTGATCAAGAAGATCGACGAGACCATCGCGCGCATCGACGCCAACGAGTACGGCTGGTGCGACAGCTGCGGGGTCGAGATCGGCCTCAAGCGCCTGGAAGCCCGACCGACTGCGACCAAGTGCATCGACTGCAAGACGCTCGACGAAATGCGCGAGCGGCAGGTGGCGAAGTAGCTGTCCGGCAGTGAAAAGGGCGCCTTGCGGCGCCCTTCTCCCGCTGCCCTGCCCCTGCCAGCCTAGCCCTGCTTGGCCGCCTCCGGCTGCGAGCCGATCGCCTTCATCGACAGGCGCACGCGGCCCTTGTCGTCGGCCTCGAGCACCTTGACCTTAACGACCTGGCCTTCCTTGAGATGGTCGGACACGGCGTTGACGCGCTCGTTGCTGATCTGCGAGATGTGCAGCAGGCCGTCGCGGCCCGGCAGCAGCTGGACGATGGCGCCGAAATCGAGCAGGCGCAGCACGGGGCCCTCGTAGATCTTGCCGACCTCGACGTCGGCGGTGATGTCCAGGATCCGCTTCTTCGCCGCCTCGCCGCCCTCGGAGGAGACGCAGGCGATGGAAATGGTGCCGTCGTCCTCGATCTCGATGGTGGTGCCGGTCTCCTCCTGCAGGCCGCGGATGATGACGCCGCCCTTGCCGATGACGTCGCGGATCTTGTCCGGGTTGATCTTGATCTTGATGATGCGCGGGGCGAAGCTGGACAGTTCGCCGCGCGAGCCGTCCATCGCCTGCTTCATCTGCTGCAGGATGTGCAGCCGCGCCTCGCGCGCCTGGTCCAGCGCCACCTTCATGATGCCCTTGTTGATGGACTCGATCTTCAGGTCCATCTGCAGCGCGGTGACGCCGGCGTCCGTGCCCGCGACCTTGAAGTCCATGTCGCCGAGGTGATCCTCGTCGCCCAGGATGTCGGTCAGGACCGCGAAGCGGTTGCCTTCCTTGATCAGTCCCATGGCGATGCCGGCGACATGCGCCTTGATCGGCACGCCGGCGTCCATCAGGGCGAGGCTGCCGCCGCACACCGACGCCATCGACGAGGAGCCGTTCGACTCGGTGATCTCGGACACCACGCGCAGCGAATAGCCGAAATCCTCCTGCCTGGGCAGCAGGCCGACCAGCGCCCGCTTGGCGAGGCGGCCATGGCCGATCTCGCGGCGCTTGGTGAATCCGAAGCGGCCGGTCTCGCCGGTGGAGTACGGAGGGAAGTTGTAGTGGAACATGAAGCGGTCGCGGTACTCGCCCGCCAGCGCGTCGATGATCTGCTCGTCGCGCCCGGTGCCCAGGGTCACCGTGACCAGCGCCTGCGTCTCGCCGCGCGTGAACAGCGCCGAGCCGTGGGTGCGGGGCAGCACGCCGGTGCGGATGGAGATCGGCCGCACGGTGCGGGTGTCGCGGCCGTCGATGCGCGGCTCTCCGTCAAGGATCTGGTTGCGCACGATCTTCGATTCGACCGCGAAGCAGAGATCCTTCACGGTGTTGGCGTCCGGTCCGCCGGGCGTGCCCGCGCCGACGGCCTCGAAGACGCGCTTCCAGATGGCGTCGATCGCCTCCGAGCGCGCGCCCTTCTGCCGCATCGCGAACGCGTTGCGCAGGTCCGCTTCCGACAGCTCGGCGATCTTCGCCGCCAGCGCCTCGTCCCTGGCCGGGGCTTTCCAGTCCCAGGCGGGCTTGCCTGCGACTTCGGCCAGTTCCTCGATCGCGGTGATCGCGGCCTGCATCTGCTCGTGGCCGTGGACCACGGCCCCGAGCATGACGTCCTCGGGCAGTTCCAGCGCCTCGGACTCGACCATCAGCACGCCCTGTGCCGTGCCGGCGACCACCAGGTTGAGCCGGGAGTCCTTCAACTGCGACAGCGTCGGGTTGATGACGTACTGGCCGTCGACGTAGCCGACGCGGACCGCGCCGATCGGGCCGCTGAAGGGCACCCCGGACAGCGTCATGGCCGCGGACACCGCGATCATCGCCGGGATGTCTGCGTCCACCTCCGGGTTGAGCGACAGCACCTGCGCCACGACCTGCACTTCGTTGTAGAAACCGTCCGGGAACAGGGGCCGGATCGGGCGATCGATCAGGCGGGAGGTCAGGATTTCCTTCTCGCTCGGACGTCCCTCGCGCTTGAAGAAGCCGCCCGGGATCTTGCCCGCGGCGTAGGTCCTCTCGGCGTAGTCCACCGTGAGCGGGAAGAAACTCTGCCCGGGCTTGGCCGACTTGGATGCGGTCACGGCCGCGAGCACCACGGTGTCGTCTACGGTGCAGATCACCGCGCCGTGCGCCTGGCGGGCGATCTCTCCGGTCTCCAGGGTCACCTGTTGCGTGCCGAGGGTGAAGGTCTTCTTGATTGGGCTCAAGGGATATCCTCTATTTGCGCTGTTTCGTGTGCGAGCGTGGGCGTCGAGCGCTCATCGGCAGATGAGCGCTTCCGCTACGGCATTCGGGAAAGGGCGAGGGGCTTACTTGCGCAGGCCAAGGCGCTCGATCACCGAGCGGTACTTGTCCGCGTTCTTGCGCTTAAGGTAGTCCAGCAGCTTGCGGCGCTGGCTGACGAGCTTGAGCAACCCGCGGCGGGAATGGAAATCCTTGACGTGGGCCTTGAAGTGCTCGGTGAGGCCATTGATGCGCTCGGTGAGCAGCGCGATCTGGACTTCTGGCGATCCGGTGTCGTTCCCGGCGCGCTGGTACTGCTTGACCACTTGCGCCTTCTGCGCAACTTGCAAACTCATCTTCGCTCTCTTTATGGGCTCGTTTGGTGAGGCGCGCATTTTATCCGAGATTGACCCGGATTAACAAGTTTTTCTTGGTATTTCAGCCGGTTGCGCCCGCATCGAGGCGCTGCGACAAGAGCCTGACGGGACGGAGCTTTCCGTCTGCGCAGGCCTCCCCCACACCCAGAAGCGAGCCCGCCGCATCGAGGACCCGGCAGCTACCTTCGGGAACCATGCCGGCGGCAACCGCCTGCCCCTGGGCGAAGCGCAACGACTCGTCCGGACCCAGCGCGGCGACCGGCAGCGCGGCCAGAAGGCTGTCCGCGGGAAGCAGGCACCCCTGCCGGCCGGCCTCGTCCAGGGCACGGAACCGCTCCAGGTCCACCGCCTGCGCCAGCGTGTAGCGCCCGGCCGCCGTCCGCCGCAAGGCCTCCAAGTGGGCCACGGTACCCAGTGCAAGGCCGAGGTCTTCCGCGAGCTGCCGGACATAGGTGCCCTTGCTGCAGCGGACCATCAGGCGCAGGAGGTCGCCTTCGCGAGCCTCCAGCACAAGCTCGTGGATGGTGACCGCGCGCGCTTCGCGTTCGACCGTGCGCCCGGCGCGCGCGAGCTCGTAGAGCGGCCGGCCGTCGCGCTTGAGGGCCGAGTACATTGGGGGCACCTGCCTGATCTGGCCGCGAAAACGGGCGAGCGCTGCGGTGAGGCGCGCATCGTCCACTTCCACCGGCTGCCGCTCCAGCACTTCGCCCTCGGCATCCCCGGTGGCGGTACGGACGCCGAGACGCACCGACGCCTGGTAGGTCTTGTCGGCGTCGAGGCCGAAGCGCGCGAAGCGGGTAGCCTCCCCGAACAGCAGCGGCAGGAGTCCGGAGGCGAGCGGATCGAGGGTTCCCGCGTGCCCCGCCTTGGCGGCGCCCAGCAGGCGCCGCGCTTCCTGCAACGCGGTGTTGGATGAGACGCCGGCGGGCTTGTCGAGCAGCAGCACGCCATCCACGTTGCGCCGCGCGGGCCGCGGCTTTGCCGCTGCGGTCAGTCCTTGCTCCGCACGCTGTCGATGAGGCGGGAGATGCGGTCGCCGCGCGCCACCGACTCGTCGTAGACGAAGCGCAGCGTCGGGGCGGAGTAGATCTTGATGCGCCGCGCGAGCTGCGTCCTGAGGAAGCCGCTGGCGCGCGCCAGCCCTTCGGTCGCCGCTGCGGCGTGCGCTTCGTCCAGGCAGGTGAAATGGATCACGGCGTGCGTGCAATCCGGCGACATGTCGACGCCGGTCAGCGTCACCATGCCCACGCGCGGGTCGCGCAGTTCGCGGGCGAGGATCTCCGAGAGCTCGCGCTGCACCTGGTCGCCGACCTTGCGCGCCCTGCCCGAGCGCCGCGCCATGGCGGGCCTAGAGCGTCCGCGCGACTTCGAGCACCTCGAACACCTCGAGCAGGTCGCCCACCTTGAGGTCCTGGTAGCTCTTCAGCGACAGGCCGCACTCGAAGCCGGACTTGACCTCGCGCACGTCGTCCTTGAAGCGCTTCAGCGCGTCGATCTCCCCGGTGTGGATCACCACGCTGTCGCGCAGCACCCGCACCTGGGCGCCGCGCTTCACCAGGCCGTCGGTGACATAGCAGCCGGCCACGGTTCCCACCTTGGAGATGCGGAACACCTGGCGCACCTCGACCGTGCCGATGACGCTTTCCCTGCGCTCAGGCGCCAGCATGCCCGTCAGGGCGCCCTTGACTTCCTCCACGGCATCGTAGATCACGTTGTAGTAGCGCACGTCCACGCCGGAGGACTCGATCAGCTTCCTCGCTGTGGCGTCGGCCCGGGTGTTGAAGCCGATGATCACGGCACGCGAGGCCATCGCCAGGTTGACGTCGGACTCGGTGATGCCGCCGACGCCGGCGTGCACCACGCTGACCTTCACTTCCTCGGTCGACAGGCGCGTCAGCGCGTGCGCCAGCGCCTCCTGCGAACCCTGCACGTCGGCCTTGATGAGCAGCGCCAGGGTCTTCTTGCCCTCCTCGCCCATGGACGCCATCATGTTCTCCAGCTTGGCGGCCTGCTGCTTGGAGAGCTTGACGTCGCGGTACTTGCCGGCGCGGAACATCGCCACCTCGCGCGCCTTGCGCTCGTCGGCGAGGGCCACCATCTCCTCGCCCGCGCGGGGGACGTCGGACAGGCCCTGCACCTCGACCGGGATCGACGGGCCGGCGCTGTGCACCGGCTTGCCGTTCTCGTCCAGCATCGCCCGCACCCGGCCGTGGACCGCGCCGGCAACGATGACGTCGCCACGCCTGAGCGTGCCCGACTGCACCAGCAGCGTCGCCACCGGACCGCGGCCCTTGTCCAGCCGCGCCTCGATCACCACGCCTTTGGCAGGTGCATCGACCTGCGCCCTGAGCTCCTTGACCTCGGCCTGGAGCAGGATCTGCTCCAGCAGCTCGTCCACGCCCTGGCCGGTCTTGGCCGACACCGGCACCACCGGCGATTCGCCGCCGAGATCCTCCGGCACCACCCCGTTGGCAAGCAGGTCCTGGCGTACCTTTTCCGGGTTGGCCTCGTGCTTGTCGATCTTGTTGATCGCCACCACCAGCGGCACCCCGGCCGCCTTGGCGTGGGCAATGGCCTCGATGGTCTGCGGCATGGCGCCGTCATCGGCCGCCACCACCAGCACCACGATATCGGTGACTTTGGCGCCGCGGGCGCGCATGGCCGTGAAGGCCTCGTGGCCGGGGGTGTCGAGGAAGGTGATGACGCCGCGCGGCGTCTCGACATGATAGGCGCCGATGTGCTGCGTGATGCCGCCCGCCTCGCCGGAGGCGACCTTGGTGCGGCGGATATAGTCGAGCAGCGAGGTCTTGCCGTGGTCGACGTGGCCCATCACGGTCACGACGGGCGGGCGCGGCAGGGTGTCCGCCGTGCTCTTCTCGCCGGTATCCACCAGGTAGGCCTCCGGGTCGTCCAGCTTCGCCGCCTTGGCGGTGTGGCCCATCTCCTGCACCACGATCATCGCGGTCTCCTGGTCCAGGGCCTGGTTGATGTTGGCCATGGAACCCAGCTTCATCAGCACCTTGATGACCTCGGCGGCCTTGACCGCCATGCGATGCGCCAGTTCGCCCACCGTGATGGTTTCCGGCACCGCGACCTCCCGCACCACCGGCTCGGTTGGCTGAGCGAACGCGGGTTCCCCGGCAGCAGGCGCGGAGCCGCGGCCGTGGCGTGACCCGCCGCGACCGTGCCAGCCGCCGACGCCGCCACCCAGGTCGCCGCGGGTCTTGATGGCGCGGCGGCGCACGCCATCGTCGCGCAGCACCGTGGTCTTGACCTTCTTTGCCTTCTTGTCGGCCGGCTTGGCTTCACCCGTCTTGGGCGCATGCAGGGTGCCTTCCTTGGTCGGCGACGGCGTGCTCGCCGCCAGGGCCTGCGCCGCGCGTTGTGCCTCGCGCTGCGCCGCCTCGCGCTTCTCGCGCTCCTGCTTCTCGCGCAGTTCGGCGGCCTGGATGTCGGACAGCTTCTGGCCGCGCCGCGCCTCTTCCTCTCGCAACTGCAATTCGCGTGGATCGAGAGTCGGGGGACGAGGCGCTGCCGGAGCGGGCGCGGCGGCCGCGGCGGGAACTGGCGCGGCG
>JALHLN010000124.1 GCA_022844545.1 Burkholderiales bacterium | reverse complement strand
GTGGACTACGACCTGTCGCGCGTGATGTTCATCGCCACCGCGAACCAGCTCGACACCATCCCCGGCCCGCTTCGCGATCGCATGGAAATCATCCAGCTCCCCGGCTACACCGCCGAGGAAAAGCTCGAGATCGCGAAGAAGTACCTGGTCAAGCGCCAGATGGAGTCCAACGGACTAAAAGAGGGACAGTCCACGATTTCCGATGACGCCATCCGGTCGCTGATCGCGGACTACACCCGCGAGGCCGGCGTGCGCAACCTCGAGCGGGAGCTGGGGGCGGTGCTGCGCTCCGCGGCGATGAAGATCGCGGAAGGCGATGTGAAGGACGCCGCCAGCGGCGTGGAGTCCGTGGTGATTGGAGAACCCGAACTGCACGCCATCCTGGGCGCGAAGAAATTCGAGAACGAGCTCGCGCAACGCACCTCCGTTCCGGGCGTGGCCACGGGCCTTGCCTGGACGCCGGTGGGCGGGGACATCCTGTTCATCGAAGCCTCCAAGGTGCCGGGTTCGGGCAAGCTCATCCTCACCGGGCAGCTGGGCGACGTCATGAAGGAGTCCGCGCAGGCGGCGCTGACGCTGGCCAAGGGGTACATGGGGGAGAGCTTCGACAAACTGGACATCCACGTCCATGTGCCTGCCGGAGCGACCCCGAAGGACGGCCCCAGCGCGGGCGTCGCGATGTACCTGGCCATCACCTCGCTGATGACCGGCAAGCCGGTGCGGTCCGATGTCGCCATGACCGGCGAGATTTCGCTGCGCGGGTTGGTCATGCCGATCGGCGGAGTGAAGGAGAAGGTCCTGGCCGCGCTGCGCGCCGGCATCAAGACCGTGATGCTGCCCAAGCGCAACGAGAAAGACCTGGAAGACGTCCCTGCGGCCGCGAAGGAAAAGCTGGCGTTCGTGTTCCTCGATCGCGTCGAGGATGCGGTGGCTTGCGCGATCGGCGAGATACCGCGGAAATCAGGGACAGACCACGATTTCCGGGAGGACGGGGAGCGGAGGGCGGCTTAGGGGCTGCACGGCATACGCGGCCACGATCTGCCTGGCCCCCGGCCCCTTGTTCAGAGGCGCGAGCATTGAGCGCACGATGTCCAGGCATTCGTCGAACGCCATGGGAACCCCCATGGTGTCGAGCGCCTCGTACTGCTCCTGAAGCAGGTCGGTTCCCGACTCCAGCCTCCTGGTGAGGGCGTCCACGCGGTACTCCAGGATGTGCTCGATCTGGGCGATCGCCTTCGGTTCGGCGCGCGCCACGTATGCCAGGTCGAGGAAGTCCCGGGCGGTGAACCTGTCCGCCCGATGCCACAGCTTCTTGCCGAGGACCTCGGCCGAGGTCTCGACGGGGATCTCGCGGCCGATCAGGGTCTCGCGGGTAACGGGGACCGGCGTGATGTGTCTGGATGCGATGAAGTCGACCTGCCCCTCCGGGAAGTACAGCTTCACGTAGGTCGCGCCCTCCGCGTAGTCCGGCGTGAGCGATTCCGCCACCGGATTGAGCCGCGGCGTCAGCAGGCCAAGGACTTGCGGATCGGGAACGAAAATGTCGATGTCCTCGCTGCGGCGGTGCTGGTGGCGGAGCATCAGGGCAGTGCCGCCGCCCAGGCTCCATTCGCGGGCGAGCGACCCGGCGGAGGCCGCCGATCGCAGAATGACCAGTGCTCGCGCAAGCAGCGTCTCCCAGGTGCTCATCTCCCCTCCAGGCAGGCCTTTACAGTACGCAACGCACCAAGCGCCTCCGCGATGACAAGCGTGTTCGCGCGAACGCGCTCGTGTCCCATGTACTTCCCGACCTCATGCACGACGCCACGCAGCACGGACGGCGGCGCTTCCTCGAGGAGCGTGCGCAGGTGCGGCCGACGGCCGCGAGGGATGTAGCCGGAGATCAAGGCGCGCATCAGCTCGCCCTCCGTCATCTTCTCGCGATAGCTCGAGTTCGCCGATCCCAGCGCCATGCGGACATAGTCAGGCCGGCGCGGCAGCGGGCGAACGTGGAGATCCAGGCCGAGTGCTTCGAGGAGCGACTGGACTTTGCGAATGCCGAGGTCGGGGAGGTGCATGGTCAAGTCATGAAAGAGCTAAATATACTTAACGTCAGTATAAGAATAGGAGCGGAAATCAGGGACAGACCACGATTTCCGGAAGGGCGGGGGCGGCGGCGGGACTGAAATGTGCACGATCGGTAACATTTCCCGGTCGACCGCGCAGGTTCGAACGAGCCAGAGCCATCGCATCTACGTCATCGTTCCCTTGGCCGTTGCCGATATGGCGCGTTGCGACCAATCTGGATTCAAGATTCCTTCCTAACAGATTGAATAATCGTGGCGACGCGCTCGGATCGCGATCCGCGATCTGCGCGCACTACCATCCGCATTGAGAGACGGCCGCCGCGGGAGTAGCCTTCTAGAACCTATGGGCGGCTTGGCGATTCTGCTGATTGTTGTCCTCTACGTCGCGTTGGCCGTTTGGCTGGTCGTGAGGATGAACGGTTGGCGGCGCAAAGCGGTGGTGGGCCTGATTGCTTTCCTGCTTCCTACCGCGGATGGATTTCTTGGCCGCAAGTACGTGGAGCACCTGTGCGCCAAGGATGGCGGGCTGAAGGTGTATCGGGTGGTGGAGGGCGTGGAGGGCGTGCTGGGGTTGGCGCCGGATAGGCAGACGTTGAAGCGCACTGGCTATCGATTCGTCGAGATTGATCGGGCCACGGTCGATCCAAAGCGTGCTTACTGGCGCATTGAGCAGTTGCCTGATGGACAGATCCAGCAGGAGTTCGACGCCAAACCCAGGGCGAAGTACATAGTTGAGACGAAGCATGGTGGCACGGGATTCCCAACGCACATTGCGATCTCGGATTTACAGGTTAGGGAGTTAGCAAGTGGTGAATTAGCGGCACGATTCCGGATGTACTCAGGAGGGGCGGGTTTGGCAGAGCGATTCCTGGCCCAATTCACTGGCGCTGGCTATGCGCAAGGAGCCGAGTGTGCGGCGCCGGTGCAACCCGTCGGACCCGACGAGTTGGCCATGCAGGTGCTACATCCCCCTCGCCACTGAGGAAGACGGATCCATGAATCTTCGACTGTTGCGAGATTTCGCCTGGATGTCGGACGCTGCATACAACAGCTTCGATGCCACCGCTAGAAGCACGGCCTCTGCATTGGCGGCACAGCTAAACGCGCGGCCGCCGCTTTCGAGTGTTTCGGTACTACCTACCTTTACCCTACTCCAAGCACGTGCCTTTGCGGGGGTAGATCCGGCAATTGGTCAAGCGAGCTACACCCTCCTCTGGCACGAACCCAACACCTCAAGCGGCTTCTCGGCGACCGTATTCCGCAACACTGAGAGCGGCGAAGCCACGCTGGCAGTCCGCGGAAGCGAGTTCAACGCGAACCTGTTCAACCTCGCCACGGACCTACTGCAAGCCGACATCCTCGGCATCGGGTTGCACGGCGTAGCGAAAGCGCAACTGGCCGACGCCTTCCGGCTGTACAAGCGCCTGATCACGCCAGAAGGTCAGGCGGTGAGCTACACCGCGGAGCAACTGGCGTCGCTTCGGCAGCTGGGCGCAAGCTACGTCGAGGTCTTGCCGGAACAGGGCGGCGATCGACTGGTGCCACCCGATGACTTTGGAATTGGTGCGCTGTCGGACAGTCCCGCGCCTGTAAACCTCACCGGCCACTCCCTCGGCGGCCACGTCGCGCTCATGCTGGGGGAGATGGTCACACGCCTTTCGGGAGGTGGCGGGATCGGACAGGTGGCGACCTTCAACGCCCCCGGTGTGGGCGGACCGCAGGTGCTGCAGGAGATCAACGAGTGGCTGGGTTTGGCCAACGCCACGGCCGCCACGATCGCCCCGAAGGTAGTGAACGTATTTGCCGAGAAGGGCATGAGCTTTGCCGCTGGTCTGGGCGGATACGTCGGCACGGCATCGCCTGCGTTCATTGAAAGCGATGCCAATCCCGTCTCCAACCACTCGATGGTGCGCCTGGTGGACGCGCTGGCGATCTACGATGCCTTCGGGAGGCTCGCGCCCGGGCTCGAGGACGAGGATGCGCTCAAGCTGCTGGAGGCGGTCAGCGCGCAGGAGGTGCTTTCGCAGGAATCGGCGCTGGATGCGCTTCGCCTGACGCTTCTGGGACCGGGTTCGGCTGCGACTCCGACATCGCAGGACCAGCGCGATGCGTTCTACCAGAATCTTTACGCACTCCTCGACAGCACGGCGTACCGCACGCTGGCGGGCAGCACGTCTCTTCGCGTACTTGCCGGCACCGAGGGTGCGACTCTGGCGGACCAGGCGAAATCCGACTTCGGCCACTTCCTCGCCCTCCACCGCCTCCTGCCCTTCGCGCTGGAGGGTTCGAGCAGCGTCCTGATCGAAGCCCATCCAGACCTCTACGCCCGCTGGAGCGCCGACCGCGTCAAGCGGATCGATGGAAGGACTGATCTCGAGTTCACCGATGCCTACCTGGCCGACCGCGCGCAGATGCTCGCGTTCCTTCTGCAAGGGAACAGCAACGATACCGCGGCGTTCCCGTCCAGCCTGGTCAATGATCAGGTCCTCTACCGGGACCTTGGAGGACTGCGCGCCGCGACCAATGGCGAGGTCGGCCCCACCGAGGTGAACGTGTTCATGACTGGCGGCACCTCGCTTCCGCACGGCCCGAACACGCGGGTGATCGGGTTCGGCACGGATGCGGCGGACGTGGTCAAGGGCCGGGAGAACGGCGATCGCCTCTACGGCGGCGCCGGCCCGGACATGCTGATCGGCTCCGGCGGCGACGACAGGCTCGAAGGTGGCGCGGGCGCCGACACCCTCAACGGCGGCCCCGGCTTCGACACCTACTTCGCCGACTGGGGCGACATCATCATCGACGAAGTCGAATCCGTCAGAGGCGGGATCGTCTTCGCCGGTCCGGGCCAGCTGGAGCTTGGCGACGGCTTGCGCAACGAAGGAGACGCCTTCTTCACCGCCGCCAACGGCGTCAAGTACTGGGAGCGAAGCGACGGCGCCATCAGCGCCTTCGGCCCAAACGGCGCCGCTGCACTTCTCATCGCGCCGCCAGGAACCAGGGTCCCCGGCACCGGCGCCGAAGGCGCCACGATCATCTCCGGCCGCCCCGACCTCGGCATCCGCCTGGTCACGCAGCGCGAGGACAGCGTCCGGAGTAGCGGCGGACGCGAGTCCGTATTGGGTCTCTGGCAACGCGCGAGAACGTGGTTTCCCTTCGCCGACCCGCTTGCCCTGGACCTGGACGGCGACGGCTTCGAGACCGTCGGCAACCTCTCCGGCGCGACGATCCTGTTCGACCATTCCGGCGACGGCGTGCGCACCGGCACCGGCTGGCTGACGGGCGACGATGCCTGGGTGGTGCTGGACCGTGACGGGGACGGTCTCATCGGCAGTGGCGAGGAGTTGTTCGGCATCGACACGCCGATGCCCGACGGCAGCAAGGGTGCCGACGGCTTCGCGGCGCTGGCGCCCCTGGATACGAACCAGGACGGCGTGGTCGACGCGAACGATGCGCCGCTCGACGCGTGGTTGATTCCGAAGGACCTCGATGGCGATGGCCTGATCCTGCCCGGCGAGGTCGGCGGCGCGAGCTTCGCCGACCTGCGGCTCTGGCGCGACGAGAACCTGAACGGCGTTTCGGAGCCCTTCGAGCTGCAAAGCCTGGCCGACGCCGGCATCGTGCGCATCCATGTCGACGCCGATGCAGACGTTCGAAGCCTGCCCGGCGGCAACCGCCTGCTCCTGAGCGCGGTTTTCGAGCGCGCCGACGGCAGCGCGGGCACGGCGGGCGCGCTGGATCTCGTGCGCGAGACGTTCCACCGCGAGAACGTCACGCCGCCGGCGGCGGCGCCCGGAGCGGAAGGATTGCCGAACGTCCAGGGGGCGGGCCGTGTCCGCGATCTGCAGGAGGCCGCGGCGGCGTCGGCGAGCCTCGCGGGTGCGCTGCAGGCCGCGGTGTCCGCGCCCAACCGCGACGCGCAACACGCAGCCTCATCCGTTCTTGTCGGCGAGTGGGCCGCCAGCTCCGACATGGCCACGGGAACGCAAGCGGCGGCGAATCGCGCGGATCACGCCGTCCTGTACTACCAGTTCAGCGACCTGAGCCTGGACATTCCATGGAGCAGCGTGAACAGCTCGTTCCAGGTGCCCTCGACCGTGGAGCCGGGCTGGTTCGCGGCGCAGCAGTCCGTGGCCTACCGCGAGCGCCTGGACAAAATCGAGATGCTGGAGCGCTTCACGGGACAGACCTTCGCCGACGTCCTGCGCTTGCCGACGCAGGTCATCGCCGATGCC
The DNA here is from genome assembly GCA_022844545.1 of Burkholderiales bacterium. Classification (GTDB taxonomy): domain Bacteria; phylum Pseudomonadota; class Gammaproteobacteria; order Burkholderiales; family SG8-39; genus RBG-16-66-20. The sequence goes on along the minus strand of JALHLN010000124.1, from coordinate 3,358 downwards.
GGCGGCAGGACGATGCGGACGATCCCGGTGTTCATCAGGACGGAGAACTGGCAGTTCATCGAGCAGGCGCACGCGGCACTGGTGGACAGCACGTTCCTCTCGATCGCGTTGCAGTCCCGCCTCGAACCCTACGTCGCCGCAGTCCTTCGCGGACAGGCTGCCGGCAGCTTCGTTGAAGTGGAAGGCATGTTCGGGGCCGCTCGCGCGACGGACCCGGCGAAGGCGATCGGCGACCTGGCCGACCTCGCGCGCGCTGCCGGGGTCGAACTGGTCGAGCGCGGGTGGGTTGGAATGCCGGTGATGCTGGAGCGGTGGCTTCGCGAGGCATCGGCCGACCCGCAGCTGGCGCCGGTGCTGGCCGCGCTTGGCGTTGGTTTCCGGGACTGGCATGTCCTGAGCGGGCAGGGAGGCGGCGACATCCTGCTCGGCTCCGGCTGGCTGCCGTCGTCCGGGTCCGGCGTACGATCGACGGAAGCGGGGCTGGGCAACGACCTGGTGTTCGGCGGCGAAGCGGCGGAAACGACGTTGTCCGACGGGCCCGGGCGCGACCTGGTCATGGGCGGGCCGGAGGCGAACCTGTTGCTGGGCGGGCAGGGCCGGGACATTTACCTGTTCGGACTTGGTTCCGGAAGGGATAGCCTTCAACCGGATGCCCAGCTTCAATCCGTGCTGGCGTCCGACCGTGACGTGCTGCAGTTCCTCCCCGGCGTGCGGCCGGAGGATGTGAGCATCCGCAGGGCGGTCGGTCCGTTCGGGCAGTTTGACGCGGTCGAGTTCCGCGTCGGCGCCGAAGACGTCTTCACTGACCGCTGGTTTGCGCATCAGGATACGACGGAGAACGACCGCAGGCTCATTGACGAGGTCCGGTTCGCGGATGGAACGATCTGGACCCTGGCGACGATCCGCCAGCGCATGGTCGAGGGCGACGATTCTTCCGAGATCGCCACATCGGTGCAGCCCGGCCTGCGCGGCTTCAACGACCGCGACGACCTCATCGCCGGCGGCGGCGGCGACGACGGCCTGATCGGCCTGGGCGGCAACGACACGCTGCTGGGCGGGGAGGGCAACGACACGCTGGAGGGCGGGCCCGGGAACGACCTGCTCGATGGCGGCCCGGGCGACGACCTGCTCTACGGCGGCGCCGGCGTCGATACCTACGTCCTCAGCCGCGGCGGCGGAACGGACTGGATCTTCAAGGGCAACTTCATCACCTGGTCAGGGACGAACGATTACCCGGACCTGGACGTGGTCCGCGTCGCCGAGGGCATCGGCCAGGATGAAGTGCTGCTGCAGCGCCAGTCCGGCCGGCTCAGGATCCTGCTTGCCGACGGCAGCGCGGAAATGCTCGACACCGGCAATCCGCTCAACCCGCATTACCAGGCGGGCGACGGCCATGCGCCCAGCATCGGCCGCATCGAATTCGCGGACGGGTCCTTCTGGGATGCCGCCGAGATCCGCGCGCGATCGCTGCAGGGCGCCACGGAAGGCGCCGACGTCATCGTCGGCTTTGACGGCAGCGGCGATTTCCTGCGCGGGCTGGCGGGCGACGACAGGCTGATCGGGCTTGGCGGCGACGACGTTCTCGATGGCGGCAGGGGCGTCGATCGGCTCGAAGGCGGACTGGGCGCCGATACCTACGTGTGGCGCAAGGGCGACGGCGCCGATGAGCTCATCGAGGATTCCAGCGACGGTGCGCAGAGCACGCTGCTGCTGCCCGACTCGCTGCTTGCCGATGCTTCCTGGAGCGCCGACAACCGGGAACTGACCATCGCCGGCGAAAAGCTGCGCATCGGCGGCACCACGGCGCTCTGGAGGGTCGAGTTCGCGGACGGATCCTCGATCGCACTGGAAGCCATACCGGCGGCCGTGGTCGCCGTGCCGCCGCCGGACCCCGGACCCGGACCGGGTCCAGGCCCGGACCCGGAACCAGGAACCGGCGGCGGGCCGGTCGGGCCGCCGCCGATCGGCACCGGGCCGACCGATGGCGATGATTTCATCGTCGGTACCCCCGGGCCGGATGTGCTCGCGGGCGGCCGGGGCAACGACGTGCTGCTGGGCGGCGCCGGCTCGGATGTCTACGTGTTCAATCGCGGCGACGGAATGGACGCGTTCGTCGAGACCGGGGTCGACGCGCTCGAGCCGAATATCATCCAGTTCGGACCGGGCATCGTGCGCGAGGACCTGGAGTTCATGCCCGATGCCGTCGACGGCGGGCACATGATCCGGGTCGGTACGGAAGGTGACGCCATCCTCATCCTTGGCGGCATCTCTGCGCTGCGCTTCGCGGATGGATCCGGGATGACCATCGAGCAGCTGGCTGCCGGGGACACGCCGGCGCCACCGGCGCAGCCGACACCGACGCCGACGCCGCAGGAATCTCCGTCCGGCGCCGCCGGCGAGTCCGGACCGATCGTCGCGGAGGAAGCGCAGCCGCAGGTCGAGGACCCGAACGCGAACCGTGGACTGCAGGTGGCGTCGAACGCGTTCAATCCGGTGCATGACGCACCCCCGATCGATTCGCCCGTTGCCGTTCCGGCGAACCGGTCCTTCAAGGTCGGCGTTCCACTCGACCCCCTCTACCGCGAAATGACCGCGCGCTTCGACGTCCTGCTCCAGGTCGGCCGCGCCAATCTCTCCGAGCGCTACTCCGAAGCAATCCGGGAATTCGAGGAACGCCGCCGCCAGCGCGAAGCCCCCGCCGAACCCCCGCCTCCCACCGAAGAGGAAATCATGGCGCACAACCGCGCCATGCACGCCTGGCACGACCGGAATCCGGGCTTCACGGACCTCGACGGCGTGGAGCAGGACGGCATATGGGCCGCAGGCTGGGGCAGCGGCGGCGAGCGGTCCTTCGAGGAACTCGTGAACGCGGGCAACGCCCCGAACCTCTTGAATCCGAGCGCACTGCCGAGGCTGGGCGGCGCAGCCCGCTCCCCGGGACTCGCCGAAGGCATTCGCGACCTGCGTTAGCAGTGTTCAGGAAATCGTGGACTGTCCCTGATTTTCCGATGCCGATGCTATCCTCCGCCCTCCCAGGAGGAACGCCGTTGGCCAAGAGACCCGCCCGCCCCACCAAGCCCGCGTTCACCCCGGTCGACCCCGACCACCTCAAGCCCATGCACCAGTGGCACCGCCCTCTCCAGGCGCCCGGCATCACGCAGGTGGACTTCGAGGAGCGCGTCGATTTCAAGCGCCTGCACAAGTACCGCCTCGCGCGCACGCGCCAATCCCTCGCAAAATCCGGCTTCGGCGCGATGCTGTGCTTCGACCAGCACAACATCCGCTACATCTCCTCCACCGTCATCGGCGAGTGGGCGCGCGACAAGCTGATCCGCTACACGCTGCTCACCGGCACCGG
>JALHLN010000123.1 GCA_022844545.1 Burkholderiales bacterium | reverse complement strand
TCGTCGCGGACATGCAGACCCGCGAGGAACTCTACGACTACCTCAACTACCACGCCTACGAGAAAAAACTCGATGAGCTCTTCGCAAAGTCCGGCGGCGCCTAAGCCGAAGAAATCCGTCGCCCTGTCCGGGGTGCCGGCGGGGAACACCGCGCTGTGCACCGTCGGCCGCACCGGCAACGACCTGCACTACCGCGGCTACGACATCCTGGATTTCGCCGACCAGGCGGAGTTCGAGGAGGTCGCCTACCTCCTGGTGCACGAAAAGCTGCCCACTGCCGCCGAACTGGCGGCGTACAAGAAGAAGCTGCGCGGCCTCAGGGGCCTGCCGGGGCCGCTGAAGGCGGTCCTCGAGCAACTGCCGAAGACCGCCCACCCGATGGACGTCCTGCGCACCGGCTGCTCGGTGCTGGGGACCCTCGAGCCCGAGGCGGAGGCGCATCCGGTCGAAGGCGCGCGCAACATCGCCGACCGCCTGATGGCCTGCTTCGGCTCCATGCTGCTCTACTGGCACCACTACGCGACGAGTGGAAAGAAAATCGAGACGGTGACTGACGACGACTCCATCGGCGGCCACTACCTGCACCTGCTGCACGGCAAGCCGCCCTCGGCGAGCTGGGTGCGGGCGATGCACACCTCGCTCATCCTGTATGCCGAGCACGAGTATAACGCGAGCACCTTCACCTGCCGCGTCATCACCGGCACCGGCTCGGACATCTACTCCGCGATCACCGGCGGCATCGGCGCCCTGAGGGGACCCAAGCACGGCGGCGCCAACGAGGTGTCGGACGAGATCCAGAAGCGCTACAAGAGCGCCGACGAGGCCGAGGCCGACATCCGCCGGCGCATGGCGGCCAGGGAAGTCGTGATCGGCTTCGGCCACCCGGTCTACACCGTCGGCGACCCGCGCAACAAGGTCATCAAGGCGGTCGCCGAGCAGCTGTCGAAGGAAGCCGGCGACCTGAACCAGTACGCCATCGCCGACCGCATCGAGTCGGTGATGTGGAGCGAAAAGAAGATGTTCGCGAATCTCGACTGGTTCAGCGCGGTGTCCTACAGCAAGATGGGGGTGCCGACGCTGCACTTCACGCCGCTTTTCGTGCTCTCGCGCACCAGCGGCTGGTCGGCGCACGTCATCGAGCAGCGCATCGACGGCAAGATCATCCGGCCCAGCGCGAACTACACCGGGCCGGAGAACCGCCAGTGGGTGCCGCTCAAGGACCGGGGCTAGCCATGGCCGAGCCCTACGAATCCGACCTGACCAAGTTCATGCGCCAGTACCTGTCGAACCACCCCGAGGAGGTGGATTCGCAGAAGCAGGGCCGCGCCATCTGGTGGGACAAGGCCGGCGCCGAGCGCACCCCGCCCGCCCCGCCCCGCCATGCACCGAAGTCCGGCGGCGCCGAGTACACCTTCAAGCCCCTCTCCGAAAAGGACCAGGAAGCCAACTAGTGTCCGCACACATCTCGAACGTCCGCCCCAAGCCCGACGAAGTCCTGAAGAAGATCGCGGACTACGCCACCGGCTACACCGTCAAGAGCACGGAGGCCTTCGAAACCGCGCGCTACTGCCTGATCGACACCCTGGGCTGCGGTTTCGAGGCGCAGGAATACCCGGCCTGCAACAAGCTGCTCGGACCCGTCGTCCGCGGCACGGTGGTGCCCAACGGCGCCAGGGTGCCGGGCACCCAGTTCCAGCTCGACCCGGTGCAGGCCGCGTTCAACATCGGCGCCATGATCCGCTGGCTGGACTTCAACGACACCTGGCTCGCCGCCGAGTGGGGCCATCCGTCGGACAACCTGGGCGGAATCCTCGCGGCGGCCGACTGGCTGTCGCGCACCGCCATTGCCGAGGGCAAGAAGCCGCTGACGATGCGCGACGTGCTCGCCGCCATGATCAAGGCGCACGAGATCCAGGGCGTGCTCGCGCTGGAGAACAGCTTCAACAAGGTCGGGCTTGACCACGTGGTGCTGGTGAAGGTCGCCTCCACCGCGGTCGTCGCCCACATGATCGGCTGCAGCTACGACGAGGTGATCAACGCGGTGTCCCTGGCCTGGGTGGATGGCCAGAGCCTGCGCACCTACCGCCACGCGCCCAACACCGGGTCCCGCAAGAGCTGGGCGGCGGGCGACGCCACCTCGCGCGCGGTGCGCCTCGCGCTGATCGCGAAGACCGGCGAAATGGGCTACCCCTCGGTGCTGACCGCGAAGACCTGGGGCTTCTACGACGTCCTGTTCAAGGGCAAGCCGTTCAGGTTCCAGCGCCCCTTCGGCAGCTACGTGATGGAGAACGTGCTGTTCAAGATCTCGTTCCCCGCCGAGTTCCACTCCCAGACCGCGGTGGAGTGCGCGATGCAGATCCACGCCGAGTTGAAGAAGCTGAAGAGGACCGCGGAGGACATCAAGCGCATCACCATCCGCACCCACGAGGCGGCGATCCGCATCATCGACAAGAGGGGCCCGCTCAACAACCCGGCGGACCGCGACCACTGCATCCAGTACATGGTGGCGGTGCCGATCCTGTTCGGCCGCCTCACCGCCGGGGACTACGAGGACGCGATCGCGAAGGACAAGCGCATCGACGCCCTGCGCGACAAGATCGTGTGCCGCGAGGACAGGCGCTTCACGAAGGACTACCACGACCCGGCCAAGCGCTCCATCGCCAACGCGCTGACGGTGGAGTTCAAGGACGGCACGAAGCTGCCCGAGATCGTGTGCGAGTACCCCATCGGCCACAAGCGCCGGCGCAAGGAAGGCATGCCGGTGCTGGTGGAAAAGTTCAAGGTGAACCTCGCGCGCCGCTTCCCGGCCAAGCAGCAGAAGGCCATCCTCGAGTTGTGCCTGGACCCGGCACGGCTGGAGAAGACGCCGGTGAACGAGTTCGTGGACCTGATGGTGATATGAGGCGGATCGCGGCCGCCCTGGTTCTCGCCCTGGCCTGCGCCGCGGCGCAGGCCGCGGAGGGCTGGGAGAAGTTCTTCGTCCCGTCCCTGGGCGACCTGCGCGCCGAGGCCGCCGACGCGAAGGCGGCCGGCAAGCGGGGCCTGATGCTGATGTTCCATTTCGACGCCTGCCCGTTCTGCAAGCGGATGAAGGACGAGGTCCTGCACCGTCCCGAGGTGCAGCGCCATTTCCAGAAGCACTACGTGTCGATCGCGATCGACACCCGCGGCGACCTGCCGATCACGGGATTCGACGGCCGCACCCTGCCGGAGAAGGAGTTCGCCCGGGCGCTGGGCGTGCGCGCGACGCCGAGCTTCCTGTTCCTGGCCCCGGACGGCACGCGGCTGGTGCTCCACCCCGGGGGCATCTTCGACCCTGTCGAATTCATGCTGCTGGCCGATTACGTCGCCAGCGGCGCCTACCGCAGCGAGAGTTTCGCAGCGTACAAGCAAAACAAGCCCAAACGAGGAAGCTGACCATGGCCCACAACCTGCACGACACCCTCCGATCCATGAAGGGCGGCAAGTTCTACTCCCTGCCGCAGCTCGGCAAGGCGCTCGGCGTGGACGTGTCGCGCCTGCCGGTGTCCATCCGCATCGTGCTGGAATCGGTGCTGCGCAACTGCGACGGCAAGAAGGTCACCGAGGCGCACGTCAGGCAGCTGGCGAACTGGAAGCCGAACGCCGCCCGCACCGACGAAATCCCGTTCGTGCTGGCGCGGATCGTGCTGCAGGACTTCACCGGCGTGCCCCTGCTGTGCGACCTGGCCGCGATGCGCGGCGTGGCGCAGAAGATGGGCAAGGATCCCAAGGTGATCGAACCGCTGGTGCCGGTGGACCTGGTGGTGGACCATTCGGTGCAGATCGACCACTACGGCAACAAGAATGCGCTCGACCTCAACATGAAGCTGGAATTCAAGCGCAACCAGGAGCGCTACCAGTTCATGAAGTGGGGCATGCAGGCCTTCGACACCTTCAAGGTCGTGCCCCCGGGCATCGGCATCGTGCACCAGGTGAATCTGGAGTACCTCGCCCGCGGCGTGCACCGGTCCGCGGAAGGCGTCTACTACCCGGACACGCTGGTGGGCACCGACAGCCACACCACCATGATCAACGGCATCGGCGTCGTGGGCTGGGGCGTGGGCGGCATCGAGGCCGAGGCCGGCATGCTGGGACAGCCGGTGTACTTCCTGACGCCCGACGTGGTGGGCGTGAACCTCAAGGGCAAGCTGCACCCGGCCTGCACCGCCACCGATCTCGTGCTGACGGTCACCGAGATGCTGCGCAAGGCAAAGGTGGTGGGCAAGTTCGTGGAGTACTACGGCGAGGGCTGCTCGTCGCTGTCGGTCACCGACCGCGCCACGCTCGCCAACATGGCGCCGGAATACGGCGCGACGATGGGCTTTTTCCCGGTGGACAAGAAGACGGTGGCGTACTTCAAGGGCACTGGCCGCACCGATGCCGAAATCTCGGCCTTCGAGGCGTACTACAAGGCGCAGCAGATGTTCGGCGTGCCCAAGGCCGGCTCCATCGACTACAGCCAGAACCTGGAGCTGGACCTGTCCACCGTGATGCCGTCACTCGCCGGCCCCAAGCGCCCACAGGACCGCATTGACCTGGCGAAGGTGAAGAGCACCTTTACCAATCTGTTCTCCGCGCCGGTCAAGGACAGCGGCTTCGCCAAGAAGCCCGAGGAACTGCAGAAACCCTACCGGACCTACGACGGCATCGACATCCGCAACGGCGACGTGCTCATCGCCGCCATCACCTCCTGCACCAACACCTCCAACCCCGGCGTGCTGCTGGCAGCGGGCCTGCTGGCGAAGAAGGCGGTGGAACTGGGCCTGACGGTGAAACCGCACATCAAGACCTCGCTCGCGCCGGGCTCGCGCGTGGTCACCGAGTACCTCACCAAGGCGGGGCTGCTGCCCTACCTGGAGAAGCTGGGCTTCTTCCTCGCCGGCTACGGCTGCACCACCTGCATCGGCAACGCCGGGCCGCTCGCCCAGCCGATCGAGGAAACCATCGTCAAGAACGAGCTGGTGTGCGCCGCGGTGCTCTCGGGCAACCGCAACTTCGAGGCCCGCATCCACGCCAACATCCGCGCCAACTTCCTCGCCTCGCCGCCGCTGGTGGTCGCCTACGCCATCGCCGGGTCGGTGCTGAAGGATTTCCGCACCGAACCCCTCGGAAAATCGAAGGATGGGCAGGACGTCTACATCGGCCACATCTGGCCCACCGCCGAGGAAGTGCAGGCGCTGATGAAGCTCGCCATGGACGCGCCCACCTTCCGGCGCCTGTACGGCAACCTCGCCGAGGCGAGCCCGATGTTCACGAAGATCTCGGCGCCCTCGGGCGAGGTCTATCCCTGGCCGGAGTCGACCTACATCGCCGAGCCGCCCTTCTTCGACGACTTCGCGATGCAGCCCAAGCCGCCTGGCGCGATCCAGAACGCGAAGATCCTCGGCGTGTTCGGCGACTCGGTCACCACCGACCACATCAGCCCGGCGGGCTCGATCAAGCCCACATCGCCCGCCGGCCTGTATCTGCAGGAGAACGACGTCTCGGTGGCCGACTTCAACTCCTACGGCGCGCGCCGCGGCAACCACGAGGTCATGATGCGCGGGACCTTCGCCAACGTCCGCATCAAGAACCTGATGCTGGGCGGCAAGGAAGGCGGCCTGACGAAATACAAGGGCGAAGAACTGCCGATCTACGACGCCGCCATGCGCTACATCGCCGACGGCACCCCGACGGTGATCTTCGGCGGCGAGGAATACGGCACCGGCTCCTCGCGCGACTGGGCGGCCAAGGGCACCCAGCTGCTGGGGGTCAAGGCGGTGATCGTGCGCAGCTTCGAGCGCATCCACCGCTCCAACCTGGTGGGCATGGGCGTGCTGCCGCTGCAGTTCACGGGCTCGGACAGCGCCGTGTCGCTCGGCATCACCGGCGAGGAGACCATCTCGATCGCGGGTCTCGACGACATCCGCCCGCAGCAGGAGCTGACGCTGACCCTCACGCGCAAGGACGGCTCGACGCAGGCCATCCAGGTGAAGTCGCGCATCGACACCGCGATCGAGGTCGACTACTACAAGCACGGCGGCATCCTGCCCTACGTGCTGCGCGAGCTGATCGCCAAGGCGGGGCCGGCGAAGTCGAAGGCGGCGTGAAACCGGGCCGGATGTAACCGATCGGTTACATCGGCGCCTTCAGCGCCTGCCGGCCGCCCGGATCAGCGGGCCGACGAGACGGTGCAGCCCGAGCCGCGACAGCGGCCGGCGGTAGCGGGCGATCCACGGATAGACCAGGTCCAGCGCCGGGCGCAGCCGCGGATGCGCCCAGAGGCGCGCCGCACGATCCAGCCCGGCCGCCGCATACACCGCCTCGAAGGCATCCAGCCCCTTCAGCCAGCGTCCCTCCGGGTCGCGCGCATGCAGGCGGGTCATCATGGCTTCGCGCGTGACGCCCTCCCCGGCCGCCGCGCGGTCCTCGAATCCGGGGGCCGAGCAGTCCACCAGCTCCAGCCGCCCGCGCCAGTCCAGGTCCTGCAGGACATCCATTTCCGTCGCGCACAGCGGGCAGGACCTGTCGTAGTACACCTTCAGGGGCACGCAGAACTTCTGCGTCGTGTTCACAAAACCTCCTAGGCTGCCTTCAGGAAAGCCTGCACCTTCGCCCCCAGCTTGGCCAGGCGCTTGAGCACGCTGTTGTCCATGCCGAGCATCTGCTCGGCCCAGCTGGAGAGCGACTCCATCAACGCCAGGGTCTCGCGCAGGCGCTTCTGCGTCGCCGGGTCCTCGCGCGCGAGCGCCGGGCTGTCCGCGCACTCGCGCAGGAAGGTGACGGTGGGATCGAACTCCCGCTCCTTCCTTTCCCGCACGATGACGCGCAGCAGCTCCCAGGGGTCCTGCAGGGTCTCGAAATGGTCGCGCCGGTCGCCGATCTGGTGCACCACCTTCACCAGGTCCCAGTTCTGCAGCTCGCGCAGGGACGTGCTGACGTTGGACCGGGCCACCCGCAGCTGCGCGGCGATGTCCTCGGCGTTGAGCGGCCGCCCGGCGAGGAACAGCAGGGCGTGGATCTGGGCCACGGTGCGGTTGACGCCCCAGCGCGCGGCCATCTCGCCCCAGTGCAGGACGAAGCGCTCGGTGATGCCGGTGTCGGGGGCCATGAATCAAATGCCTGCTTGACACGAAGGATAGTCATGTCTTAAAGTTCTGTCAAGGCAGAAATAACAGAAAGGACTGGGATGAACACTCCCCGCATGAAAGTCCTCATCCTCGGCGGCGCCGGCTTCATCGGCAGGCACGCCGCGCTGGCCCTGCAGGCGCGCGGCCACACGGTCATCCTCGGGTCGCGCGACCCCGACCGCTGCGGCCGGCGGCTGCCGGTCGAGTTGTTCCTTGCCGAGCGCCGCGAGGCGCACCTGGACTGGCTCACCGCCCCTTCGTCCTGGAACGCGCTGCTGCGCGGCGTCGACTGCGTGGTGAACGCGGCGGGCATCCTGCGCGAGCGCGGCTTCGAGACCTACGAGCGCGTCCACTACCGCGCGCCGCGCGCGCTCGCCGAGGCCTGCGCCCGCAAATCCATCCGGTTAATCCACCTCTCCGCGCTCGGCCTTACGGATCTGTCGCGGAGCGGTTTTTTACGTTCCAAGCTGGCCGGCGAGCGGGCCATCATGGCCAGCCGCGCCGACTGGAGCATCGTGCGCCCTTCCCTGCTGGACGGCGAGGGCGGCTTCGGCGCGCGCTGGCTGCGCCGCGTGGCGCGCTGGCCGCTGCACTTCGTCCCCGCCGATGCCGCGGGCCGGATCGCGGCGCTGGAGGTGCGCGACCTGGGCGAGGCAATCGCCGCCCTGTGCGAGAAGAGCGGCGCCGACGGCTGGCGGGAAGTCGAACTGGGCGGCGGCGCCCGGCGCACCATGGCCGGGCACCTGGCGGCCCTGCGCTGCGAACAGGGATTGCGGCCCGCGCCCGTGGTGCCGGTGCCCGGGCTGCTCGTGCGGCTGGCAAGCCAGCTGTGCGACCTGGCGCACTTCTCGCCCCTGTCCTACGGTCTATGGGAACTGATGCGTCGGGACAACGCGCCGAAGCTGAACGTGCTGCCGGCGCTCATCCGGCGCGCGCCGGCGCCGGTCGGGATGGAGGTACCGGCGCCGGGACCGAGCCTAGTCGACCGGATCCGGTTCGCGGCCCGAGAACTGCTCCAGTAAGCGCCGGTCGCGCTTGGTGGGGCGGCCCTTGAGGCCGGCGGAGGGTTCGGCGCCCCAGCGCCGCTGGTCCACTGCCTTCTGCCGCGCGGCCTGGCCAGCGGCGCTTTCCTCATAGAGCTTGCGGGCTTCCGCGGCCGGGCCGCGGCGCTCGGAGAGGCCCCGCACGGCGATATCCCACTCGATTTCCTCGATCCGTACCACGATCGCGTCGCCGGGCCTCACGACGTGCGCCGGCTTCACCCGGTCGCCGTTCAGCTTCACGCGCCCGCCGGCGATCGCCCGCTGCGCCAGCCCGCGCGTCTTGAAGAAGCGCGCCGCCCAGAGCCATTTGTCGAGGCGCACGGAGCTGGCTCAGGCCTTTGCGAGCACCCCCACCGGGCAAGACACGCCGGTCCCACCCAGGCCGCAGTATCCGTTCGGATTCTTGCCGAGGTACTGCTGGTGGTAGTCCTCGGCGTAGTAGAACTCGGGCGCGGGCAGGATCTCCGTGGTGATCGCGCCGAAGCCGGACTTCGCCAACGCCTGGCCGAACGCCGCTTTCGACGCCAGCGCCGCCTTCAGTTGCGCCTCGCCGTAGGCATAAATCGCCGAGCGGTACTGCGTGCCCTGGTCGTTGCCCTGCCGCATGCCCTGCGTCGGGTCGTGGCCTTCCCAGAACGCCCTGAGCAGTTCCTCGTAGGAAACGAGCTTCGGGTCGTAAACCACCAGCACCGCCTCGGTGTGGTTGGTGAAACCGGAGCAGACCTCGTCATAGGTCGGGTTTGGCGTCTCGCCGCCGGCGTAGCCCACCGCGGTGCTGTAGACGCCGGGAATCTGCCAGAACAGGCGCTCGGCGCCCCAGAAGCATCCGAGTCCGAACACTGCCCTCTCCAGGCCTTCCGGGAACGGCGGCACGATGCGATGGCCGTTGACGAAGTGGTTCTCCGGCACCGGCATGCGGGCGTCGCGCCCCGGCAGCGTGCTCCCCGAGGGCAGCAGGGACTTCACCTTCTTCATGAACGCGAACATCGATACCTCCAGAATCAGGGACAGACCACGTTTTCCGCTTCCCGTTCGCAGCAAGGTCGAGGCCAAGGAGAGGAAAACGTGGTCTGTCCCTTAGAATAGCACCATGAAAATATGCATTTACGGCGCCGGCGCGGTCGGCGGCCTGGTCGCCGCGCGCCTCGCGCGGGCCGACCATGAGGTCTCGGTCGTCGCCCGGGGCGCGCACCTGACGGAAATCCTGGCCAAGGGCCTGCGGGTGCGGTCCGCCGAAGGCGATTTCACCGCGCGCATCCGCGCCAACGTGGACCCCTCCAAGCTGGGCGAGCAGGACTACGTCTTCGTCGCGGTAAAGGGCCAGAGCCTGCCGCAGGTGGCGGCGAACGTCGCGCCGCTGCTGGGCGAGCACACCAGCATCGTCACCGCCATGAACGGCGTGCCGTGGTGGTTCTTCGACCGCCTGCCGTTCGGAAACGGCAAGCTGCGGCTGGAATCGCTGGATCCGGGCGGCGCGCTCGCGCGCGCCATGCCCACCGGGCGCATCGTGGGCTGCGTGATTCACCTCGCCGCCTCCACGCCCGAGCCCGGCGTCATCCAGCACAACATGGGCAAGCG
>JALHLN010000122.1 GCA_022844545.1 Burkholderiales bacterium | reverse complement strand
GCCAAGAGCGTGCAGGAGCGCATCGTCGACGCCGGCGCGGTGGCGGTGATCACCGCCGACGGCCAGTTCCGCGGCGGCAAGGAGATCCCGTTGAAGCCCGTGGTGGACGAGGGCCTGGCGATGGGCGGCTGCGAGGCAATCAAGTCGGTGATCGTCTACAGGCGCTCGGGCAGCCCGGTGCCGATGGCGGCGGGGCGCGACCTGTGGTGGGAGGACGCGGTCAAGGGGCAGCCCGACACCTGCGGGCCGGCGTGGGTCAACGCCGAGCACCCGCTGTTCATCCTCTACACCTCGGGCTCCACCGGAAAGCCCAAGGGGATCCAGCATTCCACCGCAGGGTACCTGCTGTGGACCATCCTCACCATGAAGTGGACCTTCGACTACAAGGCCTCGGACGTGTTCTGGTGCACCGCCGACGTGGGCTGGGTCACCGGCCATTCCTACGTCTGCTACGGCCCGCTCGCGGTGGGGGCCACCGAGATCATCTTCGAGGGCGTGCCGACGTATCCGGATGCCGGACGGTTCTGGCGCATGATCCAGGACCACAAGTGCAGCGTGTTCTACACCGCGCCGACCGCGATCCGTTCGCTCATCAAGGCGGGAGGCGACCTGCCGAGGAAGTACGACCTGTCCAGCCTGCGCATCCTCGGCACCGTGGGCGAGCCGATCAACCCGGAGGCCTGGATGTGGTACCACGAGGTCGTCGGCGGCGGCCGCTGCCCGATCGTGGACACCTGGTGGCAGACCGAGACCGGCGGCCACCTGATCACGCCGCTGCCCGGAGCGACACCCACCAAGCCCGGATCCGCGACGCTGCCGCTGCCGGGCATCTTCGCCGACATCGTGGACGAGACCGGGCAGTCGGTCGGTCGCGGCAAGGGCGGCATCCTGGTGATCCGCCGGCCCTGGCCCTCGATGCTGCGCACCATCTGGGGCGACGCCGAGCGCTACAAGAAGACCTACTGGCCGGATGATTTCAAGAACAAGCTGTACCTTGCCGGCGACGGCGCCAGCACCGACGAGGAGGGCTACTTCCGCATCGTCGGCCGCATCGACGACGTGCTGAACGTCTCCGGCCACCGCCTGGGCACCATGGAGATCGAATCGGCGCTGGTGGCCAATTCGAAGCTGGTGGCCGAGGCGGCGGTGGTGGGGCGCCCGGACGAGCTGACCGGCGAGGCGGTGTGCGCCTTCGTCGTCCTGAAAGGTCCGCGGCCGACGGGCGAGGAGGCAAAAAGAATTGCGCGCGAGCTGCGCGACTGGGTGGGCAGGGAGATCGGCGCCATCGCCAAGCCCAAGGACATCCGCTTCGGCGACAACCTGCCCAAGACGCGCTCGGGCAAGATCATGCGCCGCCTGCTGCGCTCGATCGCCAGGGGCGAGGAGATCACGCAGGACGTCTCCACGCTGGAGAACCCGGCGATCCTGGAGCAGCTGAAGCAGCCGGTGAGCTGAGGCCGTGGAACGCGACGAGGCCAAGGGACAGCGCCTGGTGGCGCTGTTCATCCTCGGCTGCCTGCTGTTCAACTACCCGGTGCTGTCGCTGTTCAACGTCTCCGGCGACGCCTTCGGCGTGCCGCTGCTGTACGTGTTCATCTTCGCCGCCTGGGCGGTCCTGATCGCCCTGATGGCCCTGGCCGTGGAGCGCTGATGGCGCTGGCGGTCGAGCCGCGGCGCTAGGCGGCGGCGATGCTCCAGGGCCACGTCATCGTCCTGGTGGCCTTCGCCTACCTGGGCGTGCTGTTCGGCATCGCCTACTACGCCGACCAGCGCGCCGATGCCGGGCGCTCGGTGATCGCCAACCCCTACATCTACGCCCTGTCGCTGGCGGTCTACGCCACCGCCTGGACCTTCTACGGCTCGGTGGGGCGCGCGGCGAGCGACGGCATCGGCTTCCTGCCGATCTACCTGGGACCCACGCTGATGATCGCGCTGTGGTGGCTGGTGATGCGCAAGATCATCCGCATCAGCAAGACCAACCGGATCACCACGCTGGCGGACTTCGTCGCCTCGCGCTACGGCAAGAGCGCCCTCATCGGCGGCCTGGTGACGGTGATCGCGGTGATCGGCATCCTGCCCTACATCTCGCTGCAGCTGAAGGCGATCGCCACCAGCTACGCCATCCTGCTGCAGTATCCGGAGATCAGCATGCCGCCGTCGGCCGGCGGCGCGCCGCTGGGCGCGGACACCGCGTTCTGGATCGCGCTGATCCTCGCCGCGTTCACCATCCTGTTCGGCACCCGGCACCTGGACGCCGCCGAGCACCACGAGGGGATGGTGGCGGCGATCGCCTTCGAGTCGCTGGTCAAGCTGGTGGCGTTCCTCGCCGTGGGCCTGTTCGTCACCTACGGCATGTTCAACGGCATCGGCGACATCTTCGGCCGCGCCGCGCAGGAGCCGGCGCTGCAGCCGCTGCTGACCCCGCTGGAGGGCGTCGCCGGCGGCTACGGCAGCTGGGTCTGGCTGACCATCCTGTCGATGCTGGCGATCATGTTCCTGCCGCGGCAGTTCCAGGTCACGGTGATCGAGAACACCGACGAGCGCCACCTCAACAAGGCGATCTGGCTGTTTCCGCTGTACATGCTGGCGATCAACATCTTCGTGCTGCCGATCGCCTTCGGCGGCAACCTGCTGTTCCCCGACGGCAGCGTCGACGCCGACACCTACGTCCTCACGCTGCCCATGGCGGCGCGCCAGGAGGGCCTCGCGCTGCTGGTCTTCATCGGCGGGCTTTCGGCCGCCACCGGCATGGTGATCGTGGAGACCATCGCGTTGTCCACCATGGTGTGCAACGACCTGGTGATGCCGGTGCTGCTGCGCCTGAAGCGCCTGCGCCTGGCCGAGCAGCCCGATCTCACCGCGCTCCTGCTGGGCATCCGGCGCGGCGCCATCGTCGTGATCCTGCTGCTGGGCTACCTGTACTTTCGCCTCGCGAGCGAGGCCTACGCGCTGGTGTCCATCGGCCTGATCTCGTTCGCCGCGGTGGCGCAGTTCGCCCCGGCGGTGCTGGGCGGCATCTTCTGGAAGGGCGGCACGCGGCTGGGCGCGCTGGCGGGGCTCTCGGCCGGGTTCGCGGTCTGGCTCTACACGCTGCTGCTGCCGGCGCTGGCGCGCTCGGGCTGGCTGCCGATCGGCTTCATCGAGCACGGGCCCTGGGGCGTGGAACTGCTCAAGCCGCTGGCGCTGTTCGGGCTGGCGGGCCTGGACCAGATCACGCACGCCATGATCTGGAGCATGATCGCCAACATCGGCGCCTACGTCTCGGTGTCGCTGGTGGGCACGCAAAGCGCCGACGAGCATCGCCAGGCGAGCCTGTTCGTCGACGTCTTCCGCCAGAGCGGCGAGGGCAGCGGCGGCGCGCGCTTCTGGCGCGGCACCGCCTCCGTCCCGGAGCTCTACAACCTGCTGGCGCGCTTCCAGGGCGCCGCCGCGGCGGAGGCCGCCTTCGCCGACTACGCCCGCGCCCGGGGCCTGCGCTGGCCGGGCGATGCGCTGCCGGCGGACGCGGAGTTCGTGCACTACGTCGAGGTGCAGCTGGCCGGCGCCATCGGCGCGGCCTCGGCGCGTGTCATGGTGGCCTCGGTGGTGAAGGAGGAGGCCCTCACCATCGACGAGGTGCGCGAGATCCTCGACGAGGCCTCGCAGGTCGTGGTCTACAGCCATCGCCTGGAACAGAAGTCGCGCGAGCTGGAGGCCGCCACCACCGAGCTGCGCGAGGCCAACGAGCGCCTGAAGGAACTCGACCGCCTGAAGGACGAGTTCGTCTCCACGGTGTCGCACGAGCTGCGCACGCCGCTCACCTCCATCCGCGCCTTCTCCGAGATCCTGCGCGAGGACGCGACCGTCGACGCGGCGCAGCGGCGCAAGTTCCTCGACATCATCACCAAGGAATCGGAGCGCCTGACGCGCCTCATCAGCCAGGTGCTGGACGTCTCCAAGCTGGAGTCGGGCCGGGTGGAATGGCAGGGGGCGCGGCTCGACATGCGGGAGGTGATTTCGGATACCGTCACCGCGATGGACCAGCAGTTCCGGGAGAAAGGCATCCGCGTGGCGCTGCTGCTGCCGCCGCAGGTGGCGCCGGTCACCGGGGACGTCGACCGCATCATCCAGGTGATGCTGAACCTGCTGTCCAACGCGGCGAAGTTCTGCCGGCCCGGCGCCGGCGTCATCGAGATCGCGCTGCGCGAGCGCGGCGGCGAGCTGCGCGTGGACGTGAGCGACAACGGCCGCGGCATCAGCGACGAGGACCAGAAGGTGATCTTCGACCGCTTCCGCCAGGCCGGGGACACGCTCACCGACAAGCCCAAGGGCACCGGCCTCGGCCTGCACATCTGCCGCCAGATCATCGAGCACCACGGCGGCCGGCTCTGGGTGCGCAGCCGGCCGGGAGAGGGCGCCTGCTTCAGCTTCACGCTGCCCATCGAGCCGGCGCAGGAGCAGGCGGCCTGACGTGGGCAAGCAGGTCCTGATCGCGGACGACGAGCCCAACATCGTGCAGGCGCTGGAGTTCCTGCTCCGGCGCCGCGGGCTGGAGGTGCGCGTGGCGCGCGACGGCGGCGAGGCGCTGCGCATGATCGAGGCGGAGAAGCCCGACCTGGTGCTGCTGGACGTCATGATGCCGGTCATGAGCGGACACGATGTCTGCCAGAAGGTGCGCGAGCGCGCCGACCTGCGCCACATCAGGATCCTGATGCTCTCGGCCAAGGGCTACGCGGCCGAGGTCAACAAGGGGATGGCCATCGGGGCCGACCTCTACATCACCAAGCCGTTCTCGACCAAGGAGTTGCTGGCGAAGGTGGACCAGTTGCTTGGTGCACCAGGCTGATGCCGATGACGCGCCGCAGCATGCTGCCGTGCACAACGGAACAGTAAGGTCTCTGTAAGTTTTTTACATCAGGATGCGCTGGCTACCACAAGGGGGAGTCCATGGAACTCACAGAAAAGCACAAGGAGTACTGGCGCAGGAACCTGGTCGTCACCGCCGTGCTGCTGGTGATCTGGTTCGTCGCTACCTTCGTCCTGGGCTGGTACGCGCGCGAGTTGAACGAGATCACGATCTTGGGCTGGCCGGTGGCGTTCTACATGTCGGCGCAGGGCTCGCTGGCGATCTACGTCGCGATCATCTGGTACTACGCGCACTACATGAACAAGCTCGATCTCGAGTACGGCGTACATGAGGGGGAGGAGTCGTGAACCAGGCAGCCGCGTTCAGCCAGAAGGCTTTCACCCAGAGCCTCAAGAAGTACTACACCTTCTATACGGGCGGCTTCATCGCGTTCGTCATCCTGCTGGCGATCGCCGAGCAGCTCGGGCTGTCGCGCAAGGCGATCGGCCTGACCTTCCTGTTCGCCACCATCGGCCTGTACGCGATGATCGGCATCATGAGCCGCACCGCGGAGGTCGCGGAGTACTACGTCGCGGGCCGCCGCGTGCCGGCCTTCTTCAACGGCATGGCGACCGCCGCGGACTGGATGAGCGCGGCCTCGTTCATCGCCATGGCCGGGACGCTCTACCTGTCGGGCTACGACGGCCTCGCCTTCATCATGGGCTGGACCGGCGGCTACGTGCTGGTGGCGGTGTTCCTCGCCCCGTACCTGCGCAAGTTCGGCCAGTTCACGGTTCCGGATTTCCTCGGCGCGCGCTACGGCGGCAACGTGCCGCGCACGGTGGGCGTCATCTGCGCCATCACCGCGTCGTTCGTGTACGTCGTGGCCCAGATCTACGGCGTCGGCCTGATCACCAGCCGGTTCACCGGCCTGGAGTTCGGCGTCGGCGTGTTCGTGGGCCTGGGCGGGATCCTGGTCTGCTCGTTCCTCGGCGGCATGCGGGCGGTGACCTGGACGCAGGTGGCGCAGTACGTCATCCTGATCATCGCCTACCTGATCCCCATCATCTGGCTCGGCGTGAAGCACCTCAACAACCCGGTGCCGCACGTGAACTACGGCCTGGTGATGCAGAAGCTGGCGGAGGTCGAGAAGAAGATCATCGCCGATCCCAAGGAGGCGGAGGTGCGCGCGATCGCCAAGAGCCGCAGCGACGCGGCCAGGGCCGCGCTGAAAGATCCGGCCAAGAGCCACGCGGAGGGCAAGGCGGCGCTGGAGAAGCAGGTGGCCGAGCTGAAGGCCTCCGGGCCGGCCGACAAGCTGGCTGCGGCGGAGAAGGCGCTCGCCGCCTATCCGGCGGACGTCGAGGCGGCCACCAAGGCGTGGAGGGCGGACCAGGGGCTGGCGGCGCATACCGCGCCGCTGCGCAAGCACGCCGAGGCGTTCCCGGGCAAGGACGAGGAGGCGCGCGACGTCGCCCGCCGCAACTTCCTGGGCATCGTGCTGTGCATGATGTTCGGCACCGCGGCGCTGCCGCACATCCTGATGCGCTACTACACGACGCCCAGCGTGCGCGAGGCGAGGAACTCGGTGTTCTGGACCCTGTTCTTCATCTGCCTGCTGTACATGTCCGCGCCGGTGCTGGCGGTGCTCGTCAAGTACGACGTGTACACCAGCCTGGTCGGCATCAAGCACGCCGACATCCCAAGCTGGCTGGGGGCATGGCAGGCGGTGGACGCGACGCTGCTGCGCATCGCCGACATCAACGGCGACGGCATCCTGCAATCGGCGGAGATCCAGATCGGCGGCGACCTCATCGTGCTGATGAGCCCGGAGCTGGTCGGCCTGCCCTATGTCATCTCCGGCCTGGTCGCGGCGGGCGGTCTGGCGGCGGCGCTGTCCACCGCGGACGGACTGCTGCTCACGATCGCGAACGCGCTTTCCCACGACGTCTACTACAAGATGGTGGACCCGCACGCCTCTACCACGCGGCGCGTGACCGTGGCGAAGATGCTGCTGCTGGTGGTGGCGGTGATCGCGGCCTGGGTGACCTCGTTCAAGCCGGGGAACATCCTGTTCCTGGTGGGGGCCGCGTTCTCGCTCGCCATGTCCGGCCTGTTCCCGGCGCTGGTGCTGGGGATATTCTGGAAACGCGCCAACAAGTGGGGCGCGATCGTCGGGATGCTGGTCGGACTGGGCGTGTGCGGCTACTACATGTTCACGACCTATCCGTTCCTGCGCGACCTGATCGGCGTCACCAAGCCGGTCGCCGAGTACATGTGGTTCAAGATGAACCCGATTTCGGCGGGCGTGTTCGGCATGCCGGCGGGCTTCCTGGCCATCTTCGTCGTCAGCCTGCTCACCGCAGCGCCCGACAAGGAAACGCAGGAGTTCGTCGAGCATGTCCGCTACCCGAAGCTGGTGGGGGACATCGACACGCGCGGCAACTGAGCAGCGGCCGGCGCGGAAACGCAAAAGGCCCGCTTCGGCGGGCCTTTTCATTGACGCCTGCCCGGGGATTCAGGCGACCATGTCCTTGACCATGAAGGCGAGGTCGCCGCGCTCCGCATCGTGGATCAGCCTGCGGGTCATGCGCGGGTCGTAGCGGAACATGTGCTCGACCACCTCCTTGACCTTTTCCGGCTGGCGCAGCGCGTGGTAGGCCATGCCGAGCTGGTACCAGGCGAACCCGTTCATGGGCTGGAGCGTCGCGGCCTCGCCCAGGGACTTGGCCGCCTCCTCGTGCCGGCCGAGGGTCGCATGGCACAAGCCCATGCCGTACCAGGCGCGGTCGAACACGGGATTGAGCCGGACCGTTTCCGAGAACGCCTCGATCGCCTGCTCGTGGCGGCCCTGCTCCTGCCTCACGAACGCGAGATTGAACCAGGCGTTCGCGTTCCCCGCCGCCAGGCGCACGCTTTCGGAGAACCACCGCTCGGCGGCGGCGTAGTCCTTGCGGCTGGCGTGCAGGTAGCCAAGGGCGTCCGCGGCGCGCGCGAAGCGCGGGTCGGACTCGAGCGCGAGACGGTAGGCTTCGGCCGCCGCCCCGGCGCGCCCGAGTCGCTCGAGCAGCCGGCCGCGGCAGAAGTGGCTCCAGGCATGCAGGTTCATGAGGTCGTTGCCGGCTCCGGATTCGATGCGCGGATTCTCGCCCCGCCCCGCCTGCGGCGCAACCGCGCGGCGGATGCGGCCATCCCTGCATGCTATCTTGGGAACCTCCGTTATCCGGGTCTTTCGTGCTCGACGTCGTCATCATCCTGAAGGCCTTGACCGAGGTGGCCGGCATCGCCCTCATCGGCCAGGGCATCCTGTTCCTGCTCGCCGGCGCCAACTACCGCAAGAACATTCCCTACGCCATCCTCGCGACGGTGACCCGGCCGGTTTTCGTGCTGGCGCGGTTCCTCGCGCCGCGCTTCGTGGCCGACGGGTTCATCTGGGCGCTGACGCCGGCGCTGGTGCTCATCTTCTGGATCCTGTTCACCTACTTCAAGATCAAGCTGGTCCTGCTGGGCGGCGGCTAGGCGCCTTTGGCGCGGGTGTACAATGCGCGCCGTGCACGGAGAGATGGCCGAGCGGCTTAAGGCGCACGCTTGGAAAGCGTGTGTACGCTAATCCCGTACCGTGGGTTCGAATCCCACTCTCTCCGCCAGCATCCCGCCCCGCCCGGCGCCAAATGTAACCGATCGGTTACATCCAGCCCGCCCCGGCGGCGCGCGCCGGATCGCATACAATGACTGCGGCGGGCCCCCCCGCATTGCAGCCTGGTGAACCTGGTCAGGTCCGGAAGGAAGCAGCCACAGCTGGACACTGCAAGTGCCGGGGTCAGGCTCGCCTACAATTCGTTCATGAGTTACCAAGTCCTAGCCCGCAAGTGGCGGCCGCGCGATTTCGCCAGCCTGGTCGGGCAGGAGCACGTGGTGAAGGCGCTGCAGCACGCGCTGACCGAGAACCGCCTGCATCACGCGTATCTCTTCACCGGCACGCGCGGCGTGGGCAAGACCACGCTGGCGCGCATCCTCGCCAAGTGCCTGAACTGCGAGCAGGGCGTGTCGCCGGTGCCCTGCGGCCAGTGCGGCGCCTGCCTGGAGATCGACGGCGGCCGCTTCGTCGACCTGCTCGAGGTGGACGCGGCCACCAACACCCGCGTCGACGAGATGCGCCAGTTGCTCGACACCGCCCAGTACGCGCCCACCCGCGGCCGCTACAAGGTCTACGTCATCGACGAGGTGCACCAGCTCTCCGGCCACGCCTTCAACGCCATGCTGAAGACGCTGGAGGAGCCGCCGCAGCACCTCAAGTTCATCCTCGCCACCACCGACCCGCAGAAGATCCCGGTCACGGTGCTGTCGCGCTGCCTGCAGTTCAACCTGAAGCAGATGCCGCGGGGCGCCATCGCCGCACACCTGGCGAAGGTGCTCGAAGCCGAGAAGATTGCCTTCGAGCCCGAGGCGCTGCCGCTGGTGGCGCAGGCCGCCGCCGGCAGCATGCGCGACGCGCTGTCGCTGCTCGACCAGGCGATCGCGCATGGCGCGGGCAGTGTCGCCGCCGAGGGCGTGCGCGCGATGCTGGGCACGATCGACGAGAGCTACCTGCTGCGGCTGCTGGACGCAGTCGCGGCCGGCGAGGGCGCCGAGGTGATGGCGATCGCCGACGAGATGCAGGCGCGCAGCCTCTCGTTCGACGCCGCGCTGCAAGACCTCGCCGCGCTGCTGCTGCGCGTGTCGCTGGCGCAGCTGGTGCCCGAGGCGCTGGAGGCGGATTACCCGGACCGCGAGCGCGTGGTGGCGCTTGCCGGTCGCTTCGATCCCGAGATGACCCAGCTTCTGTACCAGATCGCGATCCAGGGCCGCACCGACCTGCCGCTCGCGCCCGACGAGCACGCCGGCTTCGCCATGACGCTGCTGCGGATGCTGGCCTTCAGGCCGGATGGCGCGCCGGCGAAGGCGGCTCCGGCGCCGGCAGCGGCATCGACCGCCGCGCCCGCGATCCCGCCCGCTTCCA
>JALHLN010000121.1 GCA_022844545.1 Burkholderiales bacterium | reverse complement strand
GCGCATGCCGGCGGCGCTCGCCAACCTCGATGGCGCCGCGCGGAGCGCGGCGCTGGTGGCGAAGTGGGCGGGGCGGTGAAGGCCTCGTGGCAGGCGTTCGGCGCGGAGCTTCAGCGCTGGGCCGATGCCGGGCTCGAGGCCGCGTTCTGGTGGCGCGACGACGATGCGACGCGCGCGGACGCGGCGCTCGATCGCTTGCTCGTCCTCGCGGAGCGCGCGCGCGTGCCACTCGCTCTGGCCGTGATTCCCGCCGGCGCCGAGGCAGGGCTGTTCGGCGCCATGGGCCCGATGACCTCGGTCATCCAGCACGGGGCGGATCATCGCAACCGCGCGGCGCTGGGGGCGAAGAAGTCGGAATTCCCCGAGGGCGTGGCCACCGGGGAGGCAATAGCCCGGCTCTCGGCCGCGAGGGAACGGCTCGCCGGGCTCGCCGGCGCGCGCATGCTGCCGGTGCTGGCGCCGCCATGGAACCGCATCGACCGGGCGCTGCTGCCCGGGCTCGCCGGCGCGGGCCTGCGGGGACTGAGCCAGTACGGGCCTCGCGGGGCGGAGTTCCCGGCGGCGGGACTGCGGCAGGTCAACACGCACGTGGACATCATCGACTGGCGCGGCAGCCGTGGATTCGCCGGCGAGGCGGTGGTGTTGCGCATGGCGCAGGCGCATCTCAGGGCAAGGCGGAACGGGCAAGCGGATGCGGCGGAACCGACCGGGTGGCTTACGCACCACGCCTGCCACGACGGGGCGGCGTGGGATTTCCTCGAACGGCTGTTCGAATTCACGCGGGGCACGCCAGCGGTGCGCTGGAAGGCCGCCGGGGAATTGTTCACCTGAGCGCGCGCCCGATCCCGTGCCTGAGGCGGCGACGCCATTGCCCCGTATTTTTCCCCTTATACTTGGCTCGTACGGTCTGCCGGCAATCGACCCAATTCGAGCTGGATGAGGCCGGAATCCGCGCCCGCGATCCGCTGGCGATGGAAATCCGGCGGGAGAACTTGCGTTCCATGCAGCTGGACCACGACTTGAATTCGCTCTGCAACCCGCCGGCCGCGGGCGCCTGATGGCGGACGTCCTCCAGGTCCGCGACCTGCGCGTCTATCTCGAGGTGGATGCCGGCACCGTCAAGGCGGTGGACGGCGTCTCGTTCCGCATCGAGCAGGGCAAGACCGTGGCGCTGGTGGGCGAATCCGGATCCGGCAAGACCATGGTGGCGCAGGCGGTGATGAGCATCCTGCCGCGCGTGGCGCGCATCGAGTCGGGCCAGATCCTGCTGCATGACCCCGCGAAGCCGGGCAGCGTGGTGGACATCGCGGCCCTCGATCCTGCGGGCGAGCCGATGCGGGCCATCCGCGGCGGCCGCATCTCGATCATTTTCCAGGAACCGATGACGGCGCTCTCGCCGCTGCACACCATCGGCAACCAGATCGGAGAGGCGCTCGCCCTGCACCGCAGCGGCCTGGGCAAGGCGGAGCGCCGCGATGCCGTGATCGAAATGCTGCGCCTGGTCGGCTTCCCCGACCCGGTCAAGGCCGAGCACACCTACCCGTTCGAGCTCTCCGGCGGCCTCAGGCAGCGCGCCATGATCGCGATGGCGCTGGTGTGCCGGCCGGCGCTGCTGGTGGCCGACGAGCCGACCACGGCGCTGGATGTCACCATCCAGGCGCAGATCCTGCAGCTCATCCAGCAGCTGCAGGCCGAGTTCAGGATGGCGATGCTGATGATCACGCACGACCTGGGCATCGTCGCCAACATGGCCGACGAGGTCGTGGTCATGTACCACGGCCGGGTGGTGGAGGCGGGCGCGGTGGAGGACATCTTCCGCGACCCGCGGCATCCCTACCTGAAGGCGCTGATGCGCGCGGTGCCGCGCTTCAACATGGCTCCTGGCGAGCGCCTGACCCCGATCCGCGAGGTGCAGGCGGTCACCGACCACCTGGTGTCCGGCGCTGTGCGCCCCCACGTGGCCCATACCGACGGCGACCCGCTGCTGGTGGTGCGCAACCTGGTCAAGCGCTTCGAGACCCGCAAGACCACGCTGTTCGGCAGGAAGCCGGGCGGCGAGGTGCGCGCTGTCGACGACGTCAGCTTCCATGTCCACGCCGGCGAGTGCCTTGGCCTCGTAGGCGAGTCCGGCTGCGGCAAGACGACCACCGCGAAGATGATCCTGCGCTCGCTGACGCCCGATTCGGGCGAGATCGTGATCAACGACAAGGGCACGCCGCGCGACGTGCTGTCGCTTGCCGGCGACGAGCTGTTCGCCTACCGGCGCAAGGTGCAGTTCGTGTTCCAGGACCCGTTCAGCTCGCTCAACCCGCGCATGACGGTGCAGGACATCGTTTCCGAGCCGCTCGTGATCCATGGCGTGGGCGACGCCGAGGAGCGCTACCAGCGCACCAAGGAGCTGCTGACGATGGTCGGCCTGGACGTGCGCTACCTGCGGCGCTACCCGCACAGCTTCTCGGGCGGGCAGCGCCAGCGCATCGGCATCGCCAGGGCGCTGGCGCTGGGCCCGGAACTGCTCATCTGCGACGAGCCGGTGTCGGCGCTGGATGTCTCGGTGCAGGCGCAGGTGCTCAACCTGCTGCTCGATCTGAAGCAGGCGCTCAACCTGACCTACCTCTTCATCTCGCACAACCTGGCGGTGGTGCACTACATTGCCGACCGCATCGCGGTGATGTGCGCCGGGCGCCTGGTGGAACTGGCCCCGTACGACGAGCTGTTCCGCCGCCCGGTGCATCCGTATACCCGGGCGCTGCTCGCCGCGGTGCCCGACCCGGACCTCGATCGCAAGCTGGATTTCGCGGCGCTGATGGAGGGCAAGGCCTCCGATCCGGGGGCCTGGCCGGCGCCGTTCCGCCTCGGCGGCGCGGAGAAGGCCGGCCTGCTGGACATCGGCGACAACCACTTTGTCCGCGCGCATGAAAGCGCGGACGTCTCGGAGCTCAGAGCATGATCAAGAACGCCCGCTTCATCCTTGCGCTCGCGCTGGCCGCGGCGCCCGGCGCGATCCTGGCGCAGGGCGGCAAGTTCATCGACCCGCCGCTGTTCGCCGAGGAGATCAAGGCCGGCAAGCTGCCGCCGGCGGCCAAGCGCCTGCCGGAGAATCCGCTGGTGGTGAAGCTGGCGGCGGGGGCCGAACCCGGCCAGCACGGCGGCAGCCTGAACATGCTCATCGGCAGGAGTCGCGACGTGCGCATGCTGGTCGTCTACGGCTACGCCCGCCTGGTCGGCTACGACCGCGACTTCAAGCTGGTGCCGGACATCCTGGAGAGCGTCGAGGCGAAGGACGACCGCGTCTTCACCATGAAGCTGCGCCGCAACCATCGCTGGTCCGACGGCCATCCGTTCACCATCGACGACTTCCGCTATTTCTGGGAGGACGTCGCCAACAACAAGGAGCTGTCGCCGACCGGGCCGCCCAGCGACCTGCTGGTGGACGGCGAGCCGCCGAAGGTGGAGTACCCGGACAAGCACACCGTGCGCTACAGCTGGTCCAAGCCCAACCCGGACTTCCTGCCGCGCATGGCGGCGGCCTCGCCCCTGTTCATCTACCGGCCGGCGCACTACCTCAAGCAACTTCACATCAAGTACAACAAAAAGGTTGCCGAGGTGGAGGCCAAGGGGACCGCGAAGCGCGGCTGGGCGGCGACGCACAACCGCGAAGACAACATGTACCAGTTCGACAACCCCAACCTGCCGACGCTGCAGCCCTGGGTGAACACCACCAAGGCGCCGGCGGACCGCTTCGTCGCGGTGCGCAACCCGTACTTCCATCGCGTCGACCCGGCCGGGCGCCAGCTGCCCTACATCGACCGCGTGGTGCTGGCGGTGGCCGAGGGCAAGCTCATCCCCGCCAAGACCGGCGCCGGCGAGTCCGACCTGCAGGCGCGCGACATCCAGTTCAACAACTACACCTTCCTCAAGAAGGGCGAGAAGACCAACAACTACCGCACCCTGCTGTGGAAGACGGCGCGCGGCTCGCATTTCGCGCTGTTTCCGAACCTGAACGTGAACGACCCGGTCTGGCGGACCGTGGTGAGGGATCCGCGCTTCCGCCGCGCCTTGTCGCTCGCGATCGACCGCAACCTGGTCAACCAGGTGCTGTACTTCGGCCTCGCGGCGGAGGGCAACAACACCGTGGCGCCGGAGAGCCCGCTGTACCGCAAGGAGTACCAGACCCGGTGGGCGCAGTTCGACAAGAGGCAGGCGGAGAAGCTGCTCGACGCAATGGGCCTGAAGCGCGGCTCCGACGGGCTGCGCAGGCTCCCTGACGGCCGGCCGATGGAGATCATCGTCGAGACCGCGGGCGAGTCCACCGAGCAGACCGACGTGCTGGAGATGATCCGCGAGACCTGGCGCGAGGTCGGCATCAAGCTGTTCTCCAAGCCGCTGCAGCGCGAGGCGCTGCGCAACCGGGTGTTCTCCGGCGAGGCGCTGATGTCGGTCTGGTCGGGAATCGAGAATGGCCTCGCCGGCGCCGACACCAGCCCGGACGAGCTCGCGCCCACCAGCCAGCAGCAGCTGCAATGGCCCAAGTTCGGCCAGCATTTCGAGACCAGCGGCAAGAACGGCGAGGCGCCGGACATGCCCGAGGTGGCGGAGCTGCTGAAGCTGAGCAACGCCTGGCGCGCGGCCTCGAGCCGCGAGGAGCGCACCCGGATCTGGCACCGGATGCTCGACATCCATTGCGATCAGCAGTACGTGATCGGCGTCGTCAGCGGCGTGTCGCAGCCGGTGGTGGTGCGCAACACGCTCAGGAACGTGCCGGAGAAGGCGATCTACAACTGGGATCCGGGCGCCCTACTGGGCATCCACCGCCCGGACACGTTCTGGTTCGCGAAATAGGTCGCCGGATGGCCCGCCCGACGACACGGTAACGCGCAGGATGCTCGCCTATACCCTCCGCCGGCTGCTGATCATGATCCCGACGCTGCTCGTGATCAGCTTCGTCACGTTCACGATCATCAAGCTGCCGCCGGGCGACTTCCTCTCCAACCAGATCGCCGAGCTGCAGAGCCAGGGCGACAAGGCGGCGCTGGAGCGGGTGGAGTTCATGCGCAAGCAGTTCGGCCTGGACCGGCCGTTCATCGAGCAGTACGCGACCTGGGTCGGGATCTGGCCCGGCCCTCGCGGCTTCTCCGGACTGCTGCAGGGTGACTGGGGATGGTCGTTCGAGCACGACCTGCCGGTGTCGGATGTGATCGGCGACCGCATGCTGCTGTCGTTCATTCTGAATTTCACGGTCATATTGTTCACCTGGGCGGTGGCGTTCCCGATCGGGGTCTACGCCGCCACCCACCAGTACAGCTGGGGCGACCACGGCCTGACCCTCTTCGGCTACGTCGGCCTCGCCACGCCCAACTTCCTGTTCGCGCTGGTGCTGATGTATTTCGCCAACGTCCAGTTCGGCCTGTCCATCGGCGGCATCATGGATCCGGAGTACCTGGACCAGCCCTGGAGCTGGGCCAAATTCGGCTCGGTGCTCAGCCACCTGTGGATCCCGGTGATCGTGATCGGCACCTCGGGCACCGCCGGCATGATCCGGCGCCTGCGCGCCAACCTGCTCGATGAACTGCAGAAGCAGTACGTCGTCACCGCGCGGGCCAAGGGCATGCCGGCGACCCGGCTGCTCCTGAAGTACCCGCTGCGGATGTCGCTCAACCCCTTCATCGCCGACATCGGCAACCTGCTGCCCAGCGTGATCTCGGGCTCGGCGATCGTGGCGGTGGTGCTGTCGCTGCAGACCTCCGGGCCGATGCTGCTGGAGGCGCTGCGCAGCCAGGACCAGTACCTGGCGGGCTCGTTCCTGATGTTCCTCGCGCTGCTGACGGTGATCGGCATGTTCATCTCCGACCTGCTGCTGGCGGCGCTGGATCCGCGCATCCGGTTGACGGGCGGTGCCGCGAAATGAGTGGCGCAGATTCCGGCGCGTCGACCGGACGCATCGAGCACTACGTCTCGAAGGACCCGTTCGAGCCGCACTCGATCGAGCGCCTGACCCCGGAGCAGGAGCGCTTCTACCGCGCCTCGCAGTGGAAGATCATGTGGTGGAAGTTCCGCCGCCACAAGATCGCGGTGATCTCCGCCTGGATCCTGGCGGCCTTCTACGCCTCGATCTTTTTCAGCGAGTTCCTGGCGCCGTACGACCTGCACACGCGCGATGCGCGCCACATCTACGCCCCGCCGCAGCAGGTGCAGTTGTTCCACGAGGGCAAGTTCGTCGGGCCGTTCGTGTACGGCTACAGCATGCAGCTCAACCTGCAGACCATGAAGCGGGAGTTCAAGCCCGACGAGTCGCGCGTGCAGCCGCTGCGCTTCTTCTGCAGCGGCGACGAATACGAGTTCTGGGGCATGGTGAAGGGCAGCTTCCACTTCGTCTGTCCCGCCGAGGGCGGCACCTTCTTCCTCTTCGGCACCGACCGCCTCGGCCGCGACGTGCTGTCGCGCATCATCTACGGCACCCGGATTTCGCTCACGGTGGGGCTGCTGGGCATCGCGGTCAGCTTCCTCATCGGCATCGTGCTCGGGGGCATTTCCGGCTACTACGGCGGCTGGATCGACAACGTCATCCAGCGCTTCATCGAGATGGTGCGCTCGTTCCCCGAGTTGCCGCTGTGGATGGCGCTCTCGGCGGCGCTGCCGGTGACCTGGAGCCCGGTCTGGGTCTACTTCGGCATCACCATCATCCTCGGGCTGCTGGACTGGCCCGGCCTCGCGCGCGCGGTGCGCTCCAAGCTCCTTGCGCTGCGCGAGGAGGACTTCGCGCAGGCGGCGGTGCTGATGGGCGCCTCGCCGGGGCGCGTGATCGGCCGCCACCTGCTGCCCAGCTTCACCAGCCACCTGATCGCCTCCCTGACCCTGTCGGTGCCCAGCATGATCCTGGGCGAGACCGCGTTGTCCTTCCTCGGCCTGGGCCTGCGGCCGCCGGTGACGAGCTGGGGCGTGCTCCTCAACGAAGCGCAGAACATCAACGTCGTCGCGCTCTACCCCTGGCTGATGCTGCCGGTGCTGCCTGTGTTCATCATCGTGCTCGCGTTCAACTTCTTCGGCGACGGCCTGCGCGACGCCGCCGACCCGTACAAGTAGAAAATCGGCGCGACGTCTCCGAGGCGGTGGGCGAATCAGGGACAGTCCACGTTTTCCAGGCGGGAAATCGTGGACTGTCCCTGATTTACACGTAGAGGGTCATTCCCTCGCGCGCGACCACGGCGCCGGGCATCGCCTTCGCCGCCTCGGCGCCGATCGCGTCCAGGGCGTCGTCGCTGCGCTCCGGGTCGTGGTGGAAAACGGCGAGCTTCTTCGCCCGCGCGGCGCGGCACAGGCGCACCGCTTCCTGCCAGGTCGAGTGTCCCCAGCCGACGATCGCGCCGCGCGCGTACTCCTCGTCGGTGTAGGTGCAGTCGTAGACCACCAGGTCGGCGCCTTCGATCAGACGCAGCACGTTGCGGTCCTGCGCCCCGGGCACGTGCTCGGTGTCGGTGATGTAGCTGATGGCGCGGCCGCCATACTCGATGCGGTAGCCGGTGGCCCCGTCCGGGTGGTTGAGGGGAGCGGTGCGCAGCACCGCGTCGCCCGCCCGCAGGACGTCGCCGGCCGCGAAGTCGTGGTAGCTGGTGTCGGCGCGGAACACCTCCGGCGGCACCGGGAAGAGGGGCGACATCATGAACTCGCACAGCACGTTCTTCAGCGTCATGCGCCCGCCCAGGTGCCCCGCCCAGACGCGGAAGCGGTTCTGCGGCTGGAACAAAGGCTTGAAGAAGGGCAGGCCGCAGACGTGGTCAAAATGCGTGTGGGTGAAGAACAAATCCGCGTCCAGCGGCGCCTCCGCGGCGAGCCGGTTGCCGAGATAGCGCAGGCCGGTGCCGGCGTCGAACAGGAGCAGGCGGCTTCCGCAGCGCACCTCGAGCGACGAGGTGTTGCCGCCGTAGCGCGCGGTCTCCGGCCCGGCACAGGCAATGCTCCCGCGCACGCCCCAGAAGCGCACGCTGAAATCGGTCGCTCCGCCGCCGTTCCTGCCCCCCATGGCACGGACTGTCGCATGTTCCGGGGCGGTTTGCACAAGCCGCCTCCGGTGCGGCTATGATTGCCGCGATGGAACGTTCCCTCTACGGTTTCATCCTGCGCTACAGCAGGCGGGAGCAGCTGCTCATCGTTCCGCTGGTGGTGGCCTCGATGCTGCTGTACTTCGCCACCCTGGATCTGCCCAAGACGATCATCAACGAGGCCATCCAGGGCAAGCGCTTCAGCGGCCCGGACTCCACGGTGCCGTTCTTCCTGGTCTCGTTCAGGCTGCCGGAGTTCCTCGGCGGCGGCAGCTGGCAGGTCTTCGACGGCATCCCGATGCACCAGGTGCCCTACCTGGTCGCGCTGACGCTCGCCTTCCTGACGCTGATCGTGGTCATGGGCCTGCTCAAGTACCAGATCAACACCATGAAGGGCTGGCTGGGCGAGCGCATGCTGCGCCGCCTGCGCTACACGCTGTTCGATCGCATCCTGCGCTTCCCGCTGGCGCGCTTCCGCCGCGCCAAGTCCGCCGAGCTGGCGGGCATGGTCAAGGACGAGGTCGAGCCGCTGGGCGGGTTCGTCGGCGAGTCCCTCATCACGCCGCTGTTCCTCGGCGGCGAGGTGCTCACGGCGGTGTTCTTCATCCTCTACCAGCACGTCTACCTGGGCATGATCGCGGTCGGGGTGGTCGCGGTGCAGGCCATCGTCATCCCGATGCTGCGCCGCCGCCTGCTGGTGCTCGCCAAGGAGCGCCAGCTCACCGCGCGCCAGCTCGCCGGACGCATCGCCGAGAGCGCCGATGGCGCGGTCGAGATCCACGCCAACGACACCTCGAACTACGAGCGCGCCGAGATTTCGGCGCGGCTGGGGCGGATCTTCCGCATCCGCTTCGAGTTCTACCAGCGCAAGTTCATGATCAAGTTCCTCAACAATTTCCTGTCGCAGGTGGCGCCGTTCCTGTTCTACCTGGTGGGCGGCTACCTGGTGATCATGGGCCGCCTCGACCTGGGCGCGCTGGTGGCGGTGATCGCGGCCTACAAGGACCTGCCCTCGCCGGTGAAGGACCTGATGGACTGGGACCAGGAGCGCCTGGTGGCGCAGATCAAGTACAACCAGGTGATCGAGCAGTTCGTGATCGAGGACCTGGCGCCGGCCGAGACCCAGGCCGTGATCGCGGCGCCCGCGCTGCCCGAATCCGGCAGCGTCCGCGTCTCCAACCTCAGCCTGGCCGGGGAGGCCGGCACCAAGATCATCGAGAACGTGTCCTTCGAGGTCGGCCTGGACCAGCATGTGGCGGTCCTGGGCGCGCAGGCCTCCGGATCCAGCGAGCTGACGCAGGTCCTGGCGCGCCTGGTGTCGCCCACGGCCGGCAGCATCGAAATGGGCGGCATCGACATCGTCAAGGCGCCCGAGGCGGTGACCGGCCGCGCCATCGGCTATGTCGGGGCGTCGGCCTACCTGTTCCCGACCACGGTGCGCGAGAACCTGGTCTACGGCCTGAAGCATCACCCGGTCCGGGAAGCCGAGTATCGCGACGCGGCTGCGGCCGCCGAGCGCGCCTTCCAGCTGAATGAGGCGAAGCGCACCGGCTCGATGTTGCTCGACTTCAACGCCGACTGGGTCGACTACGCCGCGGCCGGGGCCACCGGACCCGAAGACCTGGAGGAGCGCATCGTCGAGGTGCTGCGGGTGGTGGACCTGGAGGAGACCATCTTCGAACTGGGCCTGCGCAGCGCGCTCGACCCGGCGGAGCATCCGCAGCTGGCCGAAGGCATGCTGCGCGCCCGGGTCGCGATCCGCGCCCGCATGTCGGCGCCGGGGATGCAGGCGCTGGTGGAGCATTTCGACGCCGAGCGCTA
>JALHLN010000120.1 GCA_022844545.1 Burkholderiales bacterium | reverse complement strand
GTTGATCCGCGTCGGGGTGGAATTGATGATGACGAACATTTCCGCGGCGAAGTCCTCGCTGCGGCCGTCGAAGATGACGCAGGGCACGCTGATGGTGGCGGCGTCCTGCGGCCGCTCCAGGTTGTAGAAGTGCAGCGCGGCGAGCCGGTGCTGGCCGTCGATGATCAGGAACTTGCCGCTGGGCTCCGAGAGGCTCCCCGAGCCGTCCCCGTTCGCCCGGAACTGCAGCTTCTCGTGGGTGAACAGCAGCACCGTGCCCGGGATCGCGGGCTGCGACACCGCGGTCTCGTAGAAATTGGTGAGCTGGCGCACCTTGGCGCGCGACAGGCCGCGCTGGAAGGCCGAATCGGTGCGCTCGATGCGGGAAATGAACTGGGCGATGTCGTCGTCCTGCGACACCCTGGAGGCGGCGATTTCCTCGCCCTCGCCGTAGAACCGGCTGATGAACCGGACCCTGGCGAGGAGATCCTTCGCCTTGTAGCTGACGAAATAGAAGATGCCGTCTTTCTGGCGGATCTGGGTTGCGTGCATGTCGCCGTCCCTGTCCCTAGAGGCTGTTTTTATGGCCGGGCCGAAGGGAATATACCCGAATCAGGGGGGACAGGCCGGCAACATCAGGGCCTGGAGGACCTCCCCGCTGGCGCGGTTCTGGACGAAAGCGACCACTCCGGAATGGGCCGGATTGGCTTTTGGGAGAAGGGGTAACGAGCGCCGGTCGCGCAATTTTCCGGCGGCGCCGAGGGCCAGGGGCCCTTGCCACTCGAAGGCCACGAAATCATGCGCCAGGGTCCGGCCCCGGTTCTCTCCGGCCCGGACCTCGGACTGCAGCCGGCTCTCGTAGGTGGCCAGGAAGAGGGCAGCCTCCGCCCGCTGGGCCGGGTCCAGCACCTCGGCCTCCGCCTCTACCTCCAAGGCCTTGGCGCGCCCGGGGGCGATCGCGAGGCGGATGCGGGCCGCCGCCGGCCGGGCGTTGATCCGGGCCAGCTCCCGCTCGAAGGCTCCAGTCGCCCAGCCCCGGAAATCCTGCCCCTGCAGGATGACCTGTGGGGTGTAGACCAGGCGCGAGCGCTTCAGCTGCGCGTGCAAGCGCTGGCGCAGGGTGAACTCGGGCTTCGCGTACGGATCCTTCCAGCCGATGTAGTCCCAGTAGTCCACGTGCAGGGCGAGCGGGACCAGCTTGCCCGGGACGAGGCCCTTGTCCCCCAGCGAGGACAGCCACCGGTCCGCCGGCGGGCAGGAATCGCAGCCCTCGGACGTGTACAGCTCCACCAGCGCCGTGGTGCCTGCCTGCGACTGGGCGGAACAGGACGTGGACTGGGCCTGGGCGGGGAACCCAAGGACGGCGAGGAGCACGGCAAGGGCGAGGCGCATGGCCATGGGTCGAAACTGGGAACCCCAGCTTACGCCCGGCGACGATAATCGGCCGCCCATGCCGCATTTGCCGTTCTTCCTTTCTTCCTTCACCTGGAACTACGGCCTGGGCATGACCTGGCTGGTGGTGCCGCTGTACGCGCACGACCAGGGCCTGTCGGCGGCGCAGATCGGGACGCTGTTCTCCGCGCCGGTCGTCGCGCAGATCGTGATCACCGTCCTCGGCGGGGCCTACGTGGACCGCTTCGGCGGCAAGCGGGTGATGATCGCCTCGGCCCTGGTCATGGCGGTGGCCGCGGTGCAGCTCTTGTTCGCGCAGGGCTACTGGGAGCTGATGGCGGCGCAAGCCGTGCTGGTGCTCTCGCGCGCGTCGTTCTGGCCCGCCAACTGGTCCATCGCCGCCGAGCTGCCCGGGGACCGCGGGGTGCAGGCCGGGAGGCTGAACGCGGTCACCAACGTCGGCCACATCTTCGGCAACGCCTCGGCGGGCTTCGTGCTCGCGCTGGGCGGGTTCCAGGCCGCGCTGTGGATGCTCGCCGCCATCGGCCTCGCGGCGGCCGTGATGGGCTTGTGGACGCCCCAGGCGGCGCGCAAGCGCGACCCCGGCCAGGGCCTGTTCGCCAATTTCGCCCCGCTGCTGCGCACGCGCATCCTGTACTACGCCGTGATGTGCGCCTACCTCTCGGCGCTGCCCTTCTCGCTCACCATTTCCTTCTACCCGCTGCTCCTGCAGGCGCTGGGCTATGGCGAGGCATCCTCCGGCCTGCTGGTCACGCTGCGCGCGGTGGGCGGGGTCGCCGCGGGCCTGGTCATGGCGAAGTTCATCCGCACCGGGCCGGCCAGTCCCTGGCCGGTCTACGCCGGAATGCTGGTGGCGCTGGGGGTCGGGCTGACGCCGCTGTTCACCCACTGGGCCCCGCTGGGTCTCCTGCTGTTCACGGTGGGCGCGGGCTCGGGCCTGATGACGGTGTATTTCCAGATCACCATGGCCGAGGCGGTGCCGGTCGAGAAACGGGGCTCCGCCATGGCCCTGGGCGGGCTGGGCTGGGGCCTGTCGCACCTGAGCACGCCGCTGCTCATGGGCCTGGTCGCGCACTACTTCGGCCTCGTGGCCGGGTTCTACGCCGTCGGCGCGCTGGGCCTCGCCGCCGCCATCGCGGTGGCTTTCACACGACAATGGGCCTTCGCCGGCCAGAAGGTTGCTCAATGAAGCTTTCCGTCCTCGACCAGTCCCCCATCATCCACGGCCACAGCGCCGCCCAGGCCCTGCAGGCCACGCTCGCGCTCGCGCGCCGCGTGGACGAACTGGGCTACCACCGCTACTGGCTGGCGGAGCACCACGCCATCGCCGCGCTCGCCGATCCCTGCCCCGAGGTGCTGCTCGCGCGCCTGGGGGCGGAAACCAGGCGCATCCGCATCGGCTCCGGCGGCGTGCTGCTGCCCTACTACAGCGCGTTCAAGGTGGCCGAGGTGTTCCGCATGCTGGAAGCGCTCTATCCGGGGCGCGTGGATCTGGGGATCGGCCGCGCGCCGGGCGGGGACCAGCGCACCGCGCGCGCGGTGGGCGGCGGGCAGTTCCCCACGGCGGATGATTTCCCGCAGCGGGTGTGGGAGCTGGTCGGGCACCTCGATGGAAACCTGCCCGACGACCATCCCTCCAAGCGCGTGCGCCTGCAGCCCGAGGGGCCCGGGGCGCCGCAGGTGTGGCTGCTGGGGTCCTCGGACTACAGCGGCGTGCTCGCGGCGCAGCTGGGCCTGCGCTTCGCGTTTGCCCACTTCATCAACGCGCAGGGCGGCGACGTCGTCATGCGCTACTTCAAGGACAACTTCACGCCCTCGGCGCGGGAAAAGACGCCGCAGGCGCTGCTGTGCTGCGCCGTGATCTGCGGCGAGTCGGATGCCGAGGCCGAGCGCATGGCCAAGGTGGTGGACCTGCGGCGCCTCGAGATGGCCTACAACCTGGACACCCCGGTGCCGACGCTGGAGATGGCCGAGGCGCGCGCCTACACCGAGCCCGAGCTCGCCCACATCCGCAGCCAGCGCCCGCGCCTCGTCTTCGGCGGCGCGGCGACCTGCAAGGCGAAGCTGGAGGAACTGGCCGCGCAGTACGCGGCGGACGAACTCATGATCCTCACCATCACCGGGGACTATCCGTCGCGGGTGGCCTCCTACGAACGGCTGGCGAAGGCGTTCGGGCTGGCGCCGGGCTGATTCCTATCCTTGAATATTCATCACTACATGATGGATATTCAAGGTAATATGGGCAGCCATGAACCGCCTCCGCCACCTCTCCGCGCTCAAAACCGCGCTTGGTCGTGCGCCAGTGGTCGCGATCCTGGGACCGCGTCAGGTCGGCAAGACAACCCTCGCCCGCGAACTGGCACGTGGCCGCAAAGGCCCGCTGAAGCACTTCGACCTGGAAGACCCGGAGAACCTGCGCCAACTGACGGACGCCACGCTCGCGCTGCGTGACCTGCGCGGCCTGGTGATTCTGGATGAGATACAGCGCCGGCCGGAACTGTTCCCGTACCTGCGGGTGCTGGCCGACCGCCGGCCCGCGCCCGCCCGTTTCCTCGTGCTGGGCAGCGCCTCCCCCGAGATGCTGCGCCAGAGCTCGGAATCCCTCGCCGGGCGCATCCACCACCACGAGTTGACGCCTCTCCGGCTGGACGAAACGGGCATCACGCGAGCCGATCGCCTCTGGCTGCGCGGCGGATTTCCGCTCGCCTTCCTGGCCCGCTCCGATGCGGCCAGCGCGGCCTGGCGGCGCGAGTTCATCCTCACCTACCTCGAGCGCGACGTGCCGCAACTGGGCACGCGCGTGCCGGCGGAAACGCTGCACCGCTTCTGGATCATGCTCGCGCACTACCACGGCCAGGTCTGGAACGCGAGCGAGTTCGCGCGCTCCTTCGGCATGGGGGACATGACCGTGCGGCGCTACCTTGACCTGCTGACTTCGCTGTTCCTCGTCCGCCAATTGCCGCCCTGGCACGAGAACCTTGGCAAGCGGCTGGTGAAGTCGCCCAAGGTCTACATCAAGGACAGCGGCCTGCTGCATTCGCTGCTCGGCATCGAGGACCGGGATGCCCTTTTGCGCCACCCCAAGCTTGGCGCCTCCTGGGAAGGATTTGCGCTGGGAGAGGTGGAGACGCGCCTCGGGGTGCGGCGCGGCGAGTCGTATTTCTACGGCACCTACGGCGGCGCCGAACTCGACCTGCTGGTGGTGCGCGGGCAACGGCGGCTGGGATTCGAGTTCAAGCGCAGCGTCGAGCCCGAACTCACCAAGTCCATGCGCATCGCGCTCGCGGACCTGAAGCTGGAGCGGCTGGATGTGATCCATGCCGGCGAGCAGACCTACCCCATGGCCGAGCGGGTGCGGGCGGTGGCGCTGTCGCGGCTGCTGCAGGACCTGAAGCCGCTCTAGCGGCCGAGCTTCTCCAGCATCTCCACCACTTCCTTGTGGCCGCGCTCGCGCGCCATGTCCAGCGGCAGCCGCCCTTCCCTGTTCGGTTCTTTCGCGCTCACCCCCTGATCCAGCAGCAGCCGCACCAGCCCCGCGTAGCCCCCGTCCGCCGCCGCGTGCATCACCGTGTTCCCCTTCAAGTCCTTCACCTTCAGGTCCGCGCCGGCCTGCATCAGGAGGCGCGCGGTGTCCGAATTCCCCGTCAGGATCGCCCACTGCAGCGGCGACTCCCCGTCGTCGTTCCTCACCTTCGGGTCCGCCTTCGCCCTGATCAGCAGCTCCGCGTAGAACGTGTCGCTTTGCATCGCCGCGTAGTGCAGCGGCGTCTCGCTGTTCTTGGTCCTCGCCGTCAGGCTGGCGCCTGACTTGATCAGCAGTTCCGTGAGCTCCTTGTAGCTCTTCTCGATCGCCACGTGCAGCGGCGTCTCCCCGTTCGCGTTGCGCGCGTCCAGGTTGATCCTGCCGCGCAGGACGATGCCTTCGGCGAGGAGGGGCTTGGATTCGTGGAGGGCTTCGAAGAGGCGTTCTTCGGGGGTGACGGCCTGGGCGAGGGCCAGCAGGGGAATGAAGGCAATGAGTGCAAGCAGCTTGTTCATGGGGAGATTCTAGCGCCCGGCATGCTCTTTTTTAACCTTGCAATTCTGGAATAAAACTCCATAATTGCACGGATGCTCCCCCGCCGCCTCCGCTCCGCCCTCGCCGCCGCCCTGGCCGAATCCCCGGCCGTGGCCCTGCTCGGCCCGCGTCAGGCCGGCAAGACCACGCTGGCGCTCGAGGTGGCCAAGGCCCGGCCCTCGATCTACCTGGACCTCGAGTCCGAGGCCGACCGCGCCAAGCTGGCCGAGCCGGAACAGTACCTCGCCCTGCACGCGGACAAGCTGGTCATCCTCGACGAGGTCCATCGCGCGCCCGAGTTGTTCCGCAGCCTGCGCGGCCTCATCGACGCCGGCCGGCGGCGCGGACAGGGCAAGGGCCGCTTCCTCGTGCTGGGTTCGGCCTCGATCGACCTGCTGAAGCAGTCCAGCGAGTCGCTCGCCGGGCGCATCCGCTACCTGGAACTGGCGCCCCTCGATGCCGGCGAAATCGGCCGCGACCGCCTCGAGGCGCTGTGGCTGCGCGGCGGTTTTCCCGAAAGCCTGCTCGCCGGCTCCGACGCCGCCAGCCTGCGCTGGCGGGTGGATTTCATCCGTACCTACCTCGAGCGGGACATCCCGCAGCTCGGGCCGCGCATTCCAGCCGAGACCCTGCGCCGGCTCTGGACCATGCTCGCGCACCAGCAGGGCGGCCTGCTCAACGCCGCGGCGCTTGCCCGCGCCCTGGCGGTGGACGGCAAGACCATCGCTTCCTATCTGGACCTGCTCGTGGACCTGCTGCTCGTGCGCCGGCTCGCGCCGTGGCACGGCAACGTCCGCAAGCGCCTGGTCAAGGCGCCCAAGGTCTACGTGCGCGACTGCGGGCTGGTGCACGCGCTGCTCGGGATCGAGGGCCGCGAGGGCCTGCTCGCGCACCCGGTGGCGGGCGGGAGCTGGGAGGGGTTGGCTGTCGAGTCGCTGATCGCCGCTGCGCCTGGCGGGACGGAGGCGTATTTCTTCCGCAGCTCTGGCGGGGCTGAGATTGATCTACTTCTCAAGCGCCCCGGCGAGCGCAAGCCTTGGGCGATCGAGATCAAGCGCGGGCTGGCGCCAAAGGTTGAGCGGGGGTTTCATTCTGCTTGCGAGACGGTGAAGCCGCTGCAGCGCCGTGTTGTGTATGGCGGGGTGGAGCGGTTTCCGATTGCGGAGGGGGTGGAGGCGGTGTCGTTAATTGACCTCTGTGAAGAACTCGGTGGGGTCTAGGCGTCCGCGTTAGCTGGCGGCAACTGCTCCACGTAGAGCCGGTCCTGGTGCATCGTTACGAAGTGCAGCGGCGTCTCCCAATCCTAGTTCTATGAGGGGCTCCTGCCGATCTCGGAATTTGATTGTTGAGGTCTCGTCACCGATCAGAAAGGGGCGTAGCTTGAGAATCAAGGAGTTGGCGAAAATCCGCCAATTGTCTGGGGCCGACGCCGCGTTACGTACTGATTCTATTGCTGCAGATGGTTTACATCGCCATGATATGCCGCAACTATGCTGGTGATCTCACATTAGGCGCGGGGAACCGTATGGCCTCGATTCGTCCAATTGACAGCATCGAATCAATCGTCGTTACGTATAGCGACACAGGTGAGACTCGCACTCTCGATACCCGACAGGGAAGCGCAAATCACTTCTTCCCTAGCTTTGTCGTGGGCAACGATCAGATTCAACTTCGCTTGGATTGGTCTGATCTGGACGCCAACGGCCAACCGACACTTGACGCGGATTTTATCGATCAACAAACCGGAAAGCATCGTGCACTACAGGGCAAGAGGAGGGATGCTCACCATACCGCCGCCTCTCTCGGCCCCGCCCGCCACTATGTGTGGGAGTTCAATGGACTCAGTAGACAATTCAGCGTTACGGTCAGTTGGCGCGCTTCTGTATCTGAAACGCTGTCCTTCACCAGCACGTTTTCTGCGGAAGTCATTCGGGCCTCAGATCGCAAAGTCAGGGCGCTTACCGAGGACACGAAGGACTTGGTGCAGCAAGCTCTAGAACAGTGCTGGTCGCTGGAAACAAGCGTTTGCTATAAGCCAGAGATCGCCCCTCTGTCGTACGGGCAATGCGCTCCAACGGCCGCAGTCGTCGCGGACGCATTTGGCGGCGAGATATTGAGAACTCAAGTGCCCAAGAAGGACGGCACTTCAGTTCGTCATTTCTACAATCGCATTGATGGGCAGCGCTTTGACTTCACAAGAAGTCAGTTCGACGATCTTCCGGAATACTGGGGCCCTGTCGTGTACGACGATATCAACTCGAGCTTGGCCGAGGCGATGACGGAGATGCTTCCCGGTCAATTGGAGGCAATGCGCGCGGCATTCAGGAAGGCACTTGATGAGCAGAGAAGCGGCTAACTTCGCACTTCAGGCCGATGCGCGCAATGGAGTCGTGCCTTGCTTGTGCCGCATGGCGCGCGCGGCTGGCTGCGAACGTTGGGCCTCATTGAAAAGGGAACGACTATGAAACCGGCAGCCTTGCTTGTTGCGGCATCTCTAGTGGTTGCATCAACGACGACCACAGCGCAGAACTGTCCATACGACCCGCGCTGTTTAAACAACCCGTATGGGGCAGGTAGTCCGTACAAGCCTGACGGGCTCATGAATCCCTATAGCCCATACGGCAGCCCATACAGCAACCGATCGCATACGAATCCCTACGCAACTGATGCACCGCGACTTTATGACAGCCAAGGCAACTATCGCGGGCGTCTGAGCAACAATCCGTACGATCCGGACTCTACTTCCAATCCATACGGTCGATACGGGAACCCCTATTCTCCGGACAGCATTAACAACCCATACGGTGCAGGCAATCCTTACAACCCGCAGCCGATATATGTGGAGCCATCTCGCTAGATGAGGCCCGACAGCATAGTCGAGAGGGACGCGCCGCAAGCGGCGCGCCCCTACTGTGAAAGTTAGACGCCGCTCATGGACGTCTGGCAGCCAATCCTAATCGCGCTTGGCGGGAACGCAGTGCTGCTGCTCGTCCTCGGGTGGCTAGCTAGGTCTCTAGGATCACAAGTCCTAGCCAAGGATTTGGCAAAATTCAAGACTGAATTGGGCGCAGCATCTTCGGCAACTACGGAACACCTGAAGCACGAGTTGCAGCGCGCCGCCCTCGAGCACCAGGTCCGATTTTCCAAGCTACATGAACGGCGCGCGGAGGTAATCGCTGAGCTATATGGCCTTCTCGTTGAGGCTCATTGGGCATCGCAGAGTTTCATCTCCCTCGCAGAGTGGTCCGGCGAACCATCAAAGAAAGAGAAGTACGTCGCGGCCATGAACAAGGCGGCTGACTTTTACCGGTTTTTTGATAAGAACCGTATTTGGCTCCCTGAAGCACTATGCCAGCAACTAGAACAATTCGTCAGGAATATGCGAAGTAAGGTCATTAAGTTTGGGGTCTATGTCACCTATGACACTGGGCACGGTCCAGAGCATTTCACTAAGGAAAAGATGGATGTTTGGATTAAGGCAGCCGAGTATTTCGACAAAGAAATTCCGGGTGCCCGCTCGGCACTGGAAGCTGAACTGCGGGGGATCCTTGGTGCAGGCACGCCAAACGTCGACTAGCAGCCCACCCCACCCGGACGCGCGCACAGGCGCCAACTCGCCGCAACCGCCGTTGGTTGCGCGTGCCGGCGGCCGGGGACGTTAGCGCGCCAGATGGCAGATGCTGGTCTTTCCGCCCAACAGGAGGAGATCCGCATGACCGATTCAGCAGAGCAACCGCGCTCACCTGTAGCGATGTCCGAGATCTACCAAGTTCTGACGTCCCTCGTCATGCACTCCGAGCAGATCCGGTGGAACCGCCTCAACACGTTTCTGGTCCTCAGTTCTGTGCTCGTAGCCGCGTGGGTCGGTGTACTAGTGGGGACCAAAGCATTCCCTGATAAGACACTTCTACTCTTCGTTCTCTGCATTCCTGGTGTCGTACTTGGAGCGCTGTGGACGCGACTCGGTTGGCGCTCCAGCGAGTTCATGGACGATTTCCACGGCAAAGCAGTCGAAATCGAGAAGAACTTTCCACCCGGAATCCCGATGCCTTTTCATCTCAGCGAGAGGCGCCGTGAAGCAGTTCGAACAGGCCCAGAGAGCTTTACGACTTCTAAGTGGCTTGTCTCTGCCATACCATTCTCGTTCGCTCTGTTCTTCCTTGCTCTGGCGTGGTTCTCGTACAGGTATAGCCTATGAATATCGGGATAGGTTTGTCTCCGTTCCTGGCGCCCAATAGCGCGTTCCTGGCCAACGCCTGTCCCTCAGCGCTACGCGCTACGCGCCGCGCGGCAAAGCGCGGACGTTGATATGGCTTAAACCTGTCAAGAGGCGAGCAAGGTTCTCCGCCCTTCCGGCAGTGCGTTTTTCGATTCACATAACACCTCATGGGCAGCGCAGCGGGGCCGGATGACGA
>JALHLN010000119.1 GCA_022844545.1 Burkholderiales bacterium | reverse complement strand
GGCGCCTACACCCCGACCTGCTCCGCCAAGCACGTGCCCAGCTACCTGCAGAACCTCGATGCCCTGAAAGCCAAGGGCGTGAGCGAAGTCTGGTGCGTGGCGGTGAACGACGCCTTCGTCATGGCGCACTGGGGCAAGGACCAGAAGGCGATCGGCAAGATCCGCTTCCTGGCCGACGGCAGCGCGAACTGGGCCAAGGCGATGGGGCTGGAACTGGACCTGAACGCCCGCGGCATGGGCGTGCGCATGAACCGCTTCTCGCTGCTGGTGGACGACGGCGTGGTGAAGAGCGTCAACCTCGAGGGCCCGGGCAAGTTCGAGGTCTCCGACGGCGCCACCATGCTCAAGCAAGCGTAGGAAACATCTGGTTACACAGCGTTACCGTAGGGCGTCGGCCGAGCAGATAGGGTGTGCGTTGAGGCATATGTCATCCAACGCAAAAGGAGCAAGACCATGATCCGCACCCGTATCCTCACCACCATCGGAGCCGCCCTGCTCGCGGGCTCGTTCCTCGCCTACGCCCAGGCGCCCGCAGCGGGCGGCGACGGCAAGGGCGGCGACCGCCACCGGATGCACGAGCAGATGAAAGGCGCGCACGCGGCCTGCAAGGACAAGGCCGACCGGCGCGCCTGCATGCGCGAGCAGATGTGCGCCAAGGCCGCGGACCCGGCGAAGTGCCAGGCCGAGGGCAAGGCGCGCATGAGCAAGCGCATGGACGAGCGCCAGGCGATGCACGAGGCCTGCACCGGCAAGCGCGG
The DNA here is from genome assembly GCA_022844545.1 of Burkholderiales bacterium. GTDB lineage: Bacteria > Pseudomonadota > Gammaproteobacteria > Burkholderiales > SG8-39 > RBG-16-66-20. The sequence continues at coordinate 9,210 of JALHLN010000119.1, read as the reverse complement.
CGACGAGCTGCAGAAGTGCCTGGGCGAGCAGCACAAGGGCAAGGGCCACCGCGAGCACCGCGGCCACGGCGACAAGCCGAAGTCCTAGATCTCCCAAGCTGTACCGCAAGACCGCGCGGGAGGGCGATTAGAATCGCCCTCCCGTGCCTCGTTTCCACCCTGAGTTCCGCCATGGCGTGAAGGCCAGCCTGCCGCTGCTCATCGCGGTGGGCCCCTTCGGCCTGGTCACCGGCGTGGCGATGGCCGCCGGCGGCATCCCGCCGCTCGAGGCCATGGCGATGTCGATCCTGATCTACGCCGGCGCCTCGATGCTCGCGGCAACGCAGCTCATCGTCGAGGGCGCCCCCGCCCTGGTGATCGTGATGGCGGCGTTCATCGTCAACCTGCGCCTTTTCATGTACAGCGCCTCGATCCGCCCGTACCTCATGGGCGAGCCGCTGTACCGGCGCCTGATCGTGTCGTATGCGCTGGTGGACAATCCCTATGCCCTGTTCCTGCAGCGCTATTCGACGCATCCGGACGCGCCGGGCAAGTTCGACTACTTCCTCGGCCTGTCGATCCCGATCTGGACCTGCTGGCAGGCGGCGGTCGCGGCCGGCCTGCTCGTGGGCCACCAGCTGCCGGCGGCCTGGAAGCTGGAGTTCGCCGCGCCGCTCGCGTTCATCGCCATGACCGTACCCTTCCTGCGCGAGCGGCCGATGGTCGCGGCGGCGATCAGTGCCGGCGCCACGGCCGTGCTGGCCCACGGGCTGCCCCTGCGCCTGGGCCTCGCGCTCGCCGCGGTGGTCGGCATCGCCGTCGGCATGGCGGCGGAGCGCTGGCTGGCGAGGCGGCCGGCATGAGCGCCGCGATGCTCTGGACGGTGATCCTGGCCATCGCCGCGGCCACCTTCTGGCAGCGGGCCTCGTTCCTCGTGCTGCCGGAGCGCTTCCAGCTGCCCGAGCTGGCGAGAAATGCTCTTCGCTATGTTCCGGCGGCGGTGCTCACGGCCATCTGGGCCCCGGAACTGATGCTGCAGAAGGGTGTCCTAGCCCTGTCCCCGGGCAACGAACGCCTGCTCGCGGGCATCGTGGCCATCGCGGTGGCGTGGCGGTTCCGGGTGACCTTCGGTACGATCGTCGCCGGGCTGCTCGCCCTGCACCTTTTCGACTGGATGTTCTGACATGCTGCGTCGACTGCTTGCGCTTGTACTCCTGCTGACCGCGCTGCCTGCGCTCGCGCAGGCGCCGGAGAAGGTCGTCACCATCGAAGGGGTCACCGAGTACCGCCTCGCCAACGGCCTGCGCGTGCTCACGGTGCCCGACCCGAGCGCGAGCACGGTCACGGTGCACATCACCTACCTGGTCGGCTCGCGGCACGAAGGCTACGGCGAGAAGGGCATGGCGCACCTGCTGGAGCACCTGCTGTTCAAGGGCACGAAGAACCATCCGGACATCAAGCCTGCGCTCACCCGCCGCGGCGCGCGCTACAACGGCACCACCTCCCAGGACCGCACCAATTATTTCCAGACGCTGCCCGCGAGCGACGACAACCTGGACTGGACCCTCGGCATGGAGGCCGACCGCATGGTCAACTCCAACGTGCTCAAGTCGGACCTGGACAGCGAAATGACCGTGGTGCGCAACGAGTTCGAGATGGGCGAGAACAGCCCGTCAGGGGTGCTGTTCCAGCGCATGCAGCGCCTCGCCTTCGCCGCCCACAACTACGGCAACCCGATCATCGGCGTGCGCTCGGACATCGAGTCGGTCCCGATCGAGCGCCTGCGCGAGTTCTACCGCACCTGGTACCAGCCGGACAACGCGCTGCTCACCATCGGCGGCCGGTTCGACGAGGCGCGCGCGCTGCAGCTGGTGGCGAAGCATTTCGGCCCGATCCCGCGCCCGGCGCGCGCGCTGCCGCAGTTCTACACCGTGGAGCCGGTGCAGGACGGCGAGCGCGAGGTGACGCTGCGGCGCACCGGCGACCTGCAGCTGGTGTCGGCGATGTACCGCGTGCCCTCCGCCGCACACCCCGACTATCCCGCGCTGGACGTCCTGGTGCAGGCGCTCGGCACCGCGCCCACCGGGCGCCTGCACCGCGCGCTGGTGCAGAAGGGAATCGCCAGCCAGGCCTGGGGCTACGAACGCATGATGCATGACCCGGGCTACGCCTACTTCGGCGCGGTGCTGGGCAAGGACGCGCCGCTCGCGCCGGCGCGCGAGGCGCTGCTCGCGGCGCTGGAGAAGCTGGCCGGCGACCCGATCCGGGACGAGGAGGTGGAGCGCGCGCGCGCCGGCCTGCTCGCCGACCTGGACAAGATGCAGGTGGACGCGGGGACGCTGCTGCGCTGGGTGACGGAGTTCCACGCCATGGGCGACTGGCGCCTGCTGTACCTGTATCGCGACCGGCTGAAAGCGGTCACGACGGCGGACGTGCGCCGCGTCGCCGCGGCCTACCTGAAGCCCGCCAACCGCGTGCTGGGCGCGTTCGTGCCCACGGCGCAACCCGACCGCGCCGAGATCCCGCCGCGCCCGGACCTGGCCGCGGCGCTCGCCGGCTACAAGGGCAGCGCCACGGTGGACGCGGGCGAAGCCTTCGACGCCACCCCCGCCAACATCGAGGCTCGGGTGCAGCGGCGCTCGCTCGCCAACGGCATCAAGGTGGCGCTGCTGCCCAGGAAGACGCGCGGCGGCAACGTGGTCGCGCAGCTGTCGCTCAACTGGGGCGACGAGGCGAGCAAGGCGGCGCGCGCCACCGCCTGCTCGATGGCGAGCGGCATGCTCGGACGCGGCACCCTGAAGCGCAGCCGCGCCGAGATCCGCGACACGCTCGATCGCCTCAAGGCCTCGGTCTCGGTGGGCACCGAGGGCGCAAGCCTCACCGCGCGCCGCGGCGAGCTGGAGGCGGCGCTGCGCCTGGCCGCGGAGATGCTGCGCGAGCCCTCGTTCCCGGCCACCGAGTTCGAGGAGCTCAAGCGCGCCGCGCTGACCGGCGCCGAGTCCGGCCGCGGCGACCCCGCGTCGCTGGCCGCCGAGCGCCTGTCGCGCCATCTCGGTCCCTACCCGCGCGGCCACTGGCTGTACACGCCCACCACCGAGGAGCGCATCGAGAACCTGAAGCAGGTGACGCTAGAGGACGCGCGCCGCTGCCATGCGGAACTGGTGGGCGCCACCGGCGCCGAGTTCGTCGCCGTGGGCGACTTCGACCCCGACGCGCTGGCGAAACTGGTCGAGGAGCTGTTCGGCGGCTGGAAGAGCCCGGGCCCCTACAAGCGCATCCCGTCGCGCCACTTCGAGCGCCCCGCGATCGAGGAGCAGGTGGCGACGCCGGACAAGGCGAACGCGGTGCTGCGCGCGGGGCTGAACCTGAGGCTGCGCGACGACCACGCCGATTTCCCCGCCCTGGTGCTGGGCAACTGGCTGCTGGGCGGCAACTCCGGGGCGCGGCTGCCGGCCCGGATTCGGGAAAAGGAAGGCCTCTCGTACAGCACCTACAGCTACCTCAGCGCCGGCCAGCAGGACGAGGCCGGGCGCTTCGGCGTCTCGGCGATCTATGCGCCGGAGAACCGGGAGCGCGTCGAGCGCGCGCTCCGGGAGGAGATCGCGCGGGCGCTGCGGGAGGGGTTCACCGCCGCCGAACTGGAGTCGGCGAAGAAGGGCCTGCTGGAGGCGCGCCGCGTCGCGCGCTCGCAGGACCGGCCGCTGGCGGCGCGCCTCGCCAACTACCTGCACCTCGGGCGCACGTTCGCGTGGGACGTGGAATTCGAGAAGCGCCTCGCCGCGCTCACCGCCGAGGAGGTGCGCGCCGCGCTGGCGCGGCACATCGACCCGAAGAAACTCTCCCTGCTGAAAGCCGGCGACTTCCGCTAGCGCGGCGGCTTCTCAGTCCTTCTTCAGCAGGTCCCGGATTTCCTCCAGCAGCACTTCCTGGCGCGGCGGCGGCGGCGGCGGGCCGGAGGGGTCCTTGACCTCCTCGCGCTTGAGGCGATTCACCAGCTTGATGACCAGGAAGATCGCCCAGGCGATGATGATGAAGTCGACGCAGGTCTGCAGGAACTTGCCGTACTTGATGGTGGCCGCTCCCACCTGGATGGCGAGCCCCGAGAAGTCCAGGCCGCCCATCAGCGTGCCCAGCACCGGCATCGCCACGTCCTCGACCACGGAGCTCACGATCTTGCCGAAGGCAGCGCCGATGATCACGCCCACCGCTAGGTCCATGACATTGCCCTTGACCGCGAACTCCCTGAACTCCTTCAGCACGCTCATGCGAATTTTCTCCCGGGTGGCCTATGCAGGCTATTCAACCGGATCGTAGCGGACTTCCAGGATCTCCAGTTCCTCGTCGCCCGCCGGGCTGCGCAGGAGGACCGCGTCGCCTTCGCGCGCCTTGAGCAGCGCCCGGGCGATCGGCGAGTGCCAGGACACGCGCCCCCGCGAGGGTTCGGCCTCGTCGGCGCCGACGATGGTCACCGTGCGCTCGCCGTGCGCCGCCGAGCGCAGCGCCACGGTGGCGCCGAAGAACACCTGGTCGGTGTCGCGGCCGGCCGACTGCACCACCTCGGCGTCCTCCAGCCGCTTGATCAGGAAGCGCAGGCGGCGGTCGATCTCGCGCAGCCGCTTCTTGCCGTAGAGGTAGTCGCCGTTCTCGGAGCGATCGCCGTTGGAGGCGGCCCAGGACACCGTGCGCACCACTTCGGGCCGCTCGACCTCCACCAGCTGACGCAGCTCCGCCTTCATGCGTGCAAAGCCGGCAGGGGTGATGTAGTTGCGCCCGGGAGGCGGCGCGGTCCCGGCGGCCTGCAGTTCGGCCTGCTCGTCGTCGAAGGCGTCCTCGCCGGGGTTGCCAAGTTCGCGCACGAAGGCCTTGGACATCGAGCCGGATTCTACACGCCGCCCACTTGCCTTCCTCTCCCGGCCCCCTGAAAATCAGGGGTTACGGCAAGGGAGAACAAGATGGCCATCCAGAAAACGATCGAGAAAGACGACCTTCTGACGCGGATGCGGGTGCGCGAGGTGCTGCTTTTCGCCCTTATCGCGCTGACCGCGGTGCTGGCCAACCTGCCCGCTGAGACGCTCGAGGACTACGGCATCAACCGCAACTACCTGCTGGCGGTGCTGGGCTGCGGCATCGTCATCGGCCTGTTCTTCTACCTGAAGTTCTTCTTCTTCCTCGCGGTGGTGTTGCTGGTGCTGGGGGCGAACCTCGATCAGACCATCGCCGAAAACCTGAACGTCTCCAAGATTCCGCTGATCCTCGCCATGGTGGCGATGGTGGGCATCTCGCTCATCAACTACGTCGTCAAGCTGCTGCCCACCGGGCTGGAGACCAAGCCCAAGGAGCGCAGTCCGGAAGGCGTGCGCGCCCTGTTCTACGCCATCGAGAAGAGCAACCTGGTGTACGCGCAAAAGGTGCTGGAGATGAATTTCGACTGCAACCTGCTGCACGAAAACGGCTACACCCCGCTCGCCTACGCCGCGATGAAGGGCAACACCCGCATGGTCGAGCTGCTGATCCGCAACGGCGCCGATCCGGCGCTGGTGACCAAGGACGGCGACTCGCCGGCGGAACTGGCGCTGCGCTTCGGCCATTCCGAGGTCGCCGACGTCCTCAAGCAGGCCCGTCTCCAGGGTGGTTTACAGGCCGCGCCGCAGCCGGCCTAGTCGGGCCGGGTCCGATACTGTACATTTGAACACCCCCTAGCCCTAGGTGGGGGAGGCCCCGGCAGCGCCGGGCATGGTGCATCGCACCAAATCTGTAAGCGATTGACGCAGTGGAGCATCCGGGCCTGGCCCGGTGGCACCTTTTCCTACTACATCTAGTGACTCGCGCCATGGGCAAACAACCTTTAGTATCAAAGCATTGTTCGCGACACTTCAAGTGAGACCAAAAATAAGACCATGAGCGAATCCGACACTCCGATCCAAACCACGGTCCGCGCCACGGCCACCCTTCCCGACCAGGAAATCTGCCGCGAGGCGCTGCTGGAGAAGTACGCCAAGGGCGACGAATCCTCCATGACCGAGGTGCGCCGGCGCGTCGCGCGCGCCCTCGCCCAGGTCGAGCCCGAGGCGAAGCGCGCGCTGTGGGAAAAGCGCTTCTTCGCCGCGCAGGAAGAGGGCTTCATCCCCGCCGGGCGCATCAATTCCGCCGCCGGCATCGAGATGCAGGCCACCCTCATCAACTGCTTCGTGCAGCCGGTGGGCGACTCCATCACCGAGGTCGTGGACGGCCGCGCCGGGATCTACACCGCGCTTGCCGAGGCCGCCGAGACCATGCGCCGCGGCGGCGGCGTGGGCTACGACTTCTCCTCCATCCGCCCCAAGGGCGCCGAGGTGAAGGGCACCCGCTCGCGCGCCAGCGGCCCGGTGTCGTACATGCGCGTGTTCGACCGCTCCTGCGAGACGGTGGAGTCCGCCGGCGCGCGCCGCGGCGCGCAGATGGGCGTGCTGCGCTGCGACCACCCGGACATCGAGGACTTCATCCACGCCAAGGACAAGGGCGAGCTCACCAATTTCAACATTTCGGTGGGCGTCACCGACGAGTTCATGCGTGCCGTGGAGAAGGACGGCGAGGTGGAGCTGGCGCACAAGGCCAGGCCCAATGCGGCGCAGTTGAAGGAAGGATCTACGCAACGTGCCGACGGCATGTGGGTGTATCGCAGGGTTCGCGCGCGCGAGCTCTGGGACCAGGTCATGCGCTCGACCTACAGCCATGCCGAGCCCGGGATCCTGTTCCTGGACCGCATCAACCGCGACAACAACCTCAACTACTGCGAGTCCATCGAGGCCACCAATCCCTGCGCCGAGCAGCCCCTGCCGCCCTACGGCTGCTGCTGCCTCGGATCGGTGAACCTGGTGCCCTTCGTGCGCGAGGCGTTCGGCGACAAGGCGCGCTTCGACTTCGAGCGCTTCGGCGCCGTGGTCGAAGTCTCGATCCGCATGCTCGACAACGTGCTGGAGGTCACCGCCTGGCCGCTGGAGCAGCAGCGCAAGGAAGCCATGGCAAAGCGACGCGTCGGCCTCGGCTTTACGGGGCTGGGCGACGCGCTCGCGATGCTCAGGCTGCGCTACGACACCGACGAGGCGCGCGCCATGGCGGCGCGCATCTCGGAGGCGATGCGCAACGCCGCCTACCGCGCCTCGGCCGAGCTGGCGAAGGAGCGCGGCGCGTTCCCCCTGTTCAACGCCGACCTGTACCTGTCCGGCACCAGCTTCGCCGCGCGCCTGCCGGAGGAACTGAAAGCCCTGATCCGGAAGAACGGCATCCGCAACTCCCACCTGCTGTCCATCGCCCCCACCGGCACGATTTCGCTGGCCTTCGCTGACAACGCTTCCAACGGCATCGAGCCGCCGTTCTCCTGGGTGTATACAAGGAAGAAGCGGATGCCCGATGGCTCGCTGAAGGAATTCCCGGTCGAGGACCACGCCTGGCGCATGTTCAAGGCTGCTGGCGGCGATACCACGAAGCTGCCCGGGTATTTCGTGACCGCGCTCGAGATATCGGCCACCGCGCACGCGCAGATGGTGGCGACGGTGGCACCGTTCATCGACACCAGCATTTCCAAGACGGTGAACGTGCCCGAGGACTACCCCTACGAGGAGTTCCAGGACCTCTACAGTTTCGCCTGGAAGGCGGGCCTCAAGGGCCTGGCCACCTACCGGCCGAACAAGGTGCTGGGCTCCATCCTCTCGGTGGAAAAGCCCGCTGACATGAAGCCGCAGGACTTCCGGGACGACGACCGCAACCGGCGCATCAGGATCAAGTCCGTTCCCCAGCCGGTGCTCGCCAGCCTGCGCTGGCCGGGGCGCCCGGACCTCGCCGCCGGCAATCTCGCCTGGACCTACATGGTGGAGCACCCTTCCTACCACTTCGCGGTGTTCGTCGGCCACGTCGAGAACGGCAAGCCGCATCCGTTCGAGGTCTGGGTCAACGGCAGCGAGCAGCCCAGGGGACTGGGCGCGCTCGCCAAGACCCTGTCCATGGACATGCGCGCCAACGATCCGGGGTGGCTGAAGCTGAAGCTGGAGACGCTCGCCAAGGCGGCGGGCGACGACGCCTTCGACATGCCCTTCCCGCCCACGGGCGAGAAGAAACGCATGCCCTCCATCGTGTCCGCGTTCGCGCAGCTGGTGCGCTGGCGCGCGGAGCAGCTGCAGGCCTTCCGCGAGGCGGAAACGCCGGTGCTGGATGCGATGTTCAGCCTGAAGGAGCCCAAGACGGGCACCGACGGCACCATGTCCTGGACGGTGGACGTCCTCAACCCGAGGACGCATGACGATTTCGTCCTTGGACTGAAGGAAATCACGCTTCCCGACGGGGTGACCCGCCCCTACTCCATGTGGCTCGCGGGCGAATACCCGCGCGCGCTCGACGGCCTGTGCAAGATCCTGTCGCTCGACATGCGCGTCATGGATCCGGCCTGGATCGGCATGAAGCTGCGCAAGCTGCTCGATTTCCCGGAACCGCTGGGCGATTTCCTCGCCTTCGTTCCCGGCAGCCGCAAGCAGGAGACGTTCCCCTCCACCGTGTCCTACGTCGCGCGCCTCATCCTGCACCGCTACGCCATGCTGGGACTGCTGAACGAGAACGGCACGCCGGTCCAACAGATGGGAATCCTGGAAGCCCCGGCGCGCGGCGAGGCGCGCGTGATGGCCGGCGCCGCCTGCCCGGAATGCGGCAACAAGACCCTGATCCGCAAGGACGGCTGCGACTACTGCACGGCCTGCGGCTATACCGGGGTCTGCGGATAGGCCTTGGCCGGGCCGCTGGCGCGGCGCAGCCCCGCGGCCAGCAGCAGTCCGCAGAGCAGGCCCACGGCGTCGGCCGCCAGATCCTGCCAGTCGCCCTCCCGGTGCGGCAATTGCGTCTGCACAGCCTCGATGAAAGCCCCGTACAGGAGCAAGCCGGCCGCGGCCTGCGCCGAGGCGCGCCAGCCCGGCGCCAGGCTGAACGAGGCGGCGACGCCCAGGGCCAGGAAGGCCAGAAGATGGTTGAGCTTGTCGCCGCCCTCCATCTCGGAGAACGGCTGCTGCGGGTGGCCAAAGGCAAACCAGCCGACGATCACGATCAGCACGACGAGAAGCGCGCGCCAGGCCGGCCGCGCGCGTGCATCGTGCAGGAGCGGCGAGAACAAGGGTGCGAGACGGTTCATGACGTGACCGCATTGTGCCGAGAACGGCAGCTGGAAAACCAGCTCACCGTCCCGGGTTTCGGGCAAGCGTGATCTAGCCC